>JAKPFY010000010.1 GCA_029551185.1 Bacillota bacterium
TATGTGCTGGGCCTGCCTATACCGTTTTCTTCAAGAGCCTTCACAAGCGTAGCCTCACTGTAGCGTGGCGGCGGTTCAGTAAAGTGCTGTTTATCCTCGACTCTTACCGGAAGCAGCCTTTGGCCTTCAGAAAGCTCAGGCAGGGTCGGGTCATCCTCTTCAGTGTTATCCGTCCCTTCCTGATATAGCACGGTAAACCCGGGGAACTTTACCCGCTGGCCTGTGGCTCGAAACAGATAGCTCTTAGCCTTGATGTCTACACGGACAGTATCTAAAACCGCTGATTCCATTTGACTTGCGAGAAACCTATCCCAAATAAGCTTATACAACCTATACTGGTCATTTGACAGTTGTTTCTTCAAGTCATCCGGGCGACGCGTAACCAACGTAGGCCTGATAGCCTCATGGGCGTCCTGACTGGTAGCCTTCTTCTTGTACCGCCTGGGCCTGTCAGGGACATAATCCTTCCCGTACACGTCCTTAATGAAAGACCTGGCGGAAGACTCAGCTTCAGCTGCGACCCTGACTGAGTCAGTTCGAATATAGGTTATGAGGCCTGTTGTGCCCTGAGGACCGATCTCCAAGCCTTCATATAGCTGCTGCGCAATTTGCATGGTCTTTCGTGCTCCGAATCCCAACTTCCTCGAGGCTTCTTGCTGGAGCGTGCTTGTAGTGAAAGGAGGCTGAGGATTCCGCTTTCGTTCTCTTTCAAGCACTTTAACAACTTCATACTCCGCGCCTTCCAAATCCTTAAGGATTGACCGGGCTTCATCGGATGTGGCAATCTCTATTTTCTTTCCGGCTTTCTTCAAGAGTTTGGCGGGAAACTCCGGACAGTCAGCATCCGCCTTTAAAAAGGCGGTAATTGACCAGTACTCCTCACGTGTAAAAGCCTGGATTTCCCTCTCTCTGTCGCATATCAGCCTTACAGCCACTGACTGAACCCTGCCTGCAGACAGTCCTCTGCGAACTTTTTTCCACAGAAAGGGGCTGAGAGTATATCCGACAAGCCTATCGAGAATTCTCCGCGCCTGTTGAGCGTAGACTCGCTCCATATTGATAGGCCTTGGATTGATAAGGGCATCCTTTACCGCTTTCTCAGTAATTTCATGGAATTCAATGCGGCAAGAACTACCGACGTCAATCCCCAAGGCTTGTGACAGGTGCCAGGATATTGCCTCTCCTTCACGGTCAGGGTCAGTTGCTAAGAGCACTTGGCTTGCCTTGTCAACCAAGCCTTTAAGCTCACGGATAGTATCGCTCTTGCCTCGAATAGTAATGTAATGAGGCTCATAGTTGTTTTCCACATCTACCCCAAGCTTGCTCTTGGGCAGATCCCTTACATGACCCATGGAAGCCTTCACTTGGTATTTTCCACCGAGCAATCTCTCGATTGTCTTTGCTTTAGCAGGTGATTCTACAATAATGAGACCTTTTGACATTGTTACACTCCCCTAATGTATAGCCTCACTGATTTCTCTGATGCGCATCGTATATAAATCATGGCATATACTCACTTTTTCAGCAAGTATCAGCTAAGGCCCATCTCTTCAGGCACACAGCGTCCCGCTGAAGTTGCATTTTTCATAGCGAGAGTTAGTTTCTGTCGCTTCTCCTTCTTAAATACCGAGGCGCTTCTTTGTGTCCGTGCCTGTCAAGACCGTACATATCCACCTGTAACCCGCGCTGCGACACCTTTCAATTCCAGTTGGACTAGGGCCAAAGTGACTGTTTGCGCCGAATGTCCTGTCGCGATTACTATATCATCAGTAGACACAGGTAAAAAGCCTAATTGAGCCAAAACTCTCTTCTCAAGGGAGGAAAGACTCATCTCGCCGGAACTATCTCGTAGATTCCGTTCCCCTCCGGTTGGTATCCCAAGTTCTTCAAGGATGTCATCGATTCCTTCTATCAGTGTCGCGCCCTGTTTAATAAGATTATGAGTGCCCCGGGAAAGGGGATTTCCGATTTCGCCTGGGACGGCAAAGACTTCTCTCCCTTGCTCCAGGGCGAAATCCGCAGTAATTAGCGCGCCGCTCGTCTCTCCCGCCTCCACTATAACAACACCGAGGGCCAGTCCGCTGATAATTCTATTGCGTCTGGGGAAGTTTTGCCGAAAAGGACATGTGCCAAAAGGGAACTCACTTATCACCGCCCCGTTTTCTCTTATCTCCTCAGCAAGTTCCTTATTTTCAGGAGGATATATCACATCAATGCCGCTGCCCAAGACAGCGACGGTCCGCCCCCCTCCGGCAAGAGCCCCTTTATGTGCAGCTGAATCTATACCTCTCGCCATACCTGATACTACAGCGAGTCCTTCTTCCACTGCATTCTTCGACAGATGCCGGGCTACCCGGGTTCCATAGTAACTCGGCTTCCTAGAACCCACAATTGCTATGGAAAACGCGTCAGAAGGCAGGACTTTTCCTAAAATATAGAGCGCAGGAGGCGGATACGAAATATTCAATAGGGCATGAGGATACAACGGATCATTCTTGGTAGCTATTTCCACACCCAATTCCTCAGCCTTTTGAATCTCTTGCATCAGGGCTTGTCCGTCGCAAAGGGACCTGATACGCCTTGCAGTCTCTTTGCCGATCCCTTTCACTTGACGCAGTTCCTGCTCTTTGGCGCCTATTGCAGCTCGCGCTGAGCCGAATGCCCGCATAAGATTGGCGAACCTCTCGCCTCCTACAGTGAGTATAGTATTCAGTGCAATAATGCATTCTCTCTCCTCCATATGCCACACTCCGGCGCGTCACCCGGCGCAGTCAGGCGTTTAAACACCGAAAACCGGCATTCTATAGCCAACAGCCTCCGCTACATGGTGCGCTTGTATTCCTTCGCTTCCTTCAAGGTCAGCGATAGTCCTCGCAACTTTCAAAGTCCTTGTATACGAGCGGACTGACAGCCCAAGCTTGTGCATTGCAGAATATAGAAGAGTTCTGGCGTCCTTCGTCGGTTTGCAGTAGGTCTCAATCTCGCCTGACCCCATCTCTGCATTGCAGCGGACCGGGGTCCCTGAAAACCGTGCAATCTGTGCATCTCTTGCCTTCATTACTCTCTTTTGGATGTCCATGGATCTCTCTCTGTCTTTTGATTCATGAAGCTCATGAACCTCAACTTGTCCCACTTCAACATGAAGATCTATTCTATCAAGCAGTGGCCCTGAAAGCCTGTTAAGATATCGTCTCACCGCCCCGGGCGAACACGTACAAGAGGAAGAACCTCCAAGATTCGCACTTTTAAAACACAAACAGGGATTCATAGCTCCCAAAAGTATGAATCGACTGGGGAAAACACCTACACCCCCAACTCTTGCCACAGTCACAAATCCGTCTTCCATTGGCTGTCTGAGAGCCTCCAGCGCGTGACTGCCGAATTCGGGAAGTTCATCAAGGAAAAGGACTCCACGGTGGGCAAGAGAAATCTCGCCCGGCTTCGGAATGCGGCCCCCTCCGATGAGCCCTGCGGGAGAAATTGTGTGATGGGGACTACGAAAAGGCCTCCTGGAGATTAAGCCATTACCTGCAGGCAAAAGCCCCAGAGCGCTGTACACCTTAGTCACTTCAAAGGCCTCATCCCATGATAAAGGCGGGAGGATCGTGTGAAACCTTCTGGCCAACATAGTCTTGCCTGAACCCGGTGGGCCTACCATCAAGACATTGTGACTCCCTGCAGCAGCTATTTCCAACACACGTTTCGCGTGTGTCTGGCCTGCTACATCCGCAAAGTCCACATCCTCGGCACGGACAGATGACAGATTAATGTTTGTCCTTCCCGCTCTCTCTATACGTTCGACCCCGTTTAAGTGTCTCACTACGTCCCTGAGCGTCCCTACTCCGTATATATCCAACCCGTCAACCAGCGCAGCTTCGCCTACATTAGCCTCTGCCACTATCATCTCGCAAAACCCCTGCTCTTTTGTGGCAAGAGCAATTGATAGCGCACCCGGTGTTCCTCTGACATTCCCGTCCAGGGACAACTCGCCCAAGAATACGCAGTCGGCA
This sequence comes from Bacillota bacterium, assembly GCA_029551185.1. Taxonomy (GTDB): domain Bacteria; phylum Bacillota; class SHA-98; order UBA4971; family UBA4971; genus UBA4971. Next base: position 4,011 of record JAKPFY010000010.1, read on the forward strand.
ACCTTCCCCTTATCAACTTCTCCGATAGCGGACAGGATTCCAATTGCTATGGGCAAGTCAAAACCTGCGCCTTCTTTGCGTATCATGGCAGGCGCCAGGTTTACGGTTATCCTCCTTAGCGGAAACTCGTAACCGGAATTCCGAAGAGCAGCCCTAACCCTCTCCCTGGCCTCGCGAATAGCGGTATCAGGCAACCCCACTATCTCAAAGGAAGGTAGCCCTGATGACACATCAACTTCTACATAGACTAAATATCCATCGATACCGAGCACAGCGCCGCCGGGGACTTTCGCCAGCACTAATCTCACCTCCACCCATTGAATGCTCCTTTTATTTGCTCCACTCTTTCTGCTCCACCCGGCAATACGTCAATAGCCAATACATCAAATCTTATCTTACTCCCGAGAGCCCCGCATTTTTGAAGATATTCAGCAGCTGCCTTCATTATCTTCATTTGCTTTCTCCGGGTAACCTGCTCTACAGCTTTTCCCAACCGCTGACTCCTTCTGGTCTTGACCTCGATAAATACGATAGTGTCACCGTCTTTGGCAATAAGGTCAATTTCTCCGAACCTGGAACGGAAGTTTCTTGAGACAATAGAGAACCCCAGTGCCTCCAGGTACCGCACAGCTGTGTCTTCTCCTCTGAGGCCTATCTCTCTATTTGATTGCCGCACTTTGCACACCCCTTTGGAGTATGTCTCTTGCTATGGCACCTTAAATCCTTGCCTTTTTCCCGGTAACATCAGGGTGACAGAGGTTGCGTTCCGGGAACGGCCTGCTTCCGGACGCGGTGAAGAGTCATGGCGCATGTTCACACCACTACTTCTTCGAGGCACCCCGATTCTCCTTCCATATATTGGATTAACACGTTCGGATGAAATTCTTATCACACATCAAGATCAAGGGTAAGGTTTGAGTGTTTTAGCAGTAGCTTTCTTGTGAAGGATTTTCTGTGGATCGGACAAGGTCCATGCATAAGAAGGGCTTCTAAATGCTCCCTTGTGCAATACCCTTTGTTTGTCGCAATACCGTACTTGGGAAATTTCTCATGCCATACCCGGCACATTCTATCTCTCGTGACTTTAGCGATAATGGATGCAGCGGAGATGCTGTGAGATATAGCGTCCCCGTGAATAAGCGGTGTCTGTGGAATCGCAATTGGAATTGACTCTGCGTCAACTAAAAGATGGTCAGGCGGAACGTCCAGATCCTCTACGGCAAGTCTCATAGCGAGTCTTGTCGCTTGCCGAATATTAATCTTATCTATCATCACCTCGTCCACAATCCCGATACCCCACGCCAATGCTGTACCGGTAATAACTTCATATAAGGCTTC
>JAKPFY010000052.1 GCA_029551185.1 Bacillota bacterium
TTGGTTTGAATTTGTGCTGGAGACTGCCGAACTTGTCCATGAAGCAGGCTTAAAGAACGTTTTGGTGACAAATGGGCACATCTGCGAAAAGCCCCTTAAGGAATTGCTTCTGTACATAGACGCTATGAACATTGATGTAAAATCCTTTTCTCCTTCGTTTTATGCTAAAGTGTGTCATGGCAAGCTTGAACCGGTGTTACGAACAGCTGAGGCAGCGCGTAAAGCAGGTTGCCATATTGAGATTACGAACCTTCTGATACCCGGCTTAAATGACTCCGGGGATGAAATCAGCGAGCTGGTCAATTGGGTTGCTGCAGCTCTAGGTGATACAACGCCGCTGCATTTCTCCAGGTACTACCCGGCGTACAAGTTTAAAGAGCCTCCAACGCCCATTGATACGCTACGTAAGGCGGCTGAGATTGCAAGAAGGAAACTAAAGTATGTTTATCTTGGGAACATCCCGGGTAAAGAAGGAGCTGACACTATCTGTTACGAGTGTGGCAAGACAGTGATAAGGCGTACTGTTTTCGGTGTGGCAGAGGTTCATGTAATAGACGCCAAGTGCGAGTATTGTGGCGCTCCGATCCACGTTATTCAAACTTAATCTTATCTGTAGGACAAGAGCCTCTTGTTTCAACGCAAGAGTCTGATTCATCGCAATTATGTTTGCCGCGTGCATTCTTTCAATTATAGTCTTATTCGGATTCGACAAAACGATGTTTTTGGAAAGCCTATGAAGGAGTTCCTGTTGTGTTGTCGAACCATACTCTTGAATACCCATAGAGAAGGAGGGATAAAGATGAAGAAGAAGCTGCTTATAGCAATGGTGATTATTGGCGCTATGACACTTACCGGTGTAGCGTCTGCTGCCAACTATGTCGGTGTTGGTTACTATTTTCAGGGAGATTCACGAGGATTGACCCTAAAAGGCGAACTGACGCTTACTGACATGATAGACGTAGGGATAGACTACTGTGGCATTAAAGACGCAGGGTGGGCCGATATTTACGGATCAATGGATCTTAGGGAATTTGGTGATGCTCTTGTCGGTGCATATGGAGGAGTCAGACTTGCCGGTGAAACCAAGCCTGTGCTACTGTTGGGCGTATGGGGTGAGCAACCGATAAGCTCTCGGCTTGTGGTGTACGGGGATGCAGGCGTCGGTGTCAAACTCGGTTCAGGCAGTGTCAAGGCGTGGCTGGAGGCTGCCGGCGGTGTGATGGCAGATGTTTACGACCCGTTCTGGTTGGCAGGCGAAGTCTCTTTTAAGACGCAAGATGCAGTCGGTTCCACAGGATTTAGAGTCCTTGTCGGCATGGACTTCTAGTTGCCTCGTGTCAATTTGGAACACGAGCCTTACCTGGTAGGAAATCACGTAATCAGGTCCGGGATAAGCTGCCCGGCCCTACCGATCGGTCTTGCAACACAAGCCTGGGCCGGCGAGAATTGAATAATTAAGTCTAAGGCAGGCTGCGGAGATTCACGTGAGGATTTAGCGCAGCCTGTTGTTTTATCTTCCCTGCTTCGCCTTTCTTCAGCTCTCCGCGGTGGCAGATAATCTACTACCGGTTTTTTTAAACTCACCCTGAATTGATGTTATGTGCATTTATATGGGTATGACTACCATAGTACACAATAGCCTTCACCTGCTGAAACCGTTGACTGTTTGACGCTTATGTTGATTCACGTAGAAAGCATCTGAACAAAGGCACCTGTTGTCCCGTGAAAAAGCACCGGAACGGGTATTGCATAATTATGCAATCCATTGGTATAATGATGCTATATTTGCTGCAGGTGTTTAATACGCATGTTTTGTCACAGGTTCCTGCTGAAGGTATCCCGTATAGGGTAGACAATCACATGGTAATCACTGATTGTCTATGCTACACCTTGGTTTTGGCAAGTGACAGTAAGAAATGAATAGTTCTTAACCCTAAGTACTAACAGTAAGGTGGGATATGGTTGTGATTCGTGTTGGAATAGTCGGTGCAGCAGGGTATGCAGGAGGGGAGCTTATAAGACTTCTTGTCGGTCATGACGGAGTGGCACTTACTACTCTTGTCTCCCGAACCCATGCAGGAAAACCGGTCTCGCAAGTGTACCCGGGTTATTACGGTTATGACTTACCTCATTTCCGAGAGATATCCATGACCAATCTAGCCTATGAGTGCGACCTGGTTTTTATAGCTGCTCCTTCCGGAGCTGCTTGGCCTCTGATGAAAGACCTCGTTTCCATGAAACCCGGAATTAAGATAATCGATATAGGTTCAGACTTGCGATTGAAGGATCCTTCGCTGTACCGAAAGTGGTACGGATATGAACATGGAGCCCCTGAATTGCTGTCGCAGTCGGTGTATGGCTTGTCTGAATTACATGCTGATGAAATAAAGGATGCCCGACTGGTGGCGAATCCGGGATGCTACCCTACTGCAACCATTCTCGCATTTGCGCCTCTCGTCCGTTACGGTATGGTCTCTATGGACAGTATCGTCGTAAATGCCCTTTCCGGTGTATCAGGTGCAGGCAGAACTCCGGGACTTGGCTATCATTTTCCTGAGTGCAACGAGAACATGAGGGCATACGGACTTCTTTGTCACAGACATGTTCCCGAGATTGAGCAGGAACTTGCGGCAATTGCCAGGACGGGAGGATGGGATGACGCGGTAAATCTCAGTTTCACGCCACATCTGGTCCCACTGAATCGCGGAATCCTGGTTACTGCTTATGCTGATCTTGGAAACGACTTATCAGGAGACTCTTGTCTCCGGGACGTTAACCGGGATTTGGGTATCAGTTTGGACACGCCCGGACTTACAGAAATCTATAGGAGTTTCTATAAGGGGAAGAGATTCGTTCGAATTCTGCCTCCTGACGAAGTTCCTCAGACTAAGGCAGTGGCAGGCTCCAACTATTGTGACATCGGTGTTAGGGTAGACGAAAGGACAGGTCGAGTGCTGGTGATGGCGGCAATAGATAATCTTGTGAAAGGCGCTGCAGGCCAAGCCATCCAAAATATGAATCTAATGTTCGGGGAGCCGGAAGACAAAGGACTTAACTTAGCCCCGTTCTGGCCGTAGCGCTTTGTTTGCTCCAAAGTATTCGTCGACCCATATGGTCGCGATGTCGAAAGACAGGGCATATAGATGGAGGTGCTGCGGTCCGCAGGCTTATGACAATATGCCGATAGAAGCACGAAGAGCCATAT
>JAKPFY010000246.1 GCA_029551185.1 Bacillota bacterium
ACCAAGGCATGCCCCCAAGACCTGGATGTTATGAATTATATGGCAGCCGCAATGCGAGGGGACATTGCCAGAGTTGCAGATATGTCTTTTGACTGCCTAATGTGCGGTCTGTGTGCAGTGCGCTGCCCGGCAGAAACTGTCCAGTATAACATCGCAATTCTTGCAAGGAGAATCTATGGGCGGCACGTGGCGCCGAGAGCCGCGCATCTGGCTTCTCGCGTCGAGGAACTCTTAGATGGGGCATTTGACCTGCGTCTCGACGAACTGACAAAGCTCACCAGGGCAGAGCTTGAAGCCCTCTACAACGAGAGGGACATCGAGCCTGAGTAGGGAGGGGATGAATGTGTCTTATACCCCGAAAATGAACGAGTCCATCCAGGCTGTGGAAGCTACGAGGCAGAGACGGTATGCTGAAAGGCATCTGCGACTCAGTCCCGAAGAGAAACAAAGGCTTCTTAAAGAATTTCATCCTGACTTCCGTCCTGATACCATGCGTCCTATAAAGGTCGGTGTTTCCAAGGGATCAGTCATGCCGCATGAGCTTGTGGACGTCTTGGAGTCTCGGAGCAGGTTGGACCCGGATATATTTCCTTTGGACAAGATAGATTACGATGTTGACGTGCTGGTTATAGGCGGAGGGGGCGCAGGCGCGTCTACAGCACTTATGGCCCATGCTGCCGGGGCAGACGTTTTGCTGGTGACGAAGCTAAGACTTGGCGATGCAAACACCATGATGGCTCAAGGTGGGATTCAGGCTGCAGACAAAGCCAATGATTCACCTGCCTTGCATTACCTTGACGTAATGGGAGGAGGGGGTTTCGTAAACAAACCGGAGCTTGTAAAGGCTCTTGTCTATGACGCTCCATTGGCGATAAAGTGGCTTGAAGACTTAGGGTGCATGTTCGACAAGGAGCCTGACGGGACCATGATCACCCAACATGGCGGCGGTACTTGTAGGAAACGCATGCATGCAGCCAGAGACTATTCGGGCGCAGAGATCATGCGCACCTTGAGAGACGAGGTGAGAAACAGGGGAATCCCTGTACTCGAATTCTCCCCTGCTGTAGAGCTCTTGTCTGACGGAGAAGGCACATGCCGAGGGGCAGTCATTATGAATCTGGAAACCAAAGAGTTTTTTGTGGTCCGCGCGAAGACTGTTGTAGTTTCCACAGGGGGGTTCGGGAGGCTCCATATTGACGACTTTCCAACCACCAACCACTATGGAGCGACTGCAGACGGATTGGTCATGACTTATCGATTAGGAGGACGCCTGGTATTCCTTGACGCGACCCAGTTCCATCCTACCGGTGCTGCATACCCTGAACAGATTGTCGGTCTTCTTATTACCGAGAAGGTACGAAGTCTTGGGGCACAATTGGTTAATGTGTATGGCGAGCAGTTTGTGTACCCTTTGGAGACGAGGGACGCAGTTTCCAGCGCGATAATTCGTGAGTGTCTGGAGAGGGAAAAGGGAATTGTCACAGAAACAGGCCAGCCCGGGGTATGGTTGGATTCTCCTATGATAGAACAGATTCACGGGGAGGGTACAATCCTAAGATCCTTGCCGGCCATGTATCGCCAGTATGCAAGGTTCGATATTGATATGAGAAAAACGCCTATTCTAGTATTCCCTACACTACATTATCAAAACGGCGGGGTCGACATAAGGGATGATACAAGCGTGACCACAGTGGAGAATTTGTTTGTGGCAGGTGAGACTTCCGGCGGAGTCCATGGGAGAAACCGACTCATGGGAAATTCTCTCCTCGATGTTGTGGTGTTTGGTAGACGGGCAGGTATGGCTGCTGCGGAGAAAGCACGGCATGTGAAGCCCGGAGCCCTTTCCCTTGCTCATGTATCCAGATATCATAAGGAATTGGATGACGCAGGAATTACGAAAGATAAGGTTTCACCTATCCTCTTGCCTCCTTATGCGCGTTATCAATCTGTTCCCGGTGCTGATCCGGCAGTTTGATATAAGTATTCCTTAATCATGAAACAAAGGTGGCGAGTGTCAATGCAGAAGTCCGGTAATACCTGTCGGGCTATGGTTGAAAACGGCCGGCCGGTGATTATCAACGACAAATGGTGCAAGGGATGCGATATTTGCGTCTCATTCTGTCCGAAGAACGTCTTGGAGAGGCCGGAGGGTGGAAAGGCACGTGTTGCACGCGCAGAAGACTGCACAAGGTGCGGGATTTGCGAGATCATGTGTCCTGACTTAGCTATCCAAGTAGTGCCTGCCAATGACAAGAAGAAAGAGATATCCGGCACCCAGGGAGGTAGTGTTGATGCGAAGTGAGACAAGTATAAGGTTGATGCAAGGAAACGAGGCATGCGCTGAAGGGGCTGTCGCGGCAGGCATGAGGTTCTTTGCCGGGTATCCCATTACACCTTCAACTGAAATTGCGGAACATCTGGCAGCAATACTCCCGAAGGTCGGCGGGAAGTTTATACAGATGGAAGATGAAATTGCAAGCATATCAGCGGTTATCGGGGCTTCGCTCACGGGAGCGAAATCAATGACCGCCACAAGCGGGCCTGGGTTTTCTCTCAAACAAGAGAGTATAGGGTTTGCAGCTATTGCAGAAGTCCCTTGCGTTATTGTCAACGTCATGCGGGTCGGGCCCAGCACCGGTGTTCCCACTGCTCCGTCCCAAGCTGATGTCATGCAAGCCAGGTGGGGAACACACGGGGATCACCCTGTTGTTGTTTTGTGCCCGACGTCTGTGGCGGAGACTTATACTCTGATAGTTGAGGCTTTTAATATATCGGAGCGGTGGAGAATCCCTGTGATCTTTCTTATGGATGAAGTTGTGGGACACATGCGGGAGAAGGTTGAGATTCCCGATTCCGGCAAGTTGAAGATAGTCAACAGGGCCTATCCTGATTGTGAGCCTGAAGATTATCTCCCCTTTGATGCCGACGCAGGGGACGGTGTAGTTCCGCCTATGGCGGATTTCGGGACCGGATACAGGTTTCACGTGACAGGGCTTACCCATGACCGGACAGGGTTTCCTACGACAAAACGGCCTGAGGTGGATGCCTTAATCAGGCGTCTCGACAGCAAGATAGATAAGGCAAGACAAGAGGTGACCTTTGTTGATGAAGTCCTTACGGATGATGCGGATATCGTGGTATTCGCCTATGGTATCACTGCCCGTGCAGGTGCGAAGGCAGTGCGCGATGCAAGGGCTTCCGGAATCGCGGCAGGCCTCCTGAAAGCGAAGACATTGTGGCCTTTTCCCGATGAGTATGTGGAAAGAATTGCGCAAAAGGCAAGAGCTATAGTCGTCCCTGAGATGAATATGGGGCAATTAGTCCATGAGGTTGAGCGGGCTTCCAAGGGAAAGACGAAAGTCATAAGCCTCACCAGGGTCGATGCGGAGCCGATTTCCCCGAGCGAGATTCTTTCTGTGCTGAAGGAGGTATAAGATATGGCAAAACCTATTACCTACTATCTTAGGACGGACAAGATGCCGCATATATGGTGCGAAGGGTGCGGCCATGGAATAGTTCTCGGCGCTGTCCTTCGGGCCATTGACTCACTGGACCTGGATAAGGATAACGTTTGTGTCGTGTCGGGAATCGGGTGCGCATCCAGGGCCCCGGGTTATCTTGATTTCGATACCCTACACACAACTCATGGCAGGGCCTTGGCTTTTGCCACAGGTATTAAGATGATGAAGCCCGGACTTGACGTGATTGTGCTGGCAGGGGACGGAGACCTTGCCGCCATCGGTGGGAACCATCTGATACATGCAGCCAGACGCAATATCAACATTACAACCATATGTTTCAATAACAGTATCTACGGAATGACAAGCGGCCAGTATTCGCCTATGACCCCGACAGGGAAAATAGCGACGACTGCGCCTTACGGCCATATAGAAGAACCTTTCGACCTGTGTGAGCTGGTATTTGCAGCAGGAGCCAGTCTTGTCGGACGAGGCGCTGCGTACCATAGCGGGCCTCTTTCCCGTCTGATAGCTAAAGCAATAGCGACAGATGGGTTCGCCTTTGTGGAGGCAGTCTCTCAATGTCCTACATATTTCGGGCGCAGAAACAAGATGAAAAACGCTTTAGCGATGCTGGACTGGCAAAAAGAACATGCGGTGACCAAAAAGGCTGCGTCCCGGCTCTCACCTGAGGAATTAGCGGACAAGTTTGTCATAGGCGAGCTTGGAACAAGGACCAGGCCTGAATATACTAAGCGCTACGAATCCATAATCGCAGCCGCTGCCAAGGAGACTGATGAAAATGTATAAGGAAATTCGGCTTTCCGGAACCGGAGGACAAGGCTTGATTCTCGCCGGTCTAATCCTGGCTGAGGCTGCAGGCGTCTATGACGGCTATGAGGTAATCCAAACCCAATCATACGGGCCTGAGGCGCGGGGAGGAGCAAGCCGGGCTGAGGTCATCATCTCAGACCACGTGATAGATTATCCTAAGGTAACTTCCCCTGACATTGTCCTTGTTATGTCTCAGCAAGCATGCGACAGATATGGGCGCCAAGTGAAGCCGGGCGGAATTGTTCTTGTGGACGACACTAACGTAGGTTCCATACCTGCTTTGGAAGAGGCTTCCGTAGTGACTCTACCTATTACTGACATAGCAAGACATGATGTAGGCAGGCAGGTAGTGGCCAATGTTGTGGCCTTAGGCGCACTTGTCGGCGCAACTTGCATAGTGACGCCTGAAGCCATGGAACAGGCAATTCTCGCCAGGGTTCCACGAGGCACTGAAGAGCTGAACAAAAAGGCGTTTAGTGTCGGCCTCGAGACAGGGAGGGAGGCAAGAGCCAGGCATGAAACTCCATGAATATCAGGCAAAGGAAATTATGAGGCGCTACGGAATTCCGACCCCTCATGGGAGGGTTGCGGAGACCCCGGATGAGGCATATGAAATAGCGTCCGAACTCCAAGGACATGCTGTGGTGAAAGCCCAGGTTCATGTCGGTGGACGAGGTAAGGCAGGCGGTATTTCAGTGGTGATGAGTCCCGAGGAAGCGAGGGATGCAGCGTCCCGAATTCTCGGGATGACTATAAAGGGGCTCACCGTCAAGAAAGTCTTGGTAGAAGAGGCTGTCGAAGCGGTGAAGGAATACTATTTGGGCGTGACTGTTGACAGGTCCCGAAAATCAATAGCGATCATAGCCAGCAGTGAAGGTGGGGTTGACATCGAGGAAGTCTCTGCCAAAACCCCTGAAAAAATCGCTAAGATGTGGTCGACTCCGAGGGAAGGCTTCATGCCGTGGCAGGCAAGGAACTTGGCTTTGGCTGCGGGTTTTGACGGGGGTGCAATCGCTCAAGTGGGCGCGTATTTCTCCTCCCTGTTCCGCTTGTTCCTGCAAGAAGACGCTGAACTGGCTGAAATAAACCCTCTTATGCTCACAAAGGACGGGAAAGCAGTTGCTGCTGATGCAAAGATTACCTTAGACGATAATGCCCTCTTCAGGCATCCCGGATACGAACGCCTTTGGGAAGCGGAAGGCGATGACCCCCTGGAGCAAGAGGCGAGAAGAAGAAGACTCACGTATGTTAAACTCGGTGGGGACATCGGAGTCATCGGAAACGGGGCAGGCCTCGTTATGGCGACAATCGACGCTATCAAGGCAGAAGGAGGAGAAGCAGCTAATTTCCTTGACATAGGCGGAGGCGCAAGAGCGGAAGTGGTTCAAAACGCCTTGGAACTGATCCTCATGGATAAAGCTGTGAAGGCAATCCTCATAAATGTATTCGGTGGCATAACTCGCTGTGATGAAGTGGCACAAGGACTCCTCAAAGCCATTGAAAGCGTAAGCCTGGATCTCCCGGTTGTTGTGCGGCTCGTAGGCACCAGAGAGAAGGAAGGCCGGGCTCTCCTCAGCGACACGCCTGTGGTGATAGCAGACACCATGGTTGACGCTGCCAAACGTATAGTGGCAATCGCAGGGGGAGGGATGTAAGATGGGCATATTCGTAGATAAGCGCACAAGGCTTGTTGTTCAAGGTATTACAGGTCGCGAGGGAAGATTTCATGCGTTGCGTATGAGAGACTATAACCCTGATGTGGTGGTTTCTGGGGTCACTCCGGGGAGAGGCGGGCACGATGTAGAAGGCATCCCTGTATTTGATAGCGTGGCTGAGGCTGTGGAGCAAACAGGGGCAAATACGTCGTGCATCTTTGTGCCGTCAAGAGCTGCTAAAGACGCTGTTATGGAAGCCTTTGCGTCCGGCATTCGGCTTGTAGTATGCATTACTGAGGGCATTCCCACCCTTGATGTCATTGATATGCTGGATCAGGCTGACAAGGAAGGGTCGAAGCGCAGGGTCATCGGGCCAAACTGCCCAGGCATTATCACGTGTGGGGAAGCGTCAGTGGGAATCATGCCGGGGCAGATCTTCCGGCGTGGACCTGTCGGAGTAATCTCAAGGAGTGGCACTCTCACCTATGAGGTGGTAAGTATCCTTTCGTCCCGTGGGATTGGACAATCCACGTGTATCGGGATTGGAGGCGACCCGATAATCGGCACGACTTTTGTGGATTGCCTTAAAGCATTTGAAGATGACGATGACACCGGTGCTATTGTGTTAATAGGTGAAATCGGCGGACGTGATGAGGAAGAAGCTGCAGTT
>JAKPFY010000102.1 GCA_029551185.1 Bacillota bacterium
ACCATGGCGAGCTGGGCGACATTGAAGGGGAGCCGCCATGGGCAGCTACACTAACTTCTGATCATGTAGCTGAGTGCGATATGGGTGGGCTTTTTCACTTCGTCAATTCCTATTTCCCGGGCCTTAAGCTTGACGGTGCGGAGTTTACTCAATGGCTGAGCAGGGCTCCCGAGATTTGGGAGACATGGGCTGCTAAGTGTGAATCGAGGTTCAGGGCTGAGCTAACTAGAAAGGTGAGTAGATTCTCTGTCGCAGCAAGCCACTGCGTGCGAATTCCAACGTCGGGCTTGATAGCTTCCGACAGATTGGACGCAGCCGGGATCTTGCCGGGCGCGGACTTGATTTCACCGGAGATGGCTGCTGAAGCTGAATCAAGATTACTGGATTATTGCTCAGCTCGAGCTGAGTCTTTTTCGGGTCAGAAAGGCCCTCGCAAACTCACATCGCTCCGTCAAATGGTGCAGGATGAATGTGTAAGGCGGTTTGTCGATTCTTCGTCGGCCCATATGTATACGCTTGTACTGCCTACAGGACTTGGCAAGACTCTAACCAGCCTAAGAGTGGCCTTGAAAGCTTGCCAATCTGGGATGTGCAGTCGAATAATCTATGTTGCTCCGTATTTGTCAATCTTGTCGCAAGCTACAAGAGAGGTAAGACATGCTACGGGACTTGAAGTTCTGGAACACCATCACCTATCCGCTATTTCCGTAATAGGTGCTGAAAACGAGGGCCTCAAAGACTGCTTGCCTACTGGCAATGATGATACGACGATGCTTGATTCTTGGCTTGCGCCAGTTGTAACTACAACTTTCAATCAGTTCTTCCGCGCTCTCTTTCCAGAGAGAGCACAGCATACGATGAGGCTTCAAGCCCTTCATGGAGCTTTTGTCATAATAGATGAACCCCAAGTAATCGACAGATCTGCTTGGACTCTATTTCTGACTATGACTGAAGCCATGATCAAGCAGGCTAATGCCAAGCTGCTTTTCTCCACGGCTACTCTGCCTCCGCTTCAGCCAGGGCTTTCGTCCGATCCTGTAATCCTTGCACCACCATACCTGGAGGTGGAATCAAGATACGAAGTGGATGTGCTCGAATGGCCACTGGGGGAAGATGAGGTTGCCCAGATGGCAGCTGAAGCGGTAGGGGACGCAGGTTCGGTGGCGGTGATAATGAACACCGTAGGAGATGCATATGAGGTGTACAATCGTGTCCGAGGCCTCCTGCCGAAGGAGGTCTGTTTTTTATTGACAGGGGCGATGACAGCGCCTCATAAGGCGAAAAGGATAGACGAGATTAAGGCAGCCCTTAAGCAGGGGAGGCCTGTGTTGGCAATATGTACTCAGATCTTGGAATGTGGTGTCGATCTCAGTTTTGCACGCATGTTCAGAGCGGCGCCGGTGCTGCCGTCAATAGTGCAAGCTGCCGGGCGAGTGAACAGACATGCAGAGTTAGGGATTGGAAGAATCACTGTTTTCAGGTTTTTGCGAGGCGGAGAAGACGATACTCGTCGCTATGTGTATCGTTCAGGCCCCGTCAGGGAAGCGACGGATGTCTGTCTGGCAGCGTACCCTGCATGGGGGGAGCAGCAGTCTTCCGAGGTGTTGAACGAATACCATAGTCAAGTGATGGCCAGATCCACGGCGACTGAGTCACTTGAAGCACTGGTTGAGGCGGCGTGTGGCAGGTGGTCTGCTTTTGGAAGGGTGGATCCATTTGACGGCGACTACCCGCATGTTAGTGTCTTTGTGCCTTTCGGTGAAGATTTGCTGGATTCGCACGTCATGAGTCTGCTTCAACGTTATGCTCCCATGGGGTTGGATCAGCTTTACGACCGCTACTTGGATCGTGGATTCCGTTCGAACCTTTCGTTCCGTGAGAGGAAGGAATTTATGGCGCTGATGCAACACTTCATTGTGCCTTTGGATGAGAAGTCTGCACATGGGAGAGTGGCGATTGATCCGGAGCGGCCTATAGCAATCCTTGCAGATAGGCGCGACTATTGCGCAGAGACTGGGTTTGCACATCTCAAGTGTGAAGGCAACACGACCTCCCGCATAATGATATGAACCTCAGTGTATCCTTGGAGGGGTGCAGATGCAGCAGGCTGGCTATGTGCATGTGACAGGAACCTTAGTGCGGTACTACTATGTCTGTAAACGACAGGTTTGGCTGCTGGCACATCAAATTGTGCCGGACCAGGAGCATGAGGGCATAGTTGTGGGACGCCACATTCATGAGCATGCGTTCAAAAGGGAAAGGAAAGAGGTATGGCTGGAATCTGGGAAAATGGATATTGTCGGCATGAAGGATGGCAAACTAGTAGTAGGCGAGGTAAAGAAAAGCTCAAGAAGTGCAGATAGTGCACGAATGCAGCTCCTGTTCTACCTGGATGAACTGAAAAATCGTGGCATAGAGGCCCGGGGCGAGTTGCGGTTTCCGAAAGAGAAGAGGCGTGAAGCGGTTGAGCTGACCGAGGACGCCATCGCGGAGCTTGAACGAGTCAGAACTGAGATTCGCGAAATTGTGTGCATGGAAACACCGCCCAAAGCCCGGAGAATCAAGTACTGCAGAGGCTGTGCTTATGCAGAGTTGTGCTGGGCCTGAAAACCTATTACCTATCGGAGGGGAAGTGACAATTGCGAAAAACAGTATTCGTATTTTCAGACGGCGAGCTCAAACGCAAACACAACACCGTGTTCTTTGAGACAGAGGATGGCGAAAAACGTTACCTGCCGATTCAAGACATAGGGGAGATAATGGCGTTTGGAGAGATTACTGTAAACAAGAGGCTGTTGGAGTTCCTTGGGAAGAAAGAGGTCATCCTCCATTTTTTCAACTACTATGGCTACTATATTGGCAGCTTTTATCCGAGGGAACATATGAACTCCGGTTACATGACGCTTCGGCAAGCAGAGCACTATCTTGATCACGAAAAGCGAATTACGCTGGCCCGGCAATTTGTTTTAGGAGCAGCGCAAAACATGATTCAGGTGCTCAAGTACTATGAGAGGCGTGGGAGGCTGGGGAGTGAGATAAGACTTATCATTGAAGAATTGGCCGACGAATTGGATGCTTGCCATGACACGGATGAACTTATGGGGATTGAGGGTAACATGCGAAACCATTATTACAAGGCTTTTGATCAGATACTTGACAATCCATTGTTTAGATTTGAGAAGCGTAGCCGGAGACCTCCCAGGAATCACATGAACACCCTTATAAGTTTTGGCAACTCCATCTTGTATACAATGGTGTTGAGTGAGATATATAAAACTCACTTGGATCCGCGCATTGGCTTCCTCCACGCCACGAACTTTCGCCGCTTCAGCCTCAATCTCGATATCGCGGAGATTTTCAAACCGATCATAGTTGATCGCACCATATTTACACTAGTTAACAGAAACCAGCTGACAGAGAGTGACTTTGAAAAAGAAATGGGCGGGATCATGCTCAAGGAATCTGGGAGGAAAACGTTTGTGGCAGAAATGGACCGGAAGCTAAGCACAACATTGACGCATGAGAAGACCGGCAGGCAAGTCTCGTATCGAAGGCTCATACGATTGGAGCTTTACAAGCTTCAAAAAAGTCTCATGGGCGAAGAGCCCTACCGCCCATACGTGGCTCGATGGTGAGGTGAAGGCGTGTACGTTATTCTTGTCTATGACGTTGATCAGTCTAGAACGTCAAAGATGCTGAAGAAGTGTCGTGAATACCTTTACTGGGTTCAAAACTCCGTCTTCGAAGGGGAAATTACCCGTGCGGACCTAGAAATGCTGAAGATGGAATTAGAAGAAATCATGGATGTGGATGAAGATTCTGTGATCATCTACAGCCTGCGCTCGACCAAATACTCGTCAAAGGAAATTCTGGGAGTCGAGAAAGGTGGACGGGAGTTGATCATATGAAGAACAACTTGGCCGAATACCGTGGTGCGTTGCCGCAGATGTTGTGTTTTCGTTGGTACGCAAGCGTCAAATAACCCCTGCTTGATATTTGGGCTGGGGCCATTTGGCGGTTTAGTCGGGTTGCTTAGCTATAGGTTGGGACTTGTAGAGGTCCACAGGATCCAACTTACTACCGACTTGACCGATATCGACGTCGCCAAGAAGCAGCACGAAGCTTGTGTCACTGATAACTAGAGTAGCTCGTTCCGAACACGCAGCCCAAAGCTGGCGCCTATTGCCGCTAAGTCACGTCCGATATAATGCTGTAAAAAGGCCTTAACCCTGTTGTGGTGGGTGGGGATGGGTATGGAAAGGCCACTGGTTCTCTAGTAGAATTGGAGCATGTAAGAACCAATTATCTACTAGGAGGAGAACCAATGGCTACATATCAGATTAGCATATCCGAAGAGCAATTGCATGGACTTTTTGATGGGGACCGTGGGTTGGCTAACCTTCTCGAAGCAGTGCTTAACCAGGTGCTTGAAGCGCAGGCTACGGAGCAGCTTAAGGCTGAGCCGTATCAGAGAACTGTGGAGCGGACCGGGTATCGCAATGGGTCCAGAAGGCGATCCTTGGTGACGCGGGTGGGCTCAATTACCTTCGAGGTCCCTCAGTTTAGAGAGGGCAAGCTGGATACGGACCTTTTTGAGAGGTACCAGCGCAGCGAGCCCTGATTGCCGCGCTTGTTGAAATGGTAGTGAACGGAGTGTCTACTCGCAAGATTCGAAAGATAACCCGCGAGCTATGTGGTGTGGACATCTC
>JAKPFY010000117.1 GCA_029551185.1 Bacillota bacterium
TAAGCCCCATAATTCGGCTCCTCCCTGTTCCTGCTTCTCTCCGGGTCAAAACCTTCAGGGTATCGCTTGCGCAGCTTCTCGATATTCGCCTTAGCAACGTCCTGCAGGCTGATCCCTGCAGTGGTTGCTAAAGTTGCCACATACCACATCAGATCACCCAACTCGATTTTCAGTTTATCCCTGTTCAAATCCAAATCGTGTCCGTGGTACAGTATCTTCTTGATGCAGTCCACCACTTCACCAGTTTCGCCAACCAACCCCATACCAAAATTGGTAAGCCTCTCCCTGGTGTCTGTGGTAGCCCTGGCCGTGCGTTCTGCCAACTGCTGATATTCGCAAAAATTCATATCTGCTTGTCCTCCCCAAAGTCGCATTTGATGCCGGTTTCTTCTTCAAGGCACATGGCTATAATCGCTAGATAGTTCCTAGCATCGCTGATCTTTTGCAGAGTTCCCTCTTTTATCTTGCCGTCAGATTCAACCAACCAAGATAGATTCTGAAGCGGTATGTCACAAGCTGAAGCTACCACCACATTCTTTATGGCCGATAAATGTTTCATCAGATAAATAAACGCAACATGGGCTGGTTTGGTGTCTGCTAGCTGAGCGGCTTCCTTGAAGTTCTGCAAGGCTTCCTCGTTGTTGCTGTAATCTGCGCCCTTGCTAATCATCAACGGCATTTCCTTATCTACGAAAGATTGCCAAATCTCGTTAAAGCGTTCTCTGTTCATTGTTTGCCCTCCTTTACCTCAGCGTAGTGTTCTATCGGGAAGTTCATGTCAAACGACAGATCGTCCAGCAATGGGATTAGTCGTTCCCGCATGCGGATAAACAGAGGTATCGCCACCTGCCTCATCTGGGGATGGGCTTCTTTGGCGCAGCGCAGCGAGAAGAAGTGCCGCCATTCTCGTATGTTGTATGTAACTACTATTTCGGTCTTTAAGGAGTTGGGAAGGACTGAGCGGGCCTCCTGGGGAGTGCGCCCCAGACTCAATAGCCGCATATAATATACTTCGGCGGTCTTGCAGCAGGAGTGCCATGCCTTGTATTCCGCGCTGTTTTCCGGGAAGAAGAACGGTCTAATAACCGTGATCTCGTTCCCAAACCCATCCTTACTGTAATTGCAATACCTAGTGCTCTCCTGCGTGTAGGCAGCTCCTACCCTATGCCGCACGATCTCGTGGGAGATTCCCCGGTCCACCACAAACTTGACCGTAACCTTTTCGTGCTCCAAAGTGCTGGTATGCCCGCTCTTGATTATGCGCCGCAGGAAAGCATCGTAACTGTCCCCGGTAATAGCACCCTCACTTTTATATGCTGTCCTGGCGTATTTCTCCAGGTTCTTGGCTATCTGCTTCCCGTCAAAGGGGTAGACTTCAACATAAGGCTCGATGATTTTCATAATGTTACCCTTTCCGGCATCTGCTGCCACTCCTGGCCGTCAAGTAGGTGGCCAGCGGCTTTCTTACCGACACGGTACATAGCTAAACCTACACTCGGATTAGATCCGTAATGGAATCGACCTCCATCTAAACATCCTCTGACGGACACATCTTTCGCTGACGTTGGACTCCATTCGCCCCACTGTTTAAACCAGAACGGCACTTCCGCTTCTTGACACTGGTCCCTGAGTGATCGCACCCAATCCGGGTGCATGGGCCTAGCTCCGGGGCCGGATTCGCCGCCAACTATGCACCAATCAATTCCTCCTAACCATTTAG
>JAKPFY010000123.1 GCA_029551185.1 Bacillota bacterium
TACGGACCCCTGGTCAGTAAGGCAGGTGCTGACGTAGTGCTTGCAATGGAGCCTCTTGAAGGTTTGAGAGTCAGCATCGATTTCCTGAAGCGCGGGGGAGTTGCCATTCTCAACACGAGACCATGGTATCCGGTGGACGTAAACATAGGAGTCTGCAAGTATCCTGAGGTGGAAGCAATACAGGAAGGATTAAGCGGGCTCGGTGCAGACGTATATCTACTTGATGCCACTGAGGTCGCTATCGAGGCAGGCCATGCGAAGGCTGCAAACGTCGTTATGCTGGGAGCACTCTCTTCATTGGGTACGCTCCCTGTTGATGAGGAGTGTCTGCTTGCAGCAGTTAGGGATAGAGTTCCTCAGAAAGCCCTTGACGTCAATCTGAAAGCCTTCGAATTGGGGAAGAAAGCTATGAAGGAACTGATGGACACTAAGAAGTTAGGGAAAACAGCTGACTGCACGGGGGTTAACTAGACATGGCAGAGCATAAGCTCATTCGCGACGCTGCATCGATAGGCAGAAATCTCACTGAACCTGAGGCTTACCAGGTCGTTCAGGATTATGGAATCCCGGTTCCCCCCTTCGGAGTTGCCAGGAGCTCCGACGAAGCTGCGGCGCTCGGAGCATCATTGGGGTATCCCGTGGTTATGAAGATCGTGTCTCCCGATATCCCCCACAAGACAGATGTTGGGGGAGTAAGGCTTCGGCTCGCAACTGAAGAAGCCGTTCGCGAGGCTTACGAAGATATCATGTCCAGGGTCAAGGAGAAGCAGCCTGATGCGAAGATAGACGGGATCCTTATTGCCAAAGATGTCGATGGTTCGACAGCTGAGAATGGAAGAGAAGGCCATTCCGACACTCTTGAAGTGATCATCGGTGCGGTGCGGGATCCCGAGTTCGGATATGCAATAATGTTCGGACTAGGCGGCATCTTTGTGGAAATAGCGCGGGACGTAACGTTTAGGGTCACACCTGTAACCCGTGAAGATGCTCTGGAGATGATGTCTGAGATTAAGGCGGCCCACATGCTTGAACGCGTGCGGGGAAAAGAACCGCGAGATAAGGACGCACTTGCAGACATCATGGTTGCACTGTCTCGCCTGGTCCAGGAGAATCCAAGCATATCTTCGGTTGACCTTAATCCTGTGCTATCCTTTGCGAACGGAGCTTGCGCAGTAGACGCTAAGATAGCTTGCTAAGACTTTGCTAAGCATGTGCTTAGCCGGCCTATAGAAGGACTCTTGCTGCAACAGGTAGAACTTTTGAAGTTGGGGGTCAGGCCACCAAGCTATCAGGTGCTCTGGCCCACCAACACCCGTCCTGCACCGGTAAACCAGTTGCAAGCAGTTGGCAGCTGCACACGGGCACATATCTACGGCTTATAAGGCAGCAAGGTTACTGTGGTCACCGAATTGCACTGGGACTCGAAACAGGAGGTATAGAATGTTTGAACAGGTGCAAAGTCAGAAGTTCTACCTGCAGATCGTAAACCAGATTCGTGATCTTATTGCCGAGGGAAAGCTCAAAAAAGGGGATAAGCTTCCGCCTGAGAGGACTCTGGCACAGCAGTTCGGAGCAAGCCGTGCAGTTATTAGGGAAGCCCTGAGTGCCCTTGAAGTCCTTGGAATAATCGAATGCAAGCGAGGCCAGGGAGACTTTATCAAAGTCGATGCCACTGAGGCGTCTATTAACAGTGAGGTAATGAGGGAGCTCCTTCAAGAGCACAGTCCACGTGAGATTTTCGAAGCCAGAGTTGAGCTGGAACCGAGCATAGCGGGTTTAGCTGCGGAGAATGCCACTGAAAAGGGTATCCAAAGATTAGAAAGACAACTAGAGAAGCTCAATGCGCTGGGACGAGAAGCAGAGGCGAATCCGGAGAAAATAGATGAATACATGGAAGAGGACCGCAAGTTTCACCTTGAGTTGGCGCGCGCCGCGCATAACAGTGTCCTGTTTGATGTTTATGCAAGCGTCAACTTGATGATGAAAGAAACGCGCTGGAAGACCTTAAAGAGGAAAAACATTGAAAAGGAAGGCAGCATCCGTCAGTTCGAACGTGAACATACAGCGATTTTTGAAGCCATTCGCGACGAAAAGCCCGATGTTGCCAGGGCAGTAATACGCAAACACATTGAGGATATAGAAAGAGACCTCTTTAATGATGTTAACGATTCCAATGACTCCGGATGTTGACCATGCTTAGCGAAACACAGTGAATAAGTGCTGTTCTTAAGCGGACATCGGATCCTTTGCGAGACTAAATCGAGGAATCACAAGAAAAGAAAGGGGGAGATCAACGCGTAAGTCAGTGCCGAATGAAGCTGAGTATGTTACTTGCGGTAAACATATTCGGCGACGCTAACTTAATAGGGTGGCTTGGAAAGTTAGAGAACAAGGCGGAAGACGGTACCGTGAAGGTCGTCTATGAGACCTGAAGGGCTGTCAATCAAGATCCTACCGTTGATTGCAACTTTATAAATCAAAGGAAATGGGGGAATTCCTGTGAAGCGTATAGTACACCTTCTCTGCCTACTGGTTGCATTTGGGCTAATTCTAATACCAGTACTCGGCGAAGCAGCAGACAGATGGCCGAGCAAGCCGATTACCATGATTGTAGGTTGGGGAGCAGGCGGTGGATCAGACGTCACAGCAAGGATGTTGGCTCCGTATGTTGAGGAGATCATTGGCGGAAAGATTATCGTCGT
>JAKPFY010000129.1 GCA_029551185.1 Bacillota bacterium
TATGGGGCGTGTATCTCCGAAAGAAGACAGACGTTCATGTGATGACGTAGCGGGAAGGTTCATCGATGAGTTTATCAATGAATTTCATACCGTTTCATGTAGGGATATCATTGGTGTTGATCTTCTGAGCACTGAAGGCCGCAAAAAACATAAGGAGTGTCTTCGCGATGAGAAGTGCTGTTCTGTTGTGGAGTTTGCTGCCAAAAAGATGTATAGCTTGATAGAGTCTTGCCGGTAAGGCCTATTTGATGTCGAGGAAGTTCAGTATACTTTTGTAACTCATTGGAACAGGCAGGCACATGACACAGTGTGTATGAAGTCGAAAGACGTGAGATCCGGAAAAATTCTGGAAGACGCATCATGCTGCCGGATCTTTTGTACATAAAAATGGAGCGGATGACGGGATTCGAACCCGCGATCCTCGGCTTGGGAAGCCGATGCTCTACCGCTGAGCCACATCCGCTCGTCAAGGTATTTGTATTGGAATGGTGGTCGCTGCTGGACTCGAACCAGCGACCTCTACGATGTGAGCGTAGCGCTCTAACCGGCTGAGCTAAGCGACCATCATAATTTTACCGACACTTATATAACGTATATTTATTATAGTATTTCAAGCCCGAAAAGACAAGTGCGGGCAAACCAAACAAAATCAAAAAAATGGCGCTCCCAGCGGAATTCGAATCCGCGCCGCCGCCTTGAAAGGGCGGTGTCCTAGGCCACTAGACGATGGGAGCACAAAGTTACAGTTCATTATTGGTTTGCTTGACACTTGCAATCCTAGCACATACACTACCTTGGTGTCAAGGATCTTCTGCAGGCCGCCAGGTCCCCGTCAAAGTAGTTTTGTCAGTGTCGAGCGATGTGGGCAGCAAGGCAGGGTGTGCGGATAAAATGAACGACAAGGCACATAAAGAGATAAACATCGAAGGGATTTAGAAGAGGGCATGCAAACTTAGCCCTTGGGCCTTGGATCGGCCGAAGGGTTCTTTGAAAAGCAATCGGCTGTAAGATTTAACAGCCGATTCATGAAAACTACATTCCCTTCCAGCTCACCGGCGTTTTCCGAAAGCTTCTTCATGAGGGCCAGATGAGCTGCCACTTCGGCCTTCATGTCGAATATCCCTCTGCTGAAGATCCAGTCATCACTTTCCAGGTCTCTCATGGTCTCCTCATCAAGATCCTCATCCCTGAAGAGCTCTTTCGGACTCTCGGGAAGGGTGGCATATTCCCTGATGTTTCCGTAGTCCTCAATCCCCACGGTATATGTGCGCCCTATAAGAACCACGGTCTTCCGCGAACGGCCCTTCTCTCCCTTTACAAGAGCTAAAACGTTCTTTCTGCCCAGGGCATCATCGCTTATGTCCGAAAGACTGAGGTATTCAGGATAATCTGCGTAGTAGTCAAGGCCCCTGAAAAAACCGTAAATCCTTTAGCTGCCCCGGCTTAAGCACATGGACCTCAACTCCGGGCTCCCTTTTCTCAGCAAGACCCACAAACTCCTCTGCATCTTAGACGAGTACAGGGAATGTCCCGTAATGCATGGGGACCGCTTTTTTTGGGGCTCAACATCTTCAGGACCCAGGCGGCCTGCAAGGAATCCATCACGAATACACTTCCAATAGAGAGGAGCGCAAGATCCATGGGGTAGATCTCCCCCAGAAGCTTCATGTCTGCAAAGATCCCCGTATCTCCTGCGTGGTAGATCATCTTGCCATCCTCTGTTGTGATGATGAAGCCGGAAGGCGACCCCACCTACTCAATCGCGACTCGCTTACCTTAACTCGCCTGGCTGAATCGAGCCGTGAATGAAAACTTTCCTTCCAATCTATATATTGTTCTCTAATCCTTGCTCGGCTTCCTTCATGCTATGCGGCTTGCAAGCGCGTCCGGAGAAGAAATTAAAGCACTGCACTTCCAGCAGTAGAGCTTCCTTTACTCAATCGCGACTCACTTACCTTAACTGGATCGGCTGTATCGAGCTGTGAATGAAAACTTTCTTTCTAATGAAGAAGGTTTTTTGGCATCTTTGGAGAATACTACTATACAGGCTTGGCCTGTGGGGTGATTCTGGTATATGACGGAGTATGTGTTCGACAAGTCGTGTTTATGTTTGGAGCAACGCTGAAAAATAATTGTCAAGGAGGATCGCTGTGAAACGAACGGTACGATTGAGTATGTCAATTCTGGTGGTTATGACTCTGCTGATGTTGCTTTCTCTTGTAGGCTCAGCACAGACTGCTGAAGACTGGAACGAGATCGTCAAGGCTGCCTCTAAGGAAGGAAAGGTCGTGGTCTACTCAACCACAAGCCGCATCATGGCGGCTGCAGAAGCTTTTCAACAGAAAACTGGCATCAAAGTCGAGGCCCATCGCCTTTCTGAGACCGAGCTGATCGAGCGTGTATACCAGGAAGCTCGCGCAGGTATCAAGTCGGTGGACTTAGTCCTGATAGAGGATTTCCCTAGCATGAAAGAGCTACTTGTCACCCCAGGCTACCTGGTCAATTACATACCTCCGTCTGCGCGCGAGGCAGTACCTGAGAGCATGCATAATCCTCTTGTTTTTGCACATGTTTCACGGGTAATAGGCTACAACAGCGAGAAGTATGAGACGGCTCCGTTTGAGAGCATTTGGGACCTGACGACTCCCCAGTGGAAGGGCAAGGTAATGATACGTGACCTGGCTCTTACGGGAGAGCACCAAAATGCCTTCACCGAGCTGATACGTCGCTCTGACGAACTGGCTGCAGATTACGAGAAGCGCTTTGGTAAAAAGCTGGAGCTTCGTGAAGAAAACGCCGGGCTGGAGTTCCTGCGACGTCTGTCTGAAAACGACATTATCATCATGACCAGCGATACGAGAATCGCTGAAGCCGTGGGCAAGAAGGGCCAAGAGGATCCGCCTGTGGGGTTCTTCTATGTTTACTCAAAACACCGTGATGCTGAAGCTAAGAATCTTGCAATTGAGGCAGCTGTCGATCTCAAGCCGTTTGCGGGCTACTACTACGACATATACTTGCAGCTTTTCAGCAATCCGCCGAATCCCAACGCCGCAAAACTGTTTGCAGATTATCTCATGAGCCCCGAAGGCTTTGTCCCCTGGTCAAGCGATATTGGAATCTATGCAAGTAACACGGCTACAGAACATCATCCTCAAGACATGCCTTGGGAATGGTGGGAAAGCCGGCTGTGGACTTATGATCCGGATTTCGCGATACAGAACAGAGGCATTGTGCTCGATGCTTGGATTCGCAGCGTGTCTAAGTGATTCATAACAGTCCTGGGTGTGCCCAGATTGCGATCTGGGTACACCCCTTTGCAGCGAGGAGTGAACCTCATTGAACCCACAAGCCTTCTTAGGCAGAGTTCGGCGTAACGCTACGCCGCATGCAATTCTGTGTGTAATAATTGTCGCATTCCTGCTCTACGTCGTGGTGGTTCCTCTTGCAGTGATGATCAAGGAGACATTCATTGTCCATCCTATGGAGAGATTTCAGATTCCAGGCGCCATGCCTGGCGATGCCACCTTGCATCACTGGAAGAAGACGTTTACGGGTTCGTCTGCAGGTCCGTTTTTCTTCAAACCGCTCATGAATACGTTGATAATGTCGATCAGCATGTCGATCCTTGCCTTGCTGATCGGAGGAGTTTTGGCGTGGCTCGTTGTCAGAACTGACCTTCCATGCAAGAAGTTCATCTCAAATCTGGCCATAGTGCCATACATAATGCCGTCATGGACCATGTCGTTGGCTTGGATAACGCTGTTCAAGAATCCGCGAATAGGCGGATCGGTCGGCCTTTTTCAGTATCTCACCGGGATAACATTGCCCGATTGGTTTTCCTACGGGATGTTTCCGATTGTGATTACCCTGGCAGTGCACTACTTTCCGTTTGGATTCATGTTAATCTCAAGCGCGCTGGAGGACATCGATTCGCAGCTAGAAGAGTCTGCGGAGCTATTGGGCGCCGGGAGGGGGCTGACTCTCCGCAAGATCGTCTTTCCTCTTGTAATGCCTGCGATATTATCGACATTCCTTCTTACATTCTCTCGCGGCTTCGGAACATTTGGGACACCGTCGTTTCTGGGCGGACCTGTGCGCCTGTACGTCCTTTCAACATTGCTTCATGCAAATTTGGTGGGACAGCGTCCCGGCATGGCATACTTAGTGGCGCTTGTAATGATACTCATGGGGAGCCTCATTCTCTACATGGACACCAAGCTGTTGGGTGCAAGAAAGAGCTATGTGACTATCTCCGGAAAGGGAGGCAAGAGAGGCCTTGTAAGCCTGGGCAAGGCGAAGTGGCCTGCGACAGTGCTGGTCATGACCTTTCTGGTATGCGTGACCTTCGTTCCCTTCGGAGTGTTGGCCATAGAATCGCTGACGCTCATACCTGGCGACTATAGCCTGTCGAACCTGACCCTGCACTACTGGATCGGGCCTGCGAGCACTTCCATTGGGCTGCGGACAGGAGAGGCAGGCATATTAAGAAATACGGAGATACTGCGTGCTCTGGGCAATAGTCTTAAGGTGGCCGTTCTGACTGCGTTACTATGTGGCGTGCTCGGAATGCTGATCGGCTACACAGTAGCAAGAATGAGAGGCACCAGGTTTGCGGGTGTACTGGATCAGCTCTCCTTCATGCCATATCTGATGCCCAGCATAGCTTTTGGCTCTGCATTTCTAGCTCTTTTCTCAGTTCCCAGAGGGCCGATACCGAGCCTTTACGGGACTCTTGCCCTTCTTGTGCTGGCTTGCACAGTCAAGTACCTTCCTTACAGTTCCAGGGCGGGTATAAGCGCCATGATGCAGATAGGTCCGGAACTGGAGGAAGCAGCTACAATGGCTGGCGCCTCATGGTTCAAGAGAATATCAAGCATTATTTTCCCGCTGCAGAAGTCGTCTTTCTTCTCCGGGCTTCTGCTGCCGTTCATATCAGCCATGCGGGAGTTGAGCTTGGTTGTGCTTCTAGTTACACCCGGCACTCAGTTGGCTACCAGCATAACGCTGAAGTTTACGGACAGAGGATGGTATCCATACACCAACGCCGTGATGATCCTAATAGTCTTTGCAGTTCTTGTGACAACGTGGATAAGCAGAAAACTCATGGGCACAGACCTGGCTAAAGGAATAGGAGGTTGACACTGCATGGCTGAGATCGTATTGAAAAATGTTACTAAGAAGTTCGGCTCCGTGGTAGCCGTTGACAACCTCAGCCTTGTTATTAAAGAAGGTTCATTTACTACTCTTCTTGGGCCGTCAGGCTGTGGCAAGACAACAACCCTTCGTATGATTGCAGGGCTTGATCACCCAACTTCAGGCGAGATTTGGATTGGTGACAGATGTGTCTTTTCTTCTGAAAAAGGGCACTATGTCCCCCCGGGGAAACGCAATCTCGGCCTCGTGTTCCAGAGCTATGCGCTTTGGCCACACATGACTGTCTTCGAAAACATATCCTTCGGGCTAAGTGTACAGAAGAGACGTGCCGAGTACATTCAGGAGATGACTCGTGAGGTCGCGGCGATTCTTCGTATAGAGGACCTTCTGGACCGGTACCCAAGTGAACTGTCGGGCGGACAGCAACAGAGGGTTGCGATCGCAAGAGTTCTTGTGATGAAGCCCCAGGTAATGTTGTTAGACGAACCCCTTTCCAACCTTGACGCGAAGCTGAGGATGGATATGCGCAGCGAGTTGAAGAGACTGCATTCGGAGACAGGATCGACGATAGTATATGTCACCCATGACCAGCTTGAGGCATTGACAATGTCAACCGATGTTGCAGTATTGCACAACGGCATCCTTCAACAATTAGCGGCGCCGATGGATCTTTACCATCGCCCCAAGAACTTGTTCATCGCAGATTTCGTGGGTAACCCAAGAATCAACTTGATACAGGGCCGATTAGTGGAAGATCAAGGGCGCGTGGCCATAGAAGCAGGAGGGCTGCGGGCTAGTTTCCCCCGTGTCAGCGACTTGAGTTTAGTGGGCCAGGAAGCTACTCTCGGCGTTCGCCCTGAGGACATTGTGCTTTCATCCGATCCAACTCCGGAAGGGTTCAAGGCGACGGTCTACTCAGTGTTGCCGGCGGGTTCTGAATGGTACGTAAGGGTCAAAGTAGGGAATGATCTAGTAACTGTGACGACATACGATGACATGGGGCTAGTGAACGACCAGCCTGTTTGGATCCGCATTCAACCGAATCGGGCGAAGTGCTTTACAAATAATGGCGAGCTTCTGGCTTACATTGGACAAGACTAATATTCGATGGAGGCAGACGAGTGCAGAATAACGGGCGAAACTCATCATTCATAATACTGACCGGACTATCCGGAGCAGGGAAGACTCAATCCATGAAGGCCCTGGAGGACTTGGGATTCTTTTGTATAGACAACCTCCCTCCAGTGCTGCTTCAAAAGATCATCGAGCTCCAGGCTGACTCCAGTGACCAACGACGGTATGCGATTGCCATGGACATACGGGGGCAGGAGTATTTTAAGCAACTTGAAGAGGCTCTCGACTGGTTGGAACATACGGGCTACGATCACAGAATCATCTTCCTGGAGTGCAGCGATTCTGTCTTGGTCCGGCGTTTCAGCGAAGTCAGGAGGGCTCATCCGCTGGCTGGCAAGGGCAGCATCTACGAGAGCATAGCGCTGGAACGCAGAATGCTTGCGCCTATCCGCAACCGAGCTGATGTTGTGATTGACACATCAGCGTTCAAGCCCGTGGATCTCAAAACCCACCTGTGCACGGTGGTTACAGGTAAGCCCCTCGATAGATTGATGTTTCTGGACGTGTTCTCTTTTGGGTTCAAGTATGGCGCCCCCATCGATGCCGACATTGTCTTTGACGCAAGGTTTGTGCCGAACCCCTACTGGGTTCCGGAGCTGAAGCATACGACAGGACTCAATGCTGAGTGCTCAGAGTACATCTTTCGGGAACCAATCGCAAATTACTTTGTGAAAGCTGCAAGTGAAATGCTCGTGAGGCTCATACCCTATTACAGCTCGGAAGGCAAGAGCAGGTTGACGATAGGAATTGGATGCAGCGGGGGACAGCATCGATCTGTTGCCATAACGGAGAGGCTTGTCAAAGAGCTTTTGGAGGCTGGAGTCAACTGCCAGGCCCGACATAGAGAAATAGCCGCCGGGCACGTAGTGGTTGAAGAAAACCTGGAAGGGGGTGTATCGTGCCTTGACAGATAACCCCGAAAAGAACGTGAAGCAGCTAATACGAGAGAGGCAGCCGCATATGACCAAGAGTCACCAAGTCGTAGCTGACTACGTTCTGAATCACATTGATGATGTGCCTTTCTTGTCCATAACCGAACTCGCCTGGCGCGTAGGTGTAAGCGAGGCAACACTGGTTCGCTTTTCGAAGGAGCTAGGTTTCTCCGGCTACCCAGACTTAAAGGACAATCTTCAGAAAAGGTTGAAGGATGAAGTCGCGTCATCTAGGAAGATCGAATCGATCATGTCTGAGATTCAAGAGACGGAGTCTACTGTGAAACAGGTTCTGGGCAACCAAATCACCTATCTGAAGAAGGTGATTGAATCCGTTTCCGATGAGGACCTGGACTTATGCGCCCGATGGATAGCCGAGGCAGGAACCATATATCTGTTTGGAGATGGTGTTGCATCAGTTCCCGTCGATTCCATGGCATTCTGGTTGACTAGATTTGGCATGAATGTTTGCAAGGTTGAGTATGGGGGCAGGCGGCTGTTTGACAAAGCTTGTACGATAGAGCGGGATGACGCCGCTGTGGTCTTCGCGTTCGGCAGGGATTACGCCGATGTGGCAATGCTGTTTGATTGGGCCCGGAGGCAGGGCGCCAGGACCATTCTCATCGCTGATGTGCCCTATACGCACATGGCGTCATTGGCTGATAAAGTGATCGTGTTTGAACGGGGTCCCATGGATATCTTCAGTTCGATGGCGATACCTGTGGCTGTAGCCGATGCGCTTGTAGTTGCGGTTACCAGGCACAAGGGCAAGACTGCCCTGGAGGCCGTAAGGAAGCTCGAGGATCTCAGAGAGAGGTACGGATTCCTCTAGTTGCCATGGATATTGACATAAGAATGAAGGGTTGAGTTGCATGATCAGTTTTGGCACAGGCGGATGGCGAGGCATCATAGGAGATGACTTTACATTCGAAAATGTGAGACGCGTGGCGAAGGCGCTCTCTATTCTTACAAAGGCCAAGGGTTCCAGTCCGAAGCCGATTGTTGTAGGATACGACATGAGATTCATGTCAAGGTCCTTTGCAGAGGCTTTCGCAGAGGTGCTGGCGTACGAAGACATTGAGGTATGGCTAATGTCGGGGCCGGCGCCTACGCCAATGGTCATGTTTGCCGTGGAGCATGAACGGCTTGACTACGGAGCAACGATTACCGCATCGCACAATCCGCCGCAGTACAACGGGATAAAGGTGATTGTGGAGAAGGGTAAGGATGCGCCTATAGAAGTCACAGACGAGCTTGAATCGATAATTCGATCGCTTCCTGATGAACCGGTGGCACATGGGGCTTACTCTGAGCTTGTGGAGGAGGGCCGGATACGGATGTACTCCAACCGTAACCAATATATCGACGCCCTGCTTGCTCAGGTTGATGTGGAAGCAATTCAGAAGCGGGCATTCCGCGTGCTCTTCAACCCGATGTATGGCACTGCCAAGGACATCATGATGGTCTGTCTCTCCTCCTTGCGATGCAAAGTGGAGATGATCAACTTCAAACCCGATCTTGTCCACACAAGAAGGGTGCCATGCCCTGAAAGGCATAGTTTGAGGGACATGGAATGGATGATGGAAGACGGCATCTACGATCTAGGGATTGCCACCGATGGCGACTCTGACCGCATTGCTCTATATGACCAACGGGGTGCGTACGTAAGTGCCGATACCATTCTGTGCCTTCTCTACTACTACCTCAAGGAATACAGAATGGAGACAGGTGGCATCGTCCGGAACCTGACAACCACTCATGTCCTGGATTCAATTGCCGCGTCATTTGGAGAACCGGTTTATGAGGTTCCTGTAGGGTTCAAGCACATAGCGGCCAAAATGGAAGAATGCGACTTGCTGCTTGGAGGAGAAAGCAGCGGCGGCGTGATGATCCGAGGCCACATTAATGGAAAGGATGGCATACTTGCCGCACTGCTTTGTGTCGAAATGATGGCGACAACAGGCAAGACCTTAAGCGAGCTTGCACACGAAATTGAGCGGAAGTACGGTGCCACGGTGTCGTACTCCATGAGCCTGCCTATTGCTCCCGCTGATTGCTCTCGCATCAGCTCAGTACTATTCGAGGCACGCCATGTCCCGAAGTTTCCAAAGCCTGTAGCCAAGACATCTTATGTGGATGGAGTCAAATTCTACTTTGCTGATGGTTCATGGTGTTGTTTTCGATTCTCCGGAACTGAGCCGCTTCTCAGAGTCTCTATGGAGATGAAGTCTCGAGAAGAGATCATGGAATTTGTGGATGCCTTGAGTGCCGATGAAACGCTCAATCTAAGGAGGCTTCAGTTTTCACCTCGCGCATAAAGATGAACGACTGCAGAGGGATTCCAGAGATACCATCAAACGGTTTGCCAGATCGATTGTTTGAACGAATCAAATCTCCTTTCCGCTAAGGGCAGCCCTAAGCCCCGGCGCTATCAGAAGATGTGTCTTGCCTGTTCCCACGACGCCCATACAGACAGGCAAGAATGAGGCAAGGGCTTTGCTGTAGACCCGGCCTCCTGAGACTGTAGGGCTGTTAGGGAAACTATGGTATAATAACTTTTGTCAGTATGCGGTAACAGACCGGGTGCCCTGAGACCTAAGTTGAACTGTGGATAATTCAAGAGGATCAAGGTTAATCAAGATGACGGATGATTCCGTATTGGTGGGGGATTGAGCTTGGTAGGCAATCTGCATGAATGCGGCAAATGCGATATTGGGGAGTTGGGGAACAAGCAACTAAGAGCTTGTTGCATAGAGATTTTGAACCGTTATGAGCTTCCTAAAGGTGTCATAGATCATTCTGCAAAAGTGGCTGATGTAGCTGGGTTTATCGCAGATAGACTTAAGGCTTCAGGTTATCCTGTGGACACTGATAGGGTGGTAGTTTCAGCTTTGCTCCATGATGTAGGAAAGTCCAAAGCTTATCGGCGACAGAAGGCAGTAAATCATGCTGAAGCGTCAGCAGAAATCGTGATTCACGAAGGCCTGGAAGAACTGGCGCCTATCGTGTCCGGGCATATACTCGATGCAATCATCAGCGAGAATCATTCACCTTTCACGTGGGAACAGAAGGTCGTATTCTATGCTGACAAGATTGTGACCCATAAACTTGTGTCATTAGAAGAGCGTTTCAGCGATCTTCACGAAAGGCGCCAGGACATAAAACACCTGCTCGATGCGGCATATGAACCTACAAAGGCCCTGGAGGCTGAGGTGTTGCGGTCAGCCGGCATTAGTTGGGATGATCTGAGGGTTCATTTTGGGGAGCAGTGAAAGATGCAGTGCGTTGTACGATGATGCGACGCTTTCAGCGTCCTGTCTTGCAGTAGGCGTAATTTGACATCGACCCCCCGAAAGTAGCGTATGCTAAAAAGCGTAGCAGGGTTCCGGAATCAGCAAAACCTCTCAATAGTCTGTTTAACATGACTTCTCCTCCTTCCACTCTGTTATCCCAGGTTATTTGGTATCCCATGTATAAACTGACATATTTCTCCCATAATGGCCATATGAGCCAATATTGCCCTAGATTCCCTGGGCAAGCTCATCCTTCCTATGCAGGAATTCGATTGTCACATGTGAAATTCATGAGATAAACTTTAAGACTTATGTCTACTAATCCAGCATAGTCATGGAAGGGAGAGAATTAGGATTAGAAGCATAAAACATACTCTATTAACAGCGCTGGTATTAGCTCTTATTGCAGCCCTTAATATGCTGGTGTCCGGTTGCTCATCTGCAAGTTTCGGCGAGCCTTATCAACCTCCTCTTGCGCCGGATCCGCAACCTGGCGTGCATACTTACGGAAAGGTCCTTGGTCATGTAGTGATGGAGACTGCCTATAATGTATCCGGCCTGTCAATATCGGACGGTCCGGGCGTGGTAGTCCAAGGAACAACTCGTACTAAGCCTCTTGCTCCTGCCGGCTGCCGGGATTATCGAGATTCCGATATTCTTGTGAGTTTCCGGGAGAACGCATCTTCCGAGGAAATCGAGAACCTGGTGGGAAGCCAAGGGTGTCATGTGAAACGTGTTATCGAAGGGGCAGGGATCTATGTTATCGGGATTTCAGAAGGCCGAGACCCTGTTCGTGCAGTAGAAGACTTCAAAAGCAATTCCTTGGTGAGACACGCGCAACCTAACTGGGTCGGGCGTGTCACCGACATAAATGATATAGGTGTATCACTGATTCCTAACGACCCGAACCTTTCCAGGCAATGGGCAATTGATGCTATGGGTCTTCGGCATGCCTGGGACAAAACAAGAGGCAGCTCCGGTGTAACAGTGGCAGTAATTGACACCGGTGTTCAGGTGAACCACCCGGATCTTGTTGGAAACATCATTTCAGGCTATGATTTCTACAATAGGACATCTTATGTAACTGACCATAACGGACATGGAACACATATTGCAGGGATAATCGGCGCTGCAACAAATAACGGCCTGGGCATTGCAGGGATAAACTGGAGTGTATCCATAATGCCTCTTAAGGCTGCGGATGATTCCGGAGGAGGATATCTTAGCCTTTCAGAGATCATTGAAGCTCTGCGCTATGCTGCGGATCATGGGGCTGATGTAGTCAACATGAGTTTCCAAATTGGAGATGCGTCAAGCGGTGAAGACTTCTTTATGGAAGAGGCGATTGAGTACGCGTATAACAAGGGCGTGACCATGATAGCAGCTGCAGGAAATGAAGGGCAAGGGTGGTTAGCATATCCTGCCAGGCATTCCAAAGTTATTGCAGTCGGTGCCATAGGTCCTGACCTTAACCGTGCAAGCTGGAGCAACTACGGAAATCATATTGATGTGGTTGCCCCTGGCGATAGTATTGTCAGTACCTGGCCGATGAATACTTTTGCGTCTGCTTCAGGGACATCTATGGCAGCGCCTCAAGTTGCAGGTGTCGCAGCCCTCCTCATCTCTTCCGGGGTGAGAGGCCCTGAAAACATAAGGCAAATACTTCATGAGACTGCCATGGATCTGGGTACAGCAGGGTACGATGACGTTTATGGTTGGGGTCTTGTCAATGCCCATGCAGCTGTAAACGGTGCCCTTATTACCGAGATGAAAATCTTTGCCGGAGACGATGACGGGGTAAGCGTGACTCCCCGCAGCGAAATGACAAGTCCCGCAGCAGGTGGTTTCTTTGAGATAAGGGATGTTGAGAAAGGTTCATGGCACGTATATGGATGGACAGACATAAATAAAAACGGAGTCATAGATGAAGGCGATTATTTCGGACGTACGTCAAGTAAGATAACTTTGACCGGCGGGGTTCTGACAGGAATTGAACTCCGTGTGCGTCCTAACATCGGCGCCGGGATAACAATGATATCAAAGCTTGCTGAGGATTAATAGACTTCCGGACAGGGGAAGGTGATAATGATGTCTTGTGCGCGGTTCTTTGTTAAGAATAAGCCGGTCCTATGCATAATATCGGTCTTTGTTGCTTGCGTCTTTGTTGCCGGGTGTTCTGTGAATGCATTCAAGAATCTAAAAGTTCAAGTAGGCGCAAGCCCGATACGGGTAGACGGACGAAATTTTACAGTATTTACTGTAGCGGCTCTCAACACAGGAGAGGAAAATGTCAATCTCCGGTTTTCCAGCGGAATGCAATTTGATTTCGTGGTGGTGTCAGGGGATACCGAGATATGGCGATGGTCTCATGATAAGGTGGCTACCATGATGTTGACGGAGCGCGAAATCGCCCCTGGTGAGCTTGCCTTATATTCAGTTGTCTGGGACGGTAGCGACCTTGCAAATATGCAGGCAGTTCCAGGTGAATACCAGGTATTCGGTGAGATTCTTACAAATCCTAAAGTAAAAACAGGCAAGGCAACTTTTTACTGGCCTGGCAACTGAATCAGGCATTACGCTAATAATAATAGTCGCCCGTTGTTCTCAAAGGGGTATTAGGAGTCTGCCTCAAACCTTGCTCAACTGTTCATTTAGGCGCGTACACCCTCATAGATTATCTGTAGTGTGGGGGTGAACGTCATGTCTTTACGTTTCGTGTGGGGAGTTGTCGTTTTCTTAGTAATAGTTTCAGCCATCCCACCTTTCAGCCTGCACCTTATTGATTCTGGAGGCGGGTTCCCGGGTCCTGTGGAGGCAAATCCAAGCAATTACAGGATTATAGTCCCTAAGTGTCAATGTGGCGCGACTTATCGAAGCCTCTGTCTTACCCATCCCCATCTCCGTGGGCACGATGTAGCTGAACTTCAAGAGCGTCTTCTTACCTTAGGTTTTTTCGAAGGGAAGGTTGATGGCATATTCGGCATTTCAACTGATAGTGCTGTGCGAGAGTTTCAGAAAGCTGTTAACATGGAGCCAACCGGGCTTGTCACAGATTTGGTATGGCTTCGCATGGGCACAGGCCCATCACGTACTCTGCCTGCGATTGCAGATCTTCCCCCGGGCGAGCGAAGGATTGTTGTTGACGTGAACACGCTTGTCCTAACCTTTTACGTAGGTGATGAAATCATCAAGAGGTACCCAATAGCTATTGGGAAGTGGCATACCCCGACACCTGTAGGAGAGTTTGTCATTATTGACAAAGATTACGCGCCCGGCGGGGCGTTCGGCACCAGATGGATGGGACTGAACGTCCCTTGGGGAGGGTACGGGATTCATGGCACAAACAAGCCGTGGTCAATAGGTAGCGCAGCTAGCGCAGGGTGCATCAGAATGCTGAATGAAGATGTGGAAGAGCTTTTTGAACTTGCTCCTATTAAGACTCGAGTTGAAATAATCGGAGAAGAGCCTAAGGGCGATATTACACGAAACCTCAGGATGGGAGACACAGGCCACGATGTCCAGGTGCTCCAATACTATCTTCGGCGGGGAGCGTTTGACACAGGCCCCTTAGACGGCAGGTTCGGCCCCCGTGTTGATGCAGCAGTCAGGGAGATGCAAAAGCTCTATGGATTCCCACCTACAGGTCGAGTTGGCCTAAATGAGCTCTACCTTCTGGGGTTGCGCTGAAGGCAGCGCCTGAAACCGCGTTTTACCTGACTCAATAGTTCCTGCCTGCGCCTGGGACTCAAGGTCTCTCATGATACAGGAGGGATTTACGTGCGCAAAAAGGCTCTTAAAGTCGCATTTATGGTTCTGGTAACCTTACTGTCAGGCATTGCCATATTTACTATTGTCGTATTTAACCGGCCTGAGCTTATTCCACCCGGTCCTTATCATCCTCGGGCGTTGCTCTCGGAGTTGCTGGGGTACCATGTTCACCCTTGGGTGAGGATTGATCCCACTAAGCAATACACACTAAAGGTGTGGAGTACTCGCTGGCCGATATTTCAGGATGGCTATGGGTATGATGACCTGATTGAAGAAGTAATTGAAGACTTCCAAAAGATCTACCCAAATGTAAGTGTTGAGTATGTGCTTTTGCCACTGGGCGAAATCGAAGAGGCAATAGAGAAGGCAGTTGATAATTCCACACCCCCTAACATATGTATGGCCCCTTTTGATCCTTCACTTGTTGAGAGTGGATTGGTCGTGCCTATCAACATGTTTATATGCGACAAACCGAGAAAGGATATCCGCGCTACGCCGGCTACTGATTTTGAACTTTCTTCACTTGGGTTTGTGTCTCTCGCCAACCGCATCTGGGCATGGCCTTCGTGGATGGCAGTCAAATGCTGGGCAGGAAATGCAGAGGTCCTTCGGGAGGCGGGCATTGATGTTGAACGAGTCATGCTTTACGGATGGACGTATGAAGACATTCTATCGATGGTGGACGCACTGAGGATACGTCAAGCAGGGGTAGAAGAGCAGTACAGAACATACGGGCTTGTCCTGGACACAACATCCACCAATACCCTTGACACACTAATGGAAGCTGCCGGTAGAGGGCTTGTGCTCTCACCGGATGGCAGCCTCATGTGGCAAGGAGATACATTAAAATCCAGCTTGTCCTTTCTTCAGCGTATCAGATTAGAGAAAGGCTTTCCCGAGCCGGCCCACATGATGAGCGAAAGGATGCTTGAGCTTTTCTGGACCGGTAGGGCAGCTGTAATAGGGCCTGTAGGTCCCGGTTTCTTAAGGCATGTCCGTGAAAGACATGAGAAGATGTCAGGCAATCATCTCGCCGGAGGCGCGGAAGCGGTGGAGCCTATACTGTTGCCTGTGCCTCATCCCGTAGGAGGAACAAGCTCAGCATGTGTCACTTTGAATGCAGCTGTTGTATTTACATGTCCCGGCACAAGCGGGGCGGATACCGCATATCTGGCTGTCAGGCTTGCAGAGGCCCTGGCCCGAAAAGAGGCTTTGTGGCTTGCAGGTGAGTTATCTGTTGTGCCTGCTAGATACGAAGACCGTCCGCATACGTTTAGCCTTACCCCTGTTCCGGACGGCGCCACTCGGCGTTTTCTTGCGGAGGCGGTAGCATCCGGCAGGATGTTCCGCAACCTGTCCTCTGCGACAAAAGAGAAAGAGAGATTTCTAAGAGAACACGTAATCAGTCCTATGATGACTGAGTTTTGGCAAGGAACTATAAGTCCTGATGAGTTCGACCGACGCCTTTCCGCTGTAACATCTTTATCCGGCTTCGAATAAACTAGGTGACTACATACCGATAATGATGTATAGTAGAGCATATATGGCATCTGCTTCCAATCTCCTGCGCAAAAGAAGGATTTTGGGGGTTTTGGCCGAATAGTATCGCCAAAAGACCTCATGCTGTATAAGCATTGGGGTTACTATTTAGCACAAGCAGGGTTATTATACACTGCAAGGAGGATGGGATCATGACGTCTAGCCCCTGTTACAGGCAGGAGCGAGCGTCGGTATTTGTCGAACGCAGAAGGGAAATCGCTCTTGTTTCATGTTGCGTAGTGCTCTTAGTGACTGGGCTTGCAGGAGCAGCGCGGGAAATAAGGATAATTGTTGATGATGAGGTTATGGTTGTCACAGCCCCTGCCCTTAGGGTAGGCGACATCCTGAAGCAGGCCGGGGTGGAGTTACAAGAAGGCGACAAGGTGACACCCGGGATTTCTGAGCGGGCGCGTGGGAGATCTACCATTACTGTTACTCGTGCAGTTCCTGTGGAGCTTGAAGTGGATGGCTCAAAAGTTGCGCTTCGTTCAACAGGGCCTATGGTTAAACATACTCTGGCTGAGTCCGGAATCCTGCTTAGGCCTGAGGACAAGGTGAGTCCAGGGATGGAAGTCGGGCTCAGTCCGGGAATGAACATCAAAGTGACTCGTGTCACATCTGAGGTGATTGTACGGCAGGTTCGTATTCCGTATCGGACTGAAGAAAGGCCTGATTCAAGTATGGATCGCGGCAAGACCCAGGTGATTCGGCCCGGAGTTGAAGGCCTCCGTGAACAGAAAGTCCGCGTCATTTATGAGGACGGCAAAGTTGTGAATGAGACTGTACTTGTCAGTAGAGTGCTGAGGGAACCGGTCTCAAAAGTGATGAAAGTAGGCACTCGGAATCCGGTGAGAACCTTGCTTACATCAAGGGGCACCTTTAGATACCGGGAAGTCAAGACTATGATAGCCACGGCTTATGAGCCCGGCCCTACCAGCTGTGGAAAGTGGGCGGACGGGTATACTGCTATCGGTCTGAAGGCGGTTCCCGGTATTGTTGCTGTAGATCCGAAGGTCATACCTCTTCGCACTAAGCTTTATATAGAAGGCTATGGGCCTGCAATCGCCGGTGATGTCGGAGGCGCTATCAAAGGAAATAGAATTGACTTGCTTTTTGAGACTGTAGATGAGGCATTACGGTACGGAAAACGGAAGGTGAAAGTTTACATTCTTGAGCCATGAAACAGAAAATAAAGAGCATAAGTAAAGAATCTAAAATTCGGCCGAGGAAACACCTCGGCCAGAATTTTCTCATAGACCATGGCATTCTAGGGATTATTGCCGATGCTGCCGAGTTAACCAAGGATGACGTCGTTCTTGAGATTGGGGCAGGCACCGGCATACTGACTGAGACTCTTGAAAAAGAAGCCGGCCACGTTATTGCTGTGGAGATAGATGAAAGATTGGTTTCTGTGCTTCACAGACGGTTTTCCCAATATTCTAATGTAGAAGTTGTAAAAGGGGACTTTCTGCAGCTAAACTTGACAGAGCTAATGGCTTCTAGTACACTGATTTCAGAGAAGTCTAAAGTGGTTGCTAATTTACCTTACTATATTACGACTCCTATCATTTTGAGATTATTCAGTCATGCTAAGCTTTTTGAAAGACTGGTGGTCTTACTTCAAAGGGAAGTCGCTGAGAGAATTGTCGCAGTTCCGGGATCCAAGAGGTACGGAGCGTTTTCCGTAGTCGCGCAATATTATTCGGATCCGGAGATCATAACCGTAGTGCCACCGGGGGCGTTTTGGCCTCAACCGAAAGTAGACTCTGCCGTTGTTAGGATGCTGATTCGCGAAACCCCACGGGTCAACACACTTGATGAGGAAATGTTTTTTGCGGTAGTCAGAGGCGGTTTTGCAAAAAGGCGAAAGACAATCTTAAGGGCGCTCTCGATGGCGGGAAAAACCTATCCGGAGCTTGCCTCCGTCAAGGAGGATGATTTAAAGAGGATTCTTGCCGAGGTGGGCGTGGATTCGAAGAGAAGGGCTGAGACAATAACGCTAGGGGAGTTTGGTCAGATAGCAGACGCAATTGTGCTGGAACGCAGTGAATCCTAGTCAAGGTGAGAAACATGATATTTATAAGCCCTTCAAAGGGCAAGATGAGTTTTGACGAAACATTTAAAGATATTGTCAGCTATATGCAGGAAATGCCCGGCGTTCCGTATAGGTTGATTATCGGTACCGATTCTCAGCTTAGGGAGGACGCTTGTTTTGTTACTGCTATAGTGATTCATAGAGTCGGTAAAGGCGGACGATATTACTATACGAAAGAAAATGAAAAAATGGGCCGAAGCCTGAAGCAGAGAATCTTCTTCGAGGCCGCAAAAAGCCTTGGGGTTGCCAGCAAGCTTGCTGAGAAGCTTGCTCAAAATGGGTACGGTGACTTGAATGTGGAAATTCATTTAGATATCGGCCAGAACGGTGAAACGAAGGAACTTATTCGAGAGATTGTCGGTATGGTAACCGGCACCGGGTTTGAGGCTAAGATCAAACCTGATGCTTACGGAGCAACAAAAGTCGCGGACAAGCACAGCAAGTAGAAGGCCGGTAAAGTACGGGTTAAATATAGATAGATTTTGCAATGCATGACACGCCTTCCTGGAATCCGGAGGGCGTGTTCTTTACTTTTAGGAGGTCTCACCTTTTCTCGTCCACTTCATAGTATGTCATATCATGGACATGGTCCCTTTGGAGGGGAGAATGTGGGTGAGATAAGAATCGGAGATAAAGTGGCACGGAGATCTTACGGCTCGGACGTTATCTTCGTTGTATTAAAGATAATCACAAGTCGGGCAAAGGCTGCAAGGGCTCTTTTACGAGGCTTAAATGCAAGGCTTATTGCTGACGCTCCTATTGATGACCTTGTGACTATTTGTGAAGAAGAAGTAGAATCATCATCTCAGAGTCTTCATCAAGAGATACGAAAATCAATGGAAAAGGTATTTCTAAGACGTATGGCAGAGGATTTCAATCTGGATTATCGAGGCCGTGACGGCAAAATTCTGCCTGCAGGTATTGATTACCTTCATATCCCCGGAAAAGTTCTTCATCTTGATGGGGACGGGAATTACCTGAAGTATTGTCTAAAGTACTACCAAGAACTGGGCGTACCTGCTGTGGGATACTACATTTCCGAGGAAGCGCAGCCATCGAAGGTGGCAGCGCTCTTTAGAGACCACCTTCCGGACATCTTGGTAGTTACAGGCCACGACGGGTTCATCGCCCGTGTAGGCGATAAGCTAAATCTGGACAGCTATAGAACGTCTAAGTATTTTGTTGAGACTGTAAAAAGAGCACGACAAGTAGAGCCGGACAAGGATTCTCTTGTGATAATCGCCGGCGCATGCCAGTCATATTATGAAGCCTTAATAGATGCGGGAGCCAATTTCGCAAGTTCCCCTCAAAGGATATTCATTCATTGCGCTGACCCGCTACTT
>JAKPFY010000136.1 GCA_029551185.1 Bacillota bacterium
TTATGCCGGTTATTTTCTCCACGGAGCGACTCACTTCCGTAATCCTGCCGTTTCTGTCCGTCACGATAATCCCGTCTTCCATCGCACCAAAGATTTCACTCAACGACGCTTTCTTGTATCGCAGGATTGCATAGGTCTGAAGAGAGACAAAAACGAGGACAGGCAGATAGCCGAAGGGATAGACTTCTAAAGGCGGAAAGCAGGATAGAAAATCGACTGACCCCATAGCGGCTATAAGCAAGGATATCGTGAACAGCTTAATCTGATCCCTTTTGATCCCGGGCTCCGTTTTTCTGACAGAGTCGTGATACAGCAGCAGCGAACGAATAATCAGGGCGGAAAAGAAAATCAGGAAAGGAACGGACAGCGGACCGTATAAAACATATCGTCCCCAGAAGTATTCATTGACACCTCTGGCCAGAGTGTCCGTGAAAAGACTTGCGATATAAAAGGTAAAGGCTATGGCATAGTTCGCCACAACATATTTTTTCTTTTCCTCCAATAATCCCAGAGATGCTGTGGTGAAAAAATAAATGCATGGCGCGATCATTACAACCCCAAAAAAGATGAAGATCTTGTAAAAAGAGAGAATCAGCATCGTATTTTTCATTAAGTACATAGAGCCGATTCCGGCTTGCCAAATCCCGCCGCTTACTGTCATAATGAGAAACGATTTGCTGACCGGATTCTTATCTTGAATAAATACATAGATTCCAAGGAGCGTAATCAATAGGGCGGTAATAAACATGGGAAAAGAATAAGGGTTCAAATAGTAGTTGGCGCTATCCAATAGTTGAGCCATTTCATCCTCCTTCCCAGGGCGAGCTGCAACCTGGCGACCTGATAAACAGTCCCCAGACTAATATAGAGGCTGCCGAGGAAACCCCGATTTACGAAAAAGCAACTGTTGGAAATTCTCCCGGCAACCACTGATAAATGAACAAAAGAAGAACCCTAAGCCGTTTCCCCGGGTTCACCACAGGGAAAGTCATGTGGATGGCGACCTCGCCGGTGTTCTCAAGGCGTGTCAGCACGGTTCAGACCATAATACCGCTTGACTTCACCGAATTCACATCTACATTAATCATGTTGCTTATATGTTATTGGCAATAATATCATGGACATTCTTACCATTATTGTAGTTACATCGATATCCTAAGTCAATGCTGCATATAAGCCCCCTAACCTCGTGAGACAGGGTATACCTGAGGATCTTTCCAATGTAGTCATGAAAATGTTCGCAAAAACCTGATGAAAGGTTTAGTTTAATGGAGGAAGTTGTCAAGGTATTAGAAGGCATACTTGCAAACCTTCGGCAATCGGGACGAGGATGAAGCCCATGGGTTTCTGGTATTCCGCCGGTAAGAAAGGGAAGAAGCCACCGGTAAACCGGGATTATGTATGCACTGATGATAAAATGATAACCTGATGTTTGCTGCAGTGGCTGACTGTATGGGTGGACCTGCCGGAGGTGAACGGGCCAATATGATAGCAGCGGAGAGGGAATATGACTATTGGAGGAGTTTGAGGGCTGACATATCCGGCTTTGATCCTATCGCTGAACTCAAATCTTGCATAGGGTCGGCACCAACCGGTCTTTGCAAGCAATCTGTCAGCGCTGTAGGCTTCGCCTCTGCTCCTTCATGTCAATGTTTATCTGTCACAGCTTATCGTAGCCTTGATATGTCCCTTATCACAGGGCGCCAAGCCCGTCTTAAGTTGTGAACCACCGGTTCAACTAATAGGGAGCCTGTACAGATTGTAGGATTGTAACAGGATGAGTGCCAAAAGAGCCCCCTCGCGTCGCGGGAGGGGATTTCGCCGCACTGTGGACCTTAAGGGGTAGGCAGTCTGTAACATTTTAGTAACGTATATAGATACAATCAAAGCAAATTAGAGTTGTCTTGGCGTTGGATCCGCGAATCGGCATATAGAATGTTCTAATTTAGAAGAAAAGGAGATAGAGTCATGCGGTGAACAGGCCTATGACCCTGCTGTTCCCAGGGAGTACCCTGTAGCAAAATGGGTTTCCATACCGGAGCATGTTGAGACTGTGCCAGGCGAGGATGGCAGCCAGGGCTCGAGGGGGCGTGCAGGTTCCGTTCGACGCGAACGGATCAAATACCATCATCATTAGGGGTGATCGATGTGGCGGTCGATAGAACCGGATTACTTGTCCTGACGAGTCTTCTTGCGATGCTGACTCTCGTGGCTGTCGCGCCTCCGGTAGCCGGTGCGGATTGGGACGATACGCTTGTCAATATTGTTTTGTTCGAATCTGATATTAAGGAGGCGCTCCGGGAGATCTCAATGCAGACCGGAGTTGCAATCGTAGTTGACCCTAATGTGACCGGTACCGTCACTTTCGACCTGGTTGACGTTCCCCTTGAGAAAGCCCTGCGGATGATTCTCATGGGAGGCGGGTACGCTTTCAAGCGTGTTGACGACTTTTACATAGTGGGGCTGGCGGACACAAGGAGTCGGATATTCAGCGACTTTGCCGAGGTTGAGATATACTCCTTTAAGAACGCGTCTGCCGCTTCAGCCAAGCTTCTTATTCCGGCTATGTTCGAACCCTACGTGAAATTTGATACCCAATGCGACATTGCGGTGGTGGCGGCTCCAAGGGAACTGACAACCGGCATTCTCGCGTTGCTTGAGAAGCTGGATACCCCGCGTGCGCAGGTTCGAGTAAAGGCACTGGTAACAGAGGTTAGGACAGAAGCGATTAAAGAATGGGGCCTCGACAGTCTGGACTGGGATTTCTCCAAAGGTCAGGTTGTGAAAGACGACTGGACTTTCCTCCTTGGGTTGGCTGCCGGATCCTTTGGGATCACTACTGACATTTTCGGAGCTATAACCGCGAAGGTAAAGGCCTTGGAAAAAGACAAGCAGGCCAAGATTTATGCAGACCCGGTCCTTTTGGTTGCAGACGGCAAGACCGCTGACTTGTTCGTGGGCGACAGGCACAATATCCTGCCGGCTGCTGAGGGTGCCACTTTAACCAGGCTTGAAAAGGTCGAAGCAGGTGCAAAGCTCAAGGTTACCCCTAGAATCTATGGTGATCATGTGGAGATTGCAGTGGAGCAGAAGGTCAGCTATTTCACAGACGACAGTATCTATGGCCCTAAGGTTAGAGCCGCGGAGTTTGGCACCAGTGTGAGACTTGCACCTGGGCAGACCGCGCTTATTGCAGGGCTCACATGCGAGGACTTTTCCTCCAAGGAGTGTAGGACCCCAATTCTCGGAGACATACCCCTCGTCAGGCTCCTGTTCACAAAGAGTGTGGAGCAGAGGATCGAGAGTGAACTTTTGATATTCCTCACTGCTGAGGTTGTGAAGTAGCATGGGTGGCAAGTGGCCTTGGGTCGTTCCGACAATCATAGTGTGCTTGCTGGCTGCTGTGGCTTCTCCGGTGTTTGCGACTGGGTTGTCAGGCAGGGAGGCGGTGTTATACTGCATTGAGGTGCTGGATCTTACGTGCTGCTCAGATCTTGACGCTCTCTACTCCGGGATCCACGATCCAGCGGGTTCAGACCACCTGTGGGCGGTTTCCATCAGCCGGGAGGAGCAGGAGTATCTTGCTGGATATCTTGCCGTGGCTGCTGAAGGGGGTATGGCCCACCGCACGGAAGATTTTACCCGCAGCTCACACCTGCTGGTACTCATGGGGTCTCAGGCGCGGTTTGCGTCCGGTGTGCACTGCTATACGCAGAAGGGGGTCAAAAGACAGGAACTGGTTCTTAACGTACGTCCGGTGCGAATAGTTGAGGGCACAAAAATAATCGTCACCGAAGTGGCCGTGGGAATGGAAGGCGGGAGGCTTCATTCTACTGCAGCCATGGTTACAAGCGTACCCGGGGAGAGAGTGCCTGTGGCCGCTATCAGACGGGTTCGTACGAAAGAAGGACGTACAACCTTCGGAAAGAGAGGGTTTGAGGAGACACGGGACTTTGTGGTCTGCCTTTCAGCTTCCGCTGTTGATATAGAAGAGCATCTGTCCTCGTCATCTGTGGTGCTTTCTGCGGATCTTTACGGTCTGTCAAAGGCATTGGAAGAACCTATCGGCAAGAACACGCGTGTTTCCGTCAAAGGAGAAATAGATCTTCTGATCGGTATTTCCGAGCCCGGAGCGTGGTCGCCTGTGGTTGATGTGCGCCTTGCAGTGGGCGAATCATACGCTGTCGAATTTGGCTTATGTGGGCCTGAGTCGCTATACATGAGCGCTCGGCGACGGCTGAAGTGCATGGACGGTGTATCCCTTGAAGTCATCGCCGGAACTGATATTGGATCCGGCGTCAATCGAGGCATCGTTTTCGGGGTAGGCGATGAGGTCCGCCCCGGAGATGGTCTCATGCTGTTCGGAAAGGTATACCCCACCGTGTTTCGCCTTGATCCGCCTGATCTT
This sequence comes from Bacillota bacterium, assembly GCA_029551185.1. Lineage (GTDB taxonomy): Bacteria > Bacillota > SHA-98 > UBA4971 > UBA4971 > UBA4971. Next base: position 4,409 of record JAKPFY010000136.1, read on the forward strand.
GCAGGCG
>JAKPFY010000252.1 GCA_029551185.1 Bacillota bacterium
CCCTTTCCTTATAGCCGAGTTCCGGGTTGGCGAATATTCTCTCTCCAACTGCCACAAGGTGTTCTTTGCGATCATCTATAGAAGCTGCCGCTTCCCTCTTTAATTCTTCTCTTCTAGCCATGGAATCCTCCTTTCTCCGTAAAAAAACCTGTGGGCAACTCTCTTAGAGTTGCCCACGTATTATTCCGCCTAGATAATGCCTTGGATTTTAAGAACAATATGAGCGATGATTGCTGACCCGAAGAAAGTTCCTGCAAAAACTGCGAAGGATATGATGACTATCCTCCAACTGAGCTTCTTGAATTCATCAATCCTGTTTCCCACTGATATACCTGCAATAGCTAAGATGGGCGTAGTTGTACCTAAGAAATTGACCTTGTTGGTAAGCCGCAGTACAGACTCGGCGGTAGGCATGAAAGGCATACAAAGTATTAACCCTATTAGCGAAGCCCAAGCAAAGGCAGGAAACTTAAGGTTGGGCAGGAGATCCTTAATAATCAAGGAAATCATGCAGATAACGATTATTATGAGCATGCCCGGTATGGCGTCGGCAATGGGAATACCGTATCCGATACGCTGTCCGATCAGAATCAGCACGCCCACGAGGAGCATTATTATCAACTGATTGAAGGTCTTTTCAGTATCCAAACCCATTACTTATCTCCTCCTTCCTTCGGGCCTATCTTCGCATATAGCCAGTTTACAAGGGGCAATGCAAGGAATATTTCAGCATATACACCGTCAATCCCGGTCAGCATATTACTGGTAGCAGCGTAAGCCAGGATCGTATCTGCCATCTCCGGAACCGTTGCAGCCAAGGCGCTGGCGGAAGCAGTCATCATGCTGGCACTCCCCATTCCGCAAGCCATGGCCAGAGCATAGGGGTGAAGCTTGGTGAGAGTAGCTATAGAACCCAGTATTGCGTAGAATATTGTACCAAGAATAGTTCCTACCAGGTATGTTGCCAGGACGCCTGTCCCTTCAGGTGAGTTAATACCATAGCGTTCTGCAATAATACCGAGAGTCGGCTCGCGGCAAATACTGACTGTGGCCCCTATCGCTTCCCTTCGGAGACCCAGCATAAGAGCAATAGGAAGACCAATCAGTACAGTTCCCAGGTTTCCGAGTTCCTGTAGGATAAACGCCGGTCCGGCTTTTACTACTTGTCCAATAGCAGGACCAACCAAAAACCCGTACTTAACCCCAAGCGGCAATAGGGCCAGCGTAACCAGGGGCCCGGCCAAGGCCACTTCTTCACTGCTAATTACCTTCTCCAGAGCCGCAATGCTTTTCCCCAGGACATCAGGGGTTATAAGCATTCCCATGACTACTGCATAAAGCATGGGAAGTAAGACAATGCTTGCTATACCGACGTTAATAGTTTTTGTCCCGATGAGCTCACTAATAATGACAATTACTAAGGCAGTCAAGAGAAGACGGGCAAAAATAGGTATTCTGCCTTCCAGTTTGATCAATTCAGCCTCAGTCTTTTGTTCTGGCAAGAGTCTTCAACCTCCTCGTTTTTGGTCTTGGATTCCGTTTCCTGATACGACACGTCTTACAGTAGGAGCCTGCTTTCGCTCCCCCCCTTCCCTATTCCTACTGCCGGTACGTGGAAATAGACCAAATCCCTACTCTCCTCCAATGAACGAATCCTCACCAACAATATTCCGTATCAAACCATCAAAGAACAAAGCCACAAAGGCCTGATATGTTTAGGATTCAGGCGTATCCTTGCAAGAAGCTGCAGCACAGTCATCAACGATAATGCTATGCTATTCCTTCGGAGCGTCAACCCATGTTACACTACCTTTATCGTCGAATCTCAACTGCGTAACTGAGGCATTCGAAGGAACGAGTTTATTATGCTTCTCAATAGGGGTATCTGTGACTACGCAAAGAATCATCCCGATGACTCCCCCGTGCGTAGATACTAAGATCGTCTTTCCCTCGTTTTCAGATACAATCCTTTCCATAGCGCTCCATACCCGATTTCTGCATGTGTTTAAAGATTCGCCCGGAAATTCTCTGCCTTCCAAATAATGTTTCGTATAATCAGTAAGCATGGCGGACTGGCCTGATGGTTGCGTATAGTCAGTATTTGCTGACCAATTCTTATAGATATTCAGGAACTCGGGATTGGCTTTCAGCTCCGAGTTGGGCACACCGGTGAGTATGCCAATGCTGAATTCTCTGAGATCAGGCTCAAACCTTATTTCGAAAGGATGGATGGAAAGATGCTTGGCCAGAATCTCGGCGCTTTGCTTTGTCCGATTCAATGGGCTGGAATAGATTACGTCAACACTCATTCCAACTTTCTCTGTCCAAGATGCGCCCAGTTCTTCCATCTCACTAAGTCCCACAGCATTCAACGTAGTATCTGCCCATCCCTGTAAATAACCCAGGGCATTCCAATCTGTTTCACCGTGTCGTACCAAGAGCACAGTGGTGCCGGCATCTACTTTGCCTTCGTCCTGTGCATGTGCAGTAAAGATAGGTATCATTACAACCATCAAGACAGCCATTAGTAAAGCAGCGTTCTTTCTCTTCATTGTGCGCATTGACGTAACCTCCCTGTTTAGAGAATGTTTCTATTAATTGCCTACTCCGGATATGACATAATATTACTAATAGTTAGCTGTCATGAGGAATTATCCTGCTTCATTTCGACAATTTTCACTCTGTTATTTGATTTTCCGTCAAGATTGGACACACCCAGGAACCTTTCAGCATGCTTGAGATATGTGCAGATTTCTCGCCACATTAATCTGTGCCTTAACCAGCATATCTCCTATGCCCTTACATCGGAACTCAGGATGTACTTGAATAAAATGTCCTCAAGCCGGTCTAAGGCTGCGTGATCCAAGTAGTTTGTAGGCTCATCAAGAGGGATAATATCCGAACGGAATGGCCATACCATAGCCAGGTATAAGCGTCACCCTTCACTCTAAACCTTGACTGCCTTGGTTCTGATTCTCACTGTAAGCCCTCTTATTAGGTGTGGCCGATTTTCGGCCACAAGTTTTTCTTGGCTGTATGGTTTTCTGCCACTTTTGGAGGGGCGACAGGTTCAGTGGTCGAGAATCAGCCATCATGAAGCTTATCAGTGACTGATTTCCAGACACGATTTCGCTTCAGGTGCCGGAATATCGAACATCTGATCGCCGGAAATAGGTTCGTTGGGGGATTGCTGACAGAAA
>JAKPFY010000259.1 GCA_029551185.1 Bacillota bacterium
CCCAAGGACAAACATAATAATGTTGGTAATTAACATCCCAAGCATAAATGAATACACGGCGTGAGGATTGTGCTGAAATAGTTGCGGGCCAACCGTCAATCCGTGGATCATCAGCCCGCCGAGGATGACTGCCGCACATGAGTTGCCTGGAATCCCAAGAGTCAGTGCAGGCACCAGCGAACCTCCTGTCACAGCGTTGTTTGCCGCCTCAGGCCCTATAACTCCCTCAGGGTGTCCCTTACCGAACTGTTCGCGTTCCTTGGAATTTCTGCGAGCTTCATTGTACCCGATCAAAGCTGCGATGTCCGCACCTGCAGCTGGGATTATCCCGATGATTGTACCTAATATCGACGAACGAACGTACGTGCGCCAATACTTCGGGAACAGATGGAAGGGCTTTACCTTTACTTCCTCGCCTGTACGAACGATTTCAGCGGAAATATTCTCAGTTCGCCTTTCAGCTAGTCTAATCGCTTGCGGAATCGAGAAAAGGCCTATCACCGCACAAACCGGGTCAACCCCGCCTAATAGCCCAGTTATTCCAAAGACAAACCTGGGCCTTGCAGTTACAGGATCGAGGCCGATTGTGCTGGCAAAGAGCCCAAGAGCTCCGGCAATGAGACCTTTGACTACTGAACCGGTTTCGAGAGACACAACCACCGTCATCCCAAACATAGCAAGCCAGAAAACTTCAGGTGGCCCTATGCTCAAAGACACACGAGCTAGCAGCGGTGCAATAAACAGAAGGGCTAAAGCGCTGACTATCCCACCGAATACTGATGCGCTTAGGCCGGCCTCTAAGGCTACATTCGCTTGCCCTTTCTTAGTCATCTGATAGCCATCAAGGCTGGTTGCGATAGCAGCCGGGGTTCCTGGAATATTAACCAATATAGCTGCGATAGAACCACCATAGATAGCTCCGTTGTAGATTCCCGCCAGCACTAGCAATCCGATCTCCGGACTCATTACAAAAGTGATGGGTACAGCAAGGGCCAAACCCATAGCTGCGCTGAACCCCGGAAGAACACCGACAACAATTCCTATTGCAGTTCCAAGTATCATCATTGCAATGCCCCGCACGCTCAATACATAAGGCAGCACTTGCAGTATTGCTTCCCACATGGTCTATATCACTCCTTAAACAGCTTCCATGGCATCATTCAAACAGAGGTCCAAGAGGTATCGGAACATAGAGAAGATACCTGAAAGCCAGGAAAAGCAACCCTCACTCCAATAGACACGAGAGCTAAGACTTTTGGGTCGCGCTGTCCCATTACCATCATGGATAAAAGTAGAAAAACTGGCGTCGAAATCACATACCCAACAGGCTCAAACGAAAACGCGTAGCACACGATAAGAAATACCATCGATAGCATCCGATGATAGTCTACGCCTTCCATCGGGTTCTCCTTCTCCTGTTTACTCCGGACGTTAAGTATAAGCTGCAAAACGCTTAACGCGATTATAAGGATGAAAACACATCTTGGGAACATCCTCGCTCCAAGGGCAAACGAGCCGCTATGAATGTACCCCGCTATGCCAAAGACAATAAGCACAACCTCAACCAACCAATCAAACAGACTCAACCATGACACCTCCGTCTATACCGTGCCACCGACCTTGGAGTAAGATATGGGAGCCCCCGGGCGCAACTTGCCCGGGGACTCCCATATATGCGTATGCTTATGGTGCGATCTCAGCCACTTCATGGTACAGCTCTGTCAGCACGTCTCTCAAACCATAAAGGTACTCTGTATATTCCTCCGGACCCATGTATCTGATGAGCAAGTTTGCAGCCTTGGCCTTCTCCAGGAACTCGGGATTCTCCAGAGCTTCTTTCACAGCGTTTGCCATTTTGTCTACGATCTCCTTAGGAGTTCCTGCGGGGAATGAAATACCGCGTGCGGATCCTGAGACAACGTCGTATCCTAGTTCGCGGAATGTAGGAACATCAGGCAGGATATGGCAACGCTCATCACCCATGACAGCAAGGACACGAACTTTACCTGCCTCCTCATGAGGCTTAATCTCACTGGCATTAACTGCACACGCATCGATATGGCCACCCAATAGGGCGACTATGTTGGGACCGCCTCCGTCAAAGGATACCTGGTTTACTTTCAGTCCTCCTGCACCCTTGCAGAACAGGAGCACTGCGATATAGTCGTCTCCCCAAATACCTGCATCGCCAATGGAGAGCTTTCCAGGATTCTCTTTTGCGTAAGAAATAAGATCGTCTAGAGTCTGGAAAGGACTGTCACTTCTGACTGCAATTACGCCCGGGTCATCGATGATGTTTGCAATCATCGCAAAATCCTCGAGCTCGAACTGGGTCTCGCGTACAACCGGCAGCAAGACGGATTCAGGAGTATTGGTCCAGGCAATGGTGTATCCGTCCGGCTTTGCGCGGGCAAGCTCGGTAAAGCTAAGTTCTCCGCTTGCACCGGGCTTGTTGACGA
>JAKPFY010000186.1 GCA_029551185.1 Bacillota bacterium
TGAGTGTCAACTGGCCAGTAAGTAGCTCCATCACAACTTTAGATTTAAATTCAGCTTTATAGGCATTCTTTTTTCTTTTCATGGCTTCATTATATTCGGTTCCTTCACGTTTTTCATGTCTCAATTCTCGGGAGCATTATACTCATCCCTTGATAAAATACTGGAAGCCACCGTATTCATTAAGGATATGAATGATTTCCCCAAGATTAATAAGGTGTACGGGGAGTTTCTGGGAGATTCTCTTCCTGCAAGAGCTTGTGTTGAAGTCAGCAGACTGCCGAAGGACGTCAAGGTTGAAATCAAGGTCATAGCATTGTGTGAATAAGAAAGCCATAAGTGATAAAGTGATAGCAGAATAATGAGCCCCGTCGAAAGACGGGGCTTGCTTCAGTACGCCGGGCTTAAAACATCCTCCTACTATCTCCTGCCTGTCGAGCCTGATGCTGAATCTCCACGGGGAGTGGACGGTAGGTCATCGACTTCTCTTATCTTGGCAGCATGGAAAGGAATGAAGATAAGCTGCGCGACGCGATCCCCTTCTCGAATTCTGCGCGGTATCAGTGTCAGATTTACCGCGACTGCAAACATTTGGCCGACATAACCTGAGTCAACTGTTCCTGACAATATACATATGCCTTCAGCATTTAAACTGGATCTTCCGCAAATGCGTCCAAATACCCCTTCCGGGATGTTCGCTCTGATATTCAGCGGTATTTTTCTTGGTATGAACGGCCAAAGGACCATAGACCTTATGGCGTACATGTCATATCCTGCGTCAGTCGGATATTTCTTAAAAGCTAAAGGATATTTATGGGTCATTCTAACAGCGTCGATTTGCACAGTAAAATCACCTTGTAAATACTGATAATCATCAATAACCCCGGGAGCGTCGGGAAACTCAATTTCCTTTTGTAGCCACGCCCAAAGATCGGAACAAGAACCAGGGCGATGAGTATTGTCCGTATACCCACTCAGTCTCTCTACTCATAGCCTCTATATCATTTAGTGCTTCCAGGGCATTACCTGCCACCATTGTGTTTTTGACTCTTCCTATAATTTTTCCCTTTTCGACCTTATATCCCAGGTGGACATTGATGGAGAACTCACCGCTCAAAACATTGCCTTGTCCTGCTCCAATTGTCTGGTCAACAATAATTCCCCGATCCATGCCTGCGATTATATCGGTAAGATCCGTATCTCCGGGCAGTATAATCACATTTGTTGTTGTGGGGGTTGGAGGGCCTTCAAAAGCATCGCCCGAGCGTGTAGCCCTAAAGCCATTTCCTGTACTTTCCGTTCCCATAAGTCCCGCAGTCTGAAGATCATAATAGAAGTGTTTTACTCTTCCTTCTTCAACAAGCGGAGTCCTTTGCGTAACAACGCCTTCGCCGTCTATCGGACAGCTTTGAACAGCATAATCCAAGGTAGTATCGTCGTATATTGAGAGCCGGGAATCAAAGGCTTTAAGGCCTATCTTTCCTGCTAACGGAGATGCGCCTTCGAAGACTGTTTTGCCGTTGAATCCGGCCCTAAGAGCCAAAAGGAGCGGTGTGACCCCACGAGGAGTAAAGAGAACAGGCATTTGACCTGTATCAGCAGGGACTACTCTTTTGGCGAGTTTCAATACCTCCACGATTTCTTCGGCAAGGGCCTCGAAGTCCAAGACGCTGCGACATGAGCCTATACCCCGGTAAACGGTAAGTATGTCGTTACCGTCGATGGCTGTTGCTGCAAGTGAGCCAAAGAGCACTGTCTTTCGATAGGTGCCTCCGCCGCTATTGGAGTTGACAATTGTCACTTCTTCGACTGCGCGCGCGAGTTCAGCGTCTGAGCGGATTTCAGAATCATAGTCGGTTATCACGCGTATCATGTTCTTGCCGATACCTACGAGTTCGTCGGCGCCTATTTCTGCGACAGACGGGTCATATATTTGAGGAGTAGGCCGCGGGGAGCCCTCCGGCTTAGCGCCTGGAAAGTCAAACTTGGCTGCCTCGCCGATTTCTGATGACTCCACAGCCATTCTGACTAAGTCGTCTTCTCCGGCACTATCTGTTATTGTAGATGCAGCCAGTCCGATTCGTCCTTGCCTAATGATGCGTAGGGCAAGTCCGGTAGTCTTCTTGGTTTCCAAGCATTTCAGCCTGTTTGCTTCGAATGATACCGGAATCTCTTCGCTCCTGATGCAATATGCCTCAGCCGCGTCAGCATGTTCCACAGCTTTCTTAAGCAGACCCTCCATTGCTACCTACCTCCTACAACCACGTTTCTGATCCTTATGTGCGGGCTGCCGTCAGAGACCGGCAGTGGCCACTGGCCGCCTTTCCCGCATCCCCCGGTTCCGCCGCCGCTGAGTCTAAGATCATCTCCTATGGCGTCGATATTCATTAAGGTCTCAAAGACGTTTCCGGTCAATACCACGTCACGGACACGTTCTGCGATTTTTCCGTTGCGAATCATGAATGCCTCTTTTGAACTGAAAGTAAACATCTCCATAGTGGTTTGACCACCGTATGCGTCAACGGCATAAATGCCTTCATCTATGTCTGAGATCATGTCCTTAAATTTTGAGGTCCCGTTTTCAATGTAGGTATTAGTCATGCGGACAATAGGACTATGCCTGTAATCAACAGCGCGGGCGTTCCCAGTAGGCGCCTCTCTCAGCTTTCCTGCGGTTTCCCGGGAATGCAGTCTCCCGACGAGGATACCGTCTTTTATCAGGTAGGTTTTGGATGAAGGGGTTCCCTCGTCATCGTATTTATATGATCCCCTTTGCCCGGGGAGGGCTGCGGAGTCTACGATATTGAGGATAGGTGCGCCAAACTGCTTGCCCAGCACCATAATATCGCGCATCCTGTCGTTTTCGTAGATAAAGTCAGATTCGCTTAAATGACCGAAGGCTTCGTGAACGAATACCCCTGCAAGCGCAGGATCAAGAATCACAGTGTACTGGCCGCCTTTTACAGGTTTTGCGTCCAGGCATTCCACTGCCTTTCTTGCTACATCTCTCACATCCTCATGTAACCCTTCCACTGACTGGAATCCAGTTATACCTCCTGCGGTCGTGAACATTTGCCGGACATTGTCACCGTCTTTGGCGAATGCAGTAAAATTGGCGCCGACATCACAATGTTCTTGTTCAATGAATGTACCTTCTGAGTTAGCGAAGTACTTCTTTGAATACCTGTCTATATAAACCACGCCGGTGGTTTGTATTTTCGGGCTGTAGTTCAACATGATGTTGTTGTATTCCTCAAGCAAAGCCTTCTTCTTTGTTAGGCTGATTCCCCTTGGATCTTTGACAAGCTCCGGGGTAACCGTATCCTCCACCGGTTCTATGGGCGCGAGGATGGTGCCGCTGCTTCCGACAAGTTTTGCCTGGCTTACAGCAAGCTTCACATGATCTCTTAGATTTGTGATGTCATTGAAGGATACAAATCCCCACCCACCGCCTGCCAATGCGCGGACGCATCCTCCGATAGAGCGTGCAGTGGAGAGCTCATCCACCTGCTTGCCTCGGAAAGAGATTCTGGTTCGTTCATGGTCTTCAATGCGAATTTCAACATAATCAGCGCCGTGGGATCTCAATGCAAGGCTGATGAGGTTTCTCATAATCAATAACCTCCTGTCGTAGGCGATTCTTCCTTCCCATATGGAATGTAGATTTCAATCCGGTTGATTATTAACATTCGACTAACCTCGTTAGTTTCCCTTTTAGGGATTTAGGTGTTTGAGGATTTCAAAAACCTTTAAAGGAGAAAGAGCCAAGGACGGATAATATGTTAACTATCGTCGAAGCTGTGGAAATGAAGGTGATAATAATGCAGCGAGGAATAAGAAGGCTTCAACAGGCAATGGAATTGGAGGTTGAGGGGAAGATCCTGCGCGGGATGTTCCATCTGCCTAAGGAAGGGGATATGTTTCCCACAGTTATTATGTTTCATGGGTTTACCGGGCATAAGCTTGAGTCACACCGTATGTTCGTGAAGTTCTCCAGGTTGTTGTCTGCGAAAGGTATCGCAGTCGCCAGGTTTGATTTCAGCGGCTCAGGGGAAAGTGACGGTGATTTTGAAGAGATGACATTCTCCGGGGAAGTCAGGGAAGGAGAGGCAATATTAAACCATATACGTTCTCTTTCTACAACGGATCCCGGGCGGATCGGACTTCTCGGGCTTAGCATGGGCGGAGCTGTAGCCTCTGTTGTAGCAGGCAGAAATCCCCATGACATAAAGACACTGGTCCTTTGGTCAGCTGCGGATATTGAAGTTATGAAGACCATCTTCAAGGCGAAGAAAGCGGCCGGAGCTGCATTTTGTGATGAGAGAGGCTTCTATGATATCGGTGGTTTATGGTTAAATCCTGACTTCTATGATGACCTGACACGTTGGGATACTTATAACGAGATCGCGAAGTTCCAAGGGAAAGCTCTGATTGTCCATGGCCGAGAAGATGAGACTGTCCCTTGTGCAACAGCTCGCCGTTATTATGAAGTTCTGGGGGAACGCGCTGAATCAGTAATGATCGAAGGCGCGGACCATACGTATAATAGACATGACTGGGAGATGACCTTATTCCAAGAGACCTTAAGGTTCCTCGTGGCTGAACTATAGTTGTGCGTCATGCAGCCCGTGATTTCAGCAATGCCATTGTGACGCTTTTAAGGTCAAGTTCGTTGACCTCTTCGACCAGGTGAATTGCTTCCTTGGGGAAGGCGGAGATTCCGGAATACGCCCCTGCTACCGAACATGCTATTGCGCCGATAGTGTCACAGTCGCCGCCGAGGTTGGCGGCAAGGATCGCTGTTTTCATCGGATCGCCGTCAGAGAGAACGAAGAGGGCGAAGGCAATGGGTACAGTTTCAGTGGTTGCTACGGTTGCTCCTACGAGATCGTATAGGACTTTACAAGCTATATCTTCACTATCCTGTGCCAGTGCTAAGTCTACAGCCCACTGAATCCGCTTGGCTACGGACGGGGCTGCTACTGTACGGCCTCGCGCAGCCCCTTCTTCAGCTCCCCAAACTGCTGCGTCCACTACGTCTTCGATTGATCCGGGGCAGGCAAGGGCTTTTGCTATTCCGCAGCTTACTGCAGCAGCGCCTGAGATAGCAACACTTGTACCATGGGTCGGCAGACAGCAAAGCTCTGTGTCGTTCACTGCGCCGGTGAGATCCCCGGCATTGATTATCCCAATAGGGCTTATGCGCATCGGTGCCCCGTTGGTTTCCCCGAACTTCCCGGCTTCAGCCGGTGAAACACCCTTTTTCAGAAGGGATAAGGCCCGCATGGAACTGGGACCGAGTACAAGCGCGCCTTCTTCCAACGCACCTATGGATTCTGCCCAAGCCAGGATCTTATAGGCAACGCTTTCCGGCACTACTTTGCCTTTGTCAGAGATGACGGCTTGCGCGACAGCCAGGGTCTGAGCTGTATCATCCGTGGTGCTGCCTGCAGCGAGGCCATCGTGTATATAGTGGCCTTTGGGTGCCGGAAGGAACCATTCTATGTGCCCTATTTGGCTACGGATTTCATCAGGTGTCATAAGCGAAGAAGGCATTCCCATAGCATCTCCCACCGCGACTCCTACGAGGCATCCGTATGCGTGTTCAAAAAGCCTGCTGTCAGTAATCCCCATAATATGAGCAACCCCTTTCCAATGCATAAACTACATGTGATGCGAAAGATAAATGTAATGAGCCGAATCTTTTAGAGCACTCCGTACCCGCGCTGCGCCATCATCACAGCCATCCCTGTGATGATAATGGCTGCACCTATGACCACATAGTCGCTGAAGGACATCTCTATTTTCTGCAGAGTTGTCCAATCGCGGGTTGCACCGTAACCGCGGTTCATCATTGCGCAGGCCAGGTTCTCAGACATGCGGATGGAGTCCACAATCATGGGAACCATTACAGGTACGTAGGCCTTAATACGTTGAACCATCCCGCCTGTATCAATCATCGCACCCCTGGATCTTTGGGCATCAAGAACCATTCTTGATTTTGCTTCCATAGTCGGAACAAAGCGAATCCCTGTTGTGATAACGAAGGATATTTCATATGGTACGCGGAGGATCCTAAGAAGCTGAAGAAAATCTCCAAGCGGAGTTGTGAGGGTGAGGATTGATGACGAGGCAACCATGGTAACAATCCGTAAAAGAAGGGTAAAGCCGTATAGGATTCCTCCTGTGGACACAGGAAGACGCTTGCCCGGCCATGAGTAGAAGAGGATTTGCCTGGCGAAAGGACTGGAGAACGTTGAGGCAGGATAGGTGTATCCGGTTATGATCATGATCATCACGAACACAGGGACAAGCGGTGCTAACATGCCCCACAGCCTGCGGAAAGGCACACGGGCAAAAAGAGCGATGATTACCACGGATAGGAGTATGAAGGCGTTATATGCCGGGTGCCTGAACAGGAATAATGCAATGATAAGACAGATAAACACTATTACCTTTGTCCTTACGTCAAGTTTGTGGACCGGGGATTTCCCTGGAATATACTCAAGAAACATATTCAATCAATCCTTCCGCAAGTCTCCGGCGTTCCATATCCTGAGAGTCCTCCTGAAAGAGCCGCAGATACCACAGCTACCGCGTCTTCTACTGTAGTTATGCCGGAGGGCATGCCGAGGCCTTCAAGTTCAGTTGCGAGCTGTGAGATCTGGGGTGGAGTAAGATGGGCCGCTCGGAGCACATCCTCCTTACTGAACACTTCAGAGGGCGTCCCGTCTGCTACGATCCGGCCTTTATGCATTACCACGACCCTCTCGGCATATTCGGCTACGATACGCATATCATGGGTGATCATGATTATGGTGTGGCCACTGTTGTGAAGACTCTTCACTAAGCCCATCATATGCTCTGCGCCGATCCAATCTTGTCCTGTCGTAGGTTCATCGATCACAAGTATGTTGGGGTGCATAGCTAGGACAGATGCGACTGCGAGACGTTGTCTCTCGCCTTTTCCCAGTGTAAATGGATGGCGATCTGCCACTTCCTGAAGACTGACGAATTCCAGCACGGCTTGAACTCGTTCCTCAGCTTCCGCTTCAGAAAGACCTAAATGGCGCAACCCGTACCCTACTTCTTCCCTCACTGAGGAACAGAATATCTGGTGATCCGGGTTCTGGAATACATAACCTACACGCCTTGACAAGCTTCCTATGGTTTGGCCTGCTGTGTCCGTCTCGTCTATGTATACTTTACCCTGCGTAGGCTTTAGGAGATTGTTGAAGTGTTTCACCAATGTGGTCTTTCCTGCCCCGTTTTGTCCTACAAGCGCTACGAATTCGCCTCTTTCAATCCGGAGGTTGACGCCGCGGATAGCCTTGATATTGCCGTAATCGTGTTCGAGCCCTTCTACCAAAACTGCAGGCGACTGCAGGGTAGGAGCAGCAGTCTGCCGGGAGCCGTAACGCGGTTGCAATCGATCCTGCTCGCCTTGGTATGCTAAGGATTTTCCTTTGAGGAGGGTTTTTGTAAGTTCTTTTGCCTCAGCTACAGTAAGAGGCACATCCGAAGATGAAATGTAGCCTAGCTCATGCAACTTCCATCCGAACTCACACGCCTGGGGAGGTCTAATCCCAAACTCGCGCGTAAGAGGGACGTTACAGAAGAGGTCGCGCGGGCATCCGCGCCAGACGATGGAGCCTGAATTCACCACGATAACCTCATCAGCCCGTTCAGCCACGTCTTCACTGGAATGCTCCACAGCTAAGATCGTAAGGTTCCGTTCGCGCTGTAGGCTGTCTATGGCCTTATATATCTCCTCGCGTCCCAAGGGATCCAGTTCCGAGGTAGGTTCGTCTAAGACCAGGATCTCAGGATGCATAGCGAGGATGCCTGCTATCGCAAGCCTTTGTTTCTCGCCTCCTGAAAGTTCGCTTGTGAACCTGTCCTCATATCCTGTAAGCCGCACGATCCTGAGCGAGTTATCAATACGTTTTTGAATTTCTTCGGGATCAAGCCCCATATTCCCCGGGCCGAATGCCACATCCTCGTTGACTGTAATACCGAATATCTGCGTTTCCGGGTCCTGCATTACCAGGCCGACTTTGGATACAAGGGTCTGGACTCGAAATCTTTGTGTATCCATACCCATGACAGATACACATCCTGCCATATCTCCTTCAAAAAGTTGAGGGATGAGACCGTTAAGTGTCATTGCCAGCGTTGTTTTGCCTGCGCCTGTCGGGCCCATGATCGCCACGAATCTCGGAGAATCCACGCTGAAGTCGATGTCTCTTAAGCTGTGATCAGGCCCTTTCGGGTATTTGTACGAAAGAGAGTCAACTTCAATTATTTGGACTGCTTTCGCATCTGTCAAGGCGTTAACCCCCATTGTGTACTAACTGTTCCCGTTTTTGGCTACTCAATCTTTACTCTATCTGTGCGGGACGTATTAGGCGCCCGACGACTGACACGGGCTTGTCCATAGCGTCCCGGAACTCGGAGAGCGAACCCTCAGGCAAAGAGGCCAGAATACAGGTGGACGGTCCGGCGGATTTTGCCGTGTCAAGCTTGCATTCGGAAGACAGCTTAAATTCCAGGTGAGCGGATTCCGCCATCTGCGAGGCCTCATAGTGTATTCCTTTGGAACCTACGGGCAGGATGTCACGGACATGCGGCATTTGCGAGATTGAAATTGCTGTCGGAATATCCGCGATTTCAGGATCGTCGATTGTCACTGTATCATGGGGTGCGCTTTTAGGGATGCCTACACATGCAATGACATCACCGGGCTTGCTTTTTCCCTGCCTAAGCCGCCTCTCCTCTGCAATTCCTATCACTGTCACCCCTATTCCTGTGGCAGTGGTAGGGACATTGTCTTCTGTGCTTCCTGTGACCACATTCTCACCGACCATACCTGCCAAATGCGCCTCAACCTTAACGCCTTCGATGATTTGCCTGCCTGTTGGTTCCATCTCAACGCTAAGGGTGTCCACGAGCACCAAAGGACGTGCACCTGAGGCGACTATCTCCATGAGCGGGACACGTGCAGCGAATCTGCCCAGTAGTAAAGGGGGGGCGGGGACAGTATCGTTAGGCTTAGGACCGATTCCTCCGTCGGAATCGCATGCTATAACAAGGTAAAACGTACCTGCAAGCCTGACCAGCGTCAGATCGCGCCGCCGTGATAAGCGTTTGCGCAGTGCCTGCTGAACGCTGTCTGTATCAGTGGTGCCTGCCAGTTCCAGAAGGTCATTATATACACGGACAGCAGAGTCTAATGAATCCATGGTTCTTTCCCGCCCCCTTGGCTTTTAGTCAGATCATGTCGCTTCTCTTTACGATTACGTACGCTACTCCTGCGATAATGACGTTGACAGCTGACCCCACTAAGAGGGGTACAAGGAGGCCAAGAGCCAATCCCATCCCACCGATGGGGACCATGAGGAATGAAGCGACGATGCCGTTTAGGAGAGTTGCAGCGATTATAGCAGGTACAATCCCGGCTTTCTTGTTAATCCACCAGAATGCTGCTGCAAAGACTGCCATCTCAGCAGCGATGAGGATATGAACCGGGACACTCAATGGGAAGCCTGTGGTGGCAGCAGTGAATATATGGCCTATTGCTGCTACGATACCGCCTTCAAGCCAGCCGAAGGCTATTGCGCTGAAGTATCCGGGGCACGAGTCAAGCGCAACAGTTCCGGTAGGGCTTGGGATCTTAATGAGCGCCCCTACTGCGCTAAGCGCCACAAAGATTGCCATTCGAGCCACACGCTTAGGAGTCCAATACGTCTTTTTCAGATCGCCTTCCTTTATTTGTGGATCTCGTGACATGGAACGCACCTCCCCTTAAAGATGTGCTTGTCGTCTCAGGATATGTACATCATGATACCTGTGTCTTGATGCCTATCAAACCTTCTTTGACTTCTCTTCCGTTCACTGTTGCGTCAGCGTTCAGTGACACTGTAAACTTGCATCTATCACCTCGCAGTACGGACTTGGCGAATTCTATCGGGACTCCGGATTGGTCAAAAGTTGTCCTCCTGATAAGAAATGCAGGACTTCCTGTGTTGACCATGAGAATCCTTGCTTCATAATCATCCACTGACACGGCATTCAAAGCCTCCTCAGCACGCGCCGGGTCCAGATCACATGTCTCTCTAAGCAACTCAAAAAGGGATTCCTTTGCGAGGTTTCGGTCCAGGATCGAGTGGCAGAGCGTGTAAGGAAGATAGGATGTTTGAAGACATACAGGAACGTTTTTCGTAAGCCTGACGCGCCTGACCTCGATTACGGATTCACCCGGGTCAATTGACAATCTACGTGAGATTCCTTCGCTTGCGGGAATGACTGCTGTGCCTATTAGCCGGCTTTCGATTTCAATACCTGCTTGGGCGAAGCTTGCGGAGAATCCGGCAAGAGTGAGAATGTCCTGTACAAGCGGAGATTGACAGACGAATGTCCCTCTGCCTTGATATCTTTCTACAAGTCCTTCCATGGAAAGCCTTGAGAGCGCTTGTTTCACAGTGATCTGGCTTACTCCGTATTCTTCTGCGAGTTCCTTTTCCGTGGGAATCTTCATGCCCGGTTCCCACTCATGAGCGTCGATACGCTCCCTCAGGGAATCTTTCACTTGATGGTACAGAGGCACAGGTTTTGACCTGTCTATGAGTTGTGATTCCATTGCTAACCACCGATCTTTCGTAGACCCTTGATTACGGATTTCTCAATGTTTAATACAAAAATCACAGAGATTATCAGCAGTTTGCGTTTTCAGTCGTGTGCTTGTATCTGCTGCGGGATTGGGCGGGAGAAATTGTTGCATGTAGTACATCATGCTCCGGGAAATAAACGTAGAATAACTATAATTATATATACATATATGATTATATTCTTTTGATATTCAATATTCCATGTTGGTTTCCAGAATCCTTCTCAGTGCTTCCAAAAACTTTTCTCTGAGTTTTATGACAGTAGTATCAGGAAGTACAATCTCCTTTTTTCAAGGGAGACCTCGCATTTCAGGTCAGCAAATTTGCCAGTTGCTTATGGAAGCTTTCTATGCAGACCAAGAAGACATGTAATTGAGAAACCATTCTGCGCTTTGTCAGGTAGAAGAACTATTGCTTGAGGCAGGAGACGGAATCAGCTATCGCCCTCGCTTTAAGTGCTATCGTCCGATGGGTGTTCACGCCCATACCCGGCATCATGGGGTGTTTCAGGCACATGAACATGAGCTCCGGCTTCTTTATCCATGCCCTAGCATTTACCGCATTGGACAGGCCAAAATATCCAGTTCTATCTCCTTTAGAGCCATTACTGCATAATCATCGCGGAATTGGATATCTCCGATATCAATTGAATTGACTGCTCTGTTTGAAAACTCAGGGATGTGAAGGCTTATTATTCCGTTACCCAGGCAGGTTACACTGTGTGGAATGTGGGATTTCATGCGTGACATAAGCGAATTAATGAGGTGAGATGCGAGGAAGGTATGTAAGGGTGCCGCTTGAGTATACGATATCGAATTCTTCACTCAGCTTTTCTTCCAGATACTTTCAATTACTCAGTTATTAATGAGTCCATATCATTGGAATTTCAGCCTCCTCAAGGCGCATTCTTTCTCCAATTCGGCTCATGTCACAGAGGTTTTCCTATGTGCATGATCAATCAAGTTGATGTTAGATGTGTTTTTAAGCTTGACTGTATGCAGAAATAGTTCTGAGGTTGACTGAGCTTAATATTAAGTTATTCGTCTAAGCGTTCTCGAATCCCTTTTCACATGCGGTCCATTTCAGCCCCAGGTAGTAGCTTGATACACACCCTATCGAATACACCTTTATTGCTGAGAGTCAAAAGAGAAATTGTCCGGTTTTTTCTACGTATCCGTACTTTATATCCATCTGCCATAGCTCATTCTAATCCGGGGAAGACGGTCGGAATGTCTATACCACGCGATAAGCTTATGAGACCTGATTTTATGAATTCTCGAAGGATTGGCCCAGGACACTGACGAATAGCACTACGCATGCAGTCAATGCTCTATAAGAGAAAATCTGCATAATCGCCATGTGTGATTTTTGCAGTGAACCGGTTGTGAACCGAACTATTCATGAGCCGGTTGTGTTTAACTAGTGAGAGGAACGGGGTGACGACTAAAGATGCCTGATGAGCGATCTCTCGTGCGCCGTGCCAGGCAAAACGACAAAAATGCTATGGAAGAGCTATTTAGAATCAACTTGACTCAGACGGTCTGACAACACAGAAAACAAGCTTAAGCAAAGCAGAGATTACAAAGCATCTCAATAACTGTCCTCTTCCGGCTTGGAATTCTCAGGCGTTTATAGGCCTGCAAGCAGTAGGATTCTTTGGTATAGCCATATTCTACATTGCGGAAGGAAGAATAAGTAAGGTATCTCTTGAAGCTGAAAGACAAAGAAAGCAACGTAAAACCAGAGTAAAGGTGTGCTGCTATGATTCAAGTTGATAATATAACGAAACGGTACGGGGAGCAACCGGCTGTTAATCGTCTTAGTTTTCAAGTCGCAGACGGGGAGATCCTCGGTCTTATCGGACCCAATGGCGCAGGAAAGACTACCACTATAAGAATACTGTGCGGTGTTGTGAAGCCTGACGCGGGTAAAGTTAGGGTTGCGGGTTATGATCCCGGAGAGCAGGGGGATGAAGTTCGTTCCGGAATCGGTGTTTTGACTGAAACCGCTGCGCTTTACCCTAATTTTTCCGGTATTGAGAATCTCCGTTTCTTTGCGGAGCTGTATGGAGTGGATGATCCCGGTAGGCCCGATGAACTAATAGAAGAGTTTGGGTTAGGTGAGCACAAGAACAGGAAAGCCGGCACATACAGCACCGGGATGAAGAAAAGACTCGGTCTTGCCAAGGCCTTGCTGCACAAGCCGTCAATCCTTCTCTTGGATGAACCTACGTCAGGGCTGGATCCTGCGGGGATAGCCATGGTGCTTGAAGAGATTGAGCGATTAAACACGGAGAGAGGTGTGACGGTAGTGCTGTGTTCTCATGTCTTGCATCAGCTCGAAACAGTGTGTAGAAGATATGTGATTATCGACAGAGGCCAAGTTTTAGCCCAAGGGACCGTTCGTGAACTGGCAAAAAGCCATCCCGGTCCTTGTGTGGTTGAGGTTGATACGGACTATGATCTTGACGGAGATGTCTATTGTGGCGTTCCGGCAACACGGTTATCTACAGGCCACACCCGGTTTATCTTATCGAGCAGGGACGAAGTCCCCAGACTTATTCGTGAACTTTCGCAAAATGCGTCAGTCTATTCTGTGGTGTTAAAAGGCGAGGATTTACAATCTGTATACTTCAGGTTAACGGAGGGAACACAAGATGAATAGGCGAGCTGTCATAGCCATTACCCGCAAGGACATTAGAAGTATTACCGCCAATATCCAGGTATGGCTTCCCATGGTCATGATTCCGATTTTTTTCTCCGTACTGCTCCCTATCATCGTAGTCTTTGCGGCAAGAGCAAGTAAAGGTGACATTGTCAGTGATATGCAGATAATCCTCGATATGCTCGAGAAGCTACCCGAGTCTTCGCTGAAGAGGATTATGGGTTCACTCAGGACTGATCAGCAAAGAATAGTCTACATAATGTTTAATTATTTAATGTCTCCGTTCTTTTTGATAATCCCTGTAATGATTGCCAGCACAGTCAGTATTGACAGCTTTGTGGGAGAGAAAGAAAGAGGCACTCTCGAAGGTTTACTGCTGGCGCCTGTCAATATGTTGAGCATTTTTGCAGCAAAGGTATTGGCAGCTTTTCTGCCTGCTATAGGGGTCTCGCTGGTTTCGTTCGTCCTATTTGCAATCTGTGCAAACGTATCTGCATGGCCGTTATTTGGCAGAGTCTTCTTTCCGCACATAAACTGGGCGCCTCTTGTGTTATTGGTGATGCCTGCTGTAAGTCTTTTTGCCATACTCATAAATGTATTCATCAGTACACGTGTATCTACGTTTCAAGCCGGATACCAGCTTGGCGGTATTCTTGTGTTGCCGTTAGTCGCAGTCATGATCGGGCAGTTCACAGGATTCATGTTGCTTGACACAGGAATCCTGTTTGCTGTCGGAGTAATTCTTATGATAATTGATTACGCGCTTCTTAGAATCATCGTTAAGAGGCTCGATAGAGCCTGGCTTTTTGAGAGTCAGGTTAGATAGAAGGTTGCGTTCTGCCTGAAGCAGGTGTAAAATGCAAAAATAGATGTAGATTGAATTCATAGCTATATGACCTACGATTGAGCGTGAAGGAGACGTAGCAACATGCGAGCAGCGGTAGTTGGATTGCCGGCGTCAGGGAAAACCACCCTGTTCAATTTACTTACAGGTTCAACATGGAACGATTCCGGTGGAAACGGTGGTTTTTTACCCGGCAATGCCACTGAAGTAGAACTCCGTATGGCCAAGGTGCCTGATAAGAGAATCGCGTATCTTTCTGATTTCTATAAGCCTAAGAAAACCACGTATGCCCAGATGGAGATAAGCGATGTTCCCGGTATTTCCCCTTCGGGGAACGGGGCGGGAGCCGAGATGACACGTTTCCTAAGCTACCTTCGCACTGTTGACGCGTTTATTTATTTGGTGCGTACTTTTCAGACTGCACAAGGCGCATTGCCTGTGGATTACAAGATTGACCCGGTAGACGAGGTGGATACCCTAAACCTCAGTCTTGTTCTTGCAGATATGCAAGTCGTGGAAAACCGGATAGAGCGACTGAAGAATTCAAGAAAGATGAGCGATCTCGAACGCGAAGAACTCAAACTCCTTGAAGAGGCGTATCCACATCTTGCAGATGGGAGGAGACTTGACCTTCTTAGCCTTACGCCGGAACAGGTGGAAATGCTAAAGGGATACGCGTTTCTCACACTGAAGCCGGTAATCTTAGTAGGCAACCTCAGCGAGGATCAATTCTTAGCCCACGACTATCCGGGAAGAAAGGAATTCAGTGATTACAGTAAGGACAGCAACCTGCCTGTCGTCGAGCTGTCCGCCAAAATTGAATGGGAGATACTTGGCCTTCCCAGTGAGGATAGGAGCGTCTTTCTTAAAGAATATGGAATAGAGGAGCCTGCTATAGCTCAACTCTCAAGGATGCTCTATCGGGCCTTGGGTCAAATATCCTTCTTTACTGTAGGAGAGGATGAGGTAAAAGCCTGGTCAATTCCACAGGGAACATCAGCGAAGAAGGCGGCAGCGGCTATACACTCGGATATTGAGAAAGGTTTTATCCGTGCTGAAGTGATCTCCTTTGAAGACTTCAAGGAGAGCGGTTCTGTCAGCGCAGCCCGATCAAAAGGCCTTTACAGGCTGGAAGGTAAGGACTACACTGTTCAAGACGGTGATATTATTACGTTTAGGTTCTCAAAATGACACAACTGCTTTCACAAACGACTCCGATGTGAATCCGGTTTGTTTTGAATTTGCTTTATGTCGCCCGATCATGTATAAGCGGAATTAACGTCAACGCATGACATCAACGAGCACGCGGTCCAGATGGGAAAATCCTTTTTTGGTCACGTGCTCCAGGGCTGACAGAGTCTCATCAATAGTGCGTCCAACGATGCCGTCACCCGGAGGAATACTGCCTCCTGCAAGAGCAAGAGAGACTGATTTTTCAGCGGTGCTAACTGCAGTCCAGACTTTTAGTGCACAGCTTGCTTTGCCGCCGTCGCACAACATACCGGCAAGAGTTGCCAGGGTTGCCGAAGCTGCATTTTCAACAGCGGAAGCATCTCCTTTGTGAAGCATGACCAGACCGGCTGCAGAGCCGGCTCCACCTGCCACCGCACATCCGCATACAGGAGATAACAGTCCGAAATACTCCTTCACGTAAATCGTTACTGCAAGGCTCAGGGCTAAACTGCGAGCGACCGGATCCAGCGGAGCGCCTTCCGTTCTCCCTGCTGCAAGTACAGGAACTGTTGCAGAAATTCCTAAGTTTCCGCTTCCTGCGCATGTGCACACGGGTTTTTGGACACCGGACATACGGGCATCGCATGCTGCAGCTGCATAATCAGCATAGCTCTTGGGAGAGGTGTCTTTAACGCGACCTATTCCAAGACCATGCATCATCTTGCAGCCTGAATCAGCCATCTCGAGGTTGATATTGGCCTTGGGTATCAGGAAATCAAAAGTGCCGCAGGGAGCATCGTATACCGCTTCAACAAGTTCACGGAATGATGTCTCCTCTCTTAACAACCGACGTCTGTTTCCGTTATGCTCGGCATCGTGTGGAACATCTATTTCGTTGCCGTTAAGAGAGACAAGATGGACGTTATGGTGTCTCTCCACTGTTTCCGCTACTGCCTCTCCGATATCAGTAACTATACGACAACGAACATAGATATCGTTTCGATTCATATCAATGCTGGACTGGAATTCTGCAGTTTCCAGCATCAGTTGGGCTTCTCTCAGCGTTTCGGCTCCAACGTATGAGAAGATCTCCAACCCTGCCTCGGGGCGTGCTATTGCGGCACCCAGTGCGGCTGCAAGCTCTATGCCTGTCTCAACACAACCTGGAATGCCTACTGCACGAGCATTTTTGAAGATGTTTATGCTTGTAACCAGCTCAAGTAAACGTAACCTGCCTTTGACTGCTTTCATAGCTGCCGCAGAAGTCAACGCTATTGCCACCGGCTCGGTGCAACCTACTGCCGGTACGATTTCTTTATCGAGTGTTGAGACTAAACTTGCAACTTCCATTAGATTGTTCCTCACTGTACCTAATTTACTCAAATACAGTTGCAATTTGCATGCCAACAGAAGCCGTAACTTTTGCACGGGACACCGGCGCAGGCAAAACAGGAATTTATGTTACTTGTGAATACCATAGGGAGCCATAGAACGCAGAGATGAGTCTGTCTCATATTTGAGACCAAATTGTCAGTTTTGAGACAAGATACGGTAGAGGGTAGCTCTACTAATACCTAATTCCTGAGCGGCGAGTTCTCTGGCAGCAGGATTTTCGCCGTGCCTTTCAATAGCCTCCTTCACCAACTGCTTCTGAAAACTACGAACTGCAGTCCTGAGATCCTTGGTAGATCCGAATCCTGGCTTGCCAGAGGAACATGACGGTATGCGATCGCGTAGTTTCTCAACAGTGATCCATTCGTCTGTGGCAAAATTGACGGCATATTCTATGACGTTCTCAAGCTCTCGCGCGTTTCCGGGCCAGTCATACGCCATGAGCAGATCAAGGGCATTATCAGTCAGGCCGTGGACTGCTTTGTTGAATTGATGGGCATACCGGGCGATGAAGTAGTCTGCCAGAACGGGTATATCGTCAGGCCTCTGTCTAAGCGGCGGCAAGTTAATAGGTACCACACAAAGGCGATAGTAAAGGTCATCTCTGAATCTGTGAGTTCGCATGAGTTCTTCCAGATCTTGATTGGTTGCTGATATGATTCGAGCATCTATGCGCTTTGGGTAGAGCCCGCCGACTCGTGTGATCTCCATATTCTGGATTGCGCGAAGTAACTTTGCCTGTAAGAATAGAGGCATGTCGCCGATCTCATCAAGGAACAGCGTACCATGGTTAGCAAGCTCAAATTTGCCGGGTTTGCCGTTCTTGCTGGCGCCTGTAAATGCCCCGGCTTCGTAACCGAAAAGTTCACTTTCAAGGAGCGACTCCGGTATTGCTGTACAGTTTACAGCCACAAACGGATAGTCGCGCCTTGGGCTTGCATTGTGAATTGCCCGGGCAAACAGCTCCTTGCCTGTGCCGGTTTCACCTGTAAGAAGAATATTGGAATCGTACTTAGCCGCGGTGAGGGCTTGTTGCTTCACTTGAGTGATAGCATGGCTCGTGCCGATGATATCATTGAAGGTGAAAGCTGTTCCGTGTTCAATGGCTCGAAAAGCGTCCTTGTGGGTGCTCTCAAGATCGCTGAACGTCAAAACACCGCCGATGACCTTGTCTGCGAGTATAAGCGCTTTCGCTGATGACAAAAACCGAACCTGCTTGCCCCCGGGAGTACGGTATGTTTCACTGGCATTAATGTACGATTCTCTGTTCTCCATGCACCGGAGCAGAAGGCAATCAGGCCAGATAGCTCTAAGATCGTCGCCGGGTTCAGGTACATTCGCCTGGAGCTTGAGCAGCTCCACTGCACGAGTGTTTATCTGCCTGATCAGACGAGAGCTGTCAACACAGATTACGCCCTGGTGAATATGGTTAACAACAGCCTCAAGCTCGCGATTCCGTCCTTCTAGGGCAAGCATTAAGCTGTGTTCTGTTATCTTGGTGGCTATAAGTTCAGCCATTTTCTCCAAAAAAGCGATATACGAAGGAAGGGACGGGTAGATCCTGTCCCGTTGTTCCGGAGTGAATGCAACTATGGCAAGGATTCCTACTCCCTTGCCTTGGATGGTAATGGGTGTACATATGCTTAGGGTCTCCTGGCATCTGTCCCGACCATGGCAGTCAATGCATAGCGATCCCTCCCGCGGCTTTTCGACTATAACCGTTTCAACGCGGTTTAACGCACGCTCGAAAACACATCCTTGCGGAACCTTTTTGCCAAGGTCTTTCTCAAAAGGTCCGGTTCCGGCCACGCGAAGCAGATTATCATCAGCTACTGTCACATCTACACCCATGGCTGCAGCCACTGCGTCCGCTATTTGCTGTATACCGTGAGCCGGGCTGGTAAGTCCCTGAATAGGCTTGGGAATTACCCCAAGTGAGCTGAAGTTGTCCGTGTTGGTATTACCTATCATGTCTCCGGAGATGTCTCCCCCTTTGTCTATAGACCGGCTTACGCTGATTTAATTGACTTCCCATTCATAGTCAATTTCCACAGCCTTGCCAAGCATGGCACCGACAGGACAGAACCTTGCATGTGCCTGCTTAATAGCCCATTCAACATCGCTTTCTTTGAGGCCTTCGCCGCGTACTATGAATTTGGCTGTAATATGCGTGAATGCGCTTGGAGAATGTTCAGCCCGATCAGCATCCAGCTCTACTGATAATTCTTCGAGTGTGGAGGTTTTCTTTCTAAGTAGTGCGGTTGCAGTCATGGCTACGCAGCTTCCGAAAGCCATAAGAACGAATTCCATAGGGGTAGGCGCACCGCCCGTCCCTCCTGATGATACCCCGGGATCCAATACTACCCATTGCTCTGATTCGCTTTTTGCCATCATCGTCAAGCCTTCTACAAGCCGAACTTCTGCTTTCATAGCTGTGAACCTCCTTATGACTGATTTTCAACTATGATTATTCAATCCATCCATACAACTTCAATCTTTATATTATCTGAGTCCTTATGTACTCCTACATAAAGTTGGTTGGTTCTTTTGTCCAGGTAATAGCCTTGTTGTGTTCTAAGCTCGCCGATGGCGTTATCTGCCGTCCCTTCCGCAGGCCGAAGCCCGATCCCATTGACACTGACTTTAACGGGGGGTTGGGTAAAGTCCCATATCCTGATGTTCTCTACAGGGAGCGAAGCTGAATAGTCCTTACTGTGCGTTTCGGTGTCCACGGATATTCTGAGCTTGCTGAACCTACCATCTTGTTTAATGTCATACGATACATTGACAAATCCAAAATAGCCTGCGCGGAGTTGAGTCCGTATAATTGTGTAAAATTGGTTTCCCCATGAAATAAAAGAAGCCATTTCTTGTGTCCCTCGGTTAGAATGAAGTTGCAACCATAACATCCTAGAGAGGAGACATCAG
>JAKPFY010000267.1 GCA_029551185.1 Bacillota bacterium
TACTTTTGAGAAACAAAACCCACACATGAAAAACAAAAATCACAAAAAAATGGTCGGAGCGGCGAGACTTGAACTCGCGACCTCCTGAACCCCATTCAGGCGCGCTAGCCAAACTGCGCTACGCCCCGGCCAAACTTTGACGCATGTGCTATTTTGAATGCAGGTGTATTATATCAAA
This sequence comes from Bacillota bacterium, assembly GCA_029551185.1. Taxonomy (GTDB): domain Bacteria; phylum Bacillota; class SHA-98; order UBA4971; family UBA4971; genus UBA4971. The sequence goes on from JAKPFY010000267.1 coordinate 179, forward strand.
CCTAAGCTACGTCTGCAACCTACCCTGCCCTCATTTTTACTCTTACACTATTCCGCGCTATCGACCTTGAATTTTCTGTTCCGTTCGTCTATAGGCTTCTGATATACCGCTCTTTGCGCTTGCTCTTTCCTTCTGCTGATAAACAAGTAAATACCTCCCACAAAGAACGCGCCGCCGACGATATTACCCATGGTAACCGGAAGAAGGTTATTGAGCAAGAAAACTTTCCATGTTACCTGAGATGTGGGACCCACCGCGAAGAGACATGCAGATATGGTGAACATGTTCGCTATGCTGTTTTCCAACCCAAGAGTGACAAAAGTCATAATCGGAAGCTGACCGGCTATGGCTTTGTCAACTATGGTAGTGCCCTTCATAGCCATCCATACAGCAAGACAACCCATCCAATTGGCGCCAACTCCGCGCCAGAATGCCTCGCTAAAAGGCAGACTGCATTTTCCTCGGGCAAGAGAGTACACGTAACCCATCCAAGGCTCTGTCATAAGCACACCGCCTAACCGCCCGAAAAGATACGCAACAGCAATGCCTCCTGCAAAATTGCCAATCCACACCAAAAACCAATTCCTAAGCAAATCGCGGAGCCTAATCTCACGCCTAAACAAGGCTACAGTAAGAAACATACAATTCCCGGTAAAAAGCTCAGCGCCTGCTATGATTACATATACCATGCCTACCGGGAACACTGCCGCGTACAATAGTTTCTGCAATCCCGGTATTCCTTGAGGCCATGGAGCTCCGGCGCTTGCCATCACCGCAAGAAAAGCCCCAAAAGCGATATAGGCCCCCGCCAGAAAACTGGATGCCAAAAGAACATCCACCGGGAGCCGTGATTTGCTCTTGCCTGAAGCTGAAATAGACTCTATAGTCTCATCAATACCCGGTAATCCCATCTTATCTTACACCTTCCCCTGCTACAACTTATCCAGTAACATACTGACAATTCGATGGAATCCCCAGGTTTTCCTCTTATTCCTTTATTTCTTGCTTATTAATTAAATCCAATCCCGCCGTTTCAAACTACTTTACAGCATCTTTTAGGGACTTGCCTGCCTTGAAAACAGGGGCCTTTCGCGCGCTTATGCGAATCGCAGCCCCTGTTCTCGGGTCACGTCCTGACCTCGCAGCCCTCTGACGCACCTCGAAACTGCCAAAACCGACAAGTGACACTTTCTCGCCTGCAGCAAGCGCTTCAGTCATAGCGTTAAACACCGCGTCAACAGCTTTGGCTGAATCCTTCGTCGTAAAACCTGTCTTAGCTGCTACCCTCTCCACTAACTCCGTCTTCGTCATGTTTTGATCCCCCTTTCGGAGGTATAGTGCCCACAACGAAGAGGATTTATGAGATTCGCCCTTATAGAATCCTACAGAATGATACAAATAAGCCCTCCGCTTCCCTCATTGACAATTTTCTGCAATGTCTCCTGGAGCTTCTGCTGCGCATTTTCAGGCATTCTGTAAAGCTTGCTTTCTATTCCCTCTTTAACCAGCTCGTGTAGGGACTTCCCGAGAAAATCCGTGGTCCAAATTCGCTCAGGGTCTTTTTCGAACTCATCAGACAGTCTCCTGACAAGTTCCTCACCTTGTCGCTCTGTGCCTACATATGTGGTGACCTCTGTCTCGATATTCGCGCGAATCATATGAATGGACGGAGCAGCCGCTCTCAGCCTCACTCCAAACCTCGTGCCTTGCCGAATAAGTTCAGGCTCCTCAAGCTCGAGTTCATCTAGGAGAGGCATGACTATTCCGTATCCTAGCTCCTCAGCGTCTCTAAGACCGTCTGCCACCTTATCAAACTCCCTCTTAGACACGGCAAGTTCTCTCATGAGTCTAAGAAGATGATGGTCTCCCTCTACCTCAAGTCCACTGACTTCACGAATAATCTGGAAGAACAGTTCCCTCGGAGTATCCAGGTCAATTACCACTTGTCCTGTGCCTAAGTCCAAAGTTGTAAGATCCGCTCGGGATACGAAGTCTTGTTCGGCAAAGGCGCTTACCGTCTCTGAGATATCGCGAATTCTCCTTACTTCCTTAACACCGGAAACGACAACATCTTGAAACTTCTGTCTAAGCCAGTGCTCTTGTGGAACCTCATTAAGCCAGATAGGCAAGCGCACACTTACCTCGCGCACCGGGAACTCATAGAGCACTTCTCGTAATATGCCGAGCACATCTTCAATGTCCATCTTCAGACAGTCCATAGGTATAACAGGTACTCCGTATTTTGCTGCAAGTTTCGTCGCGAGGTCCAAGGTCTCTCTTGCCCAAGGATGCGTTGAGTTAAGCACCGCAGCGAAAGGCTTTCCCAGTTCATGAAGCTCTCCGATGACTCTCTCTTCGGCGCGGACATAGCTTTCTCTCGGAATGTCGGTAATGCTGCCGTCTGTAAGAATAACAAGACCGATTGTAGAATGGTCTGAGATAACCTTCCGCGTTCCGAATTCAGCTGCTTCTTCAAAGGGAATCTCATAGTCAAACCAAGGCGTCATCACCATTCGAGGCCCGTCGTCCTCCTCATACCCCAGAGCCCCTTCCACTGAGTACCCTACACAATCCACCAGTCTAACCCTGACATTGATATTATCCTGAATCGTCACGGCTACGGCTTCATTTGGAACAAACTTGGGTTCAGTAGTCATAATAGTCCTGCCTGCACCACTTTGCGGCAATTCATCCACTGATCGCTCTTTGTCATAGAAATCGTCAATATTGGGAATGACCAGGAGGTCCATGAACCGCTTTATAAACGTGGACTTCCCAGTCCTCACCGGACCGACTACTCCGATGTAAACATCACCGCCGGTCCTCGTGGCCATATCCTGGAAGATATCGAATCTTTCCATATCCGGTCCCTCCCCCTGGGCACCATATAACATCTAGCTTTCAGAATAATGTATATGAGCGGGAGAGACAATTATTCGTCTTGTCACTCTCCTTTTATCAGAGTGAGCGCCTCAGCCCTCGCAGCTGCGTCTTTCTTAAAAAGCCCTCTGACAGCTGAAGTCACAGTACAACTTCCAGGCTTGCTTATTCCCCGCATTGACATACATAGATGTTCCGCTTCCACCACAACGATTACGCCATGAGGTTTCAGCGCCTCAAATATCATATCCGCAACTTGACTGGTAAGCCTCTCTTGAAGTTGAGGCCTTCTTGCAAGTATCTCAACCACTCTGGCAAGTTTGCTAAGACCCACAACTCTTCCCCCTTTGGGGAGATACGCTACATGAGCCTTGCCGTGAAACGGGAGCAAATGGTGTTCACACATGGAATAGAAAGGAATATCCTTGATTATGATCATCTCTTCATGGTCTTCATTAAAGACAGGTGTCAACTCTTCACGCGGATCTTTGCCCAGTCCGCAGAATATTTCCTGAAACATCCTGGCAATCCGTCCGGGAGTATTTTTTAGCCCTTCTCGCTCAGGGTCTTCGCCAATGGCCTCGAGGATTTCTCTGACTGCCTTCATGATTCGCACATCATCCAATTTGAATTCGTCCCTCCCATTGGCACAGCAAGCTGTGCACATATCGCATATTGTCATTGTCAAACACCGCAAATTCGGGCTGTAATGTAATCACCAAGCATATTGGGCAAACCCGGCGCGTTGTGAGTTTACGCCAACGAACCTCCATATCGAAGAATCCTTGCAAGGAGAAGAGCCATGGCATGAATATCCATGGCGTTGTGTTCCAGAACAGGACGGATCAAGGCTGGACGGGGGTTCATCACGAATTCACGATACACATCAGGTATCAGATAGCCTGGGATATCCATGTCTCGTTCATAGCCGAGGATGTGGGATGCAACTGTTACAAGCTTACAATCGGGAAGTGTCTCCTTGAAAAGCCTTCTTGCAGTCCATAGAAGGTCAAAGTGGAAGTAATCTTCCGAGCAACATGTCCCATAGTACGTCATACGATCCCGGATATACGGCATGTCGAACCTCAGTCCGTTATATGTCACCACAACACCGGCAGTTGCCAATTCGCTTCTTACAGCAATTAGGACAGCAACTTCCTCTTCATATGATCTGGCGAAGAACTGCCGAAGGCGCATACCCCCTTCTTCTTGTGCCTTCATTATCCCAACGAGAAAAAGCGGTTGAGTGCTTGAAAGACCACAAGTCTCAATATCAATGAATACCATATCCCCGGGGGAACACAATCCTACTATCTGCCAATCAGAAGCCTTTGTCCTGGAAAGAAACCTTGCGTCTCTCTGCTCAATAGCCTTGGCAATAGAACTCGCTTGATCCCCCCAACGCATATGTCGGGAGAGGCTCCGGATGTCTTCATATCCTTCATCCTTTAGCTTCCTTTCGGTTACAGGGCCTACCCCGCGCATTACCTGCAGATTCCGGAGAAGCATAGACTTCTCCTGAGGAAGCGGAAAGTCAACCTCGGAGAATACACGCTCTTCGACATAATAATCACCTTCTCCGAGAAGCTCATAGGCAGGGATAAAGGATGCGTCAGGTATCAATTAAGGTTCCCCCTTAACCCGGTTGAGTTACTTAGATTCTGTATGCAATCTAAACAGGATTTCCACCTCGCTGCCCCGCGGAACCTTTACTCTAAACACTACTGTATTGGCGTCCCACTTTTCATAAGGCACCGGACTCGAGATGGTCCAGTCACCGTAAAATCGCTCCACAACAGCGACTTCCACGTCTTCGTCTTTTCTGTTTCTCACCTTGACACAATATGCTTCTTCCCTGCTCTTCTCAATAATCTTGAAATCAGTTACTATCCTTTCACCTATCACATCGAATGCGTCGCCCACATATAGCCTTATTGTTTCATCCCGAGGTGTATGAGAAATTGCATCTTCCCCAATAAAGTCCATGCTCCCGTCGGAAGAAATCTTGTACGCGCGAACCCGGCCTGCAGGCAGAGGCAGCCCAAGCCCTGACTCTTCGTTATTTACGAATTCCAGAACAGTCTTGGCGCTTATAGTCTCGCTTTGGCCCGGGGTGAGACTTCTTTCATACACGTAATGGGAAGTCGTTCTCTCAAGAAAGTATAATTTCCCAGACTGCACACGGGGAGCTGCAAGGAGTTGCACCTGCTTCAACTGATTATTGGCAACCGTAGTCTTTCCCGGCAAAGCATATGTATGATACTCAAATCCTGGCTTCTCTTCAAACCCCATTCCTGTGTCAAAGGCTGATTCAGAAACCATCATAGCCTTAGGGGCGCTTCGAACCGGTCCGGCTTCGGCAAGTCTGTGTATGTCTCCTGCAATTAACTTCAAACGCGCGTCGCGATAGGTTGTGCCGCTCTTGTTATCCAATGTGACCCAACCGGTTAAGGCGCACGATTTGTCTTTATCATCCAATATACATACATAGTCAGCTGACCAATTAAGACCTCCGGTAAGATACGTGATCTCCACTTCATGCTCTTGGGCTCTCTCTGCCTCAGCATGCCATACCAGTGTCGGACGGGTGATGAATCCTGAAGGCAAAGGAGGAAGCTCAATAGAACCCTGAGGATCAAGGACAATCCTTCCCTCAAGGTCAACGATAAGCCTGCCTTGTTCGTCAACTGATATGAGTCTGGCAGACATACGGACACCGTCCACTATCAGCCAGATTCTCTCTCCGATATACTTCTCCAGAAGCGTTTGCCTCGTGACTACTCCGTAATCGAAATTGTGCTCAACAGTCCTTAAGGTGCTCGGGTCAGTCAAAGAGGCAAAGGAAACAGAAGTAGGATCCATACTCGTAGCAAGACCTGAAAGTTCCACAAGATTCAGTCCTCTGGAAAACTGAATCATCCTGGTGTCTTTTACCAACGCAATGTCGCTATTGTAGACAGTCAGGGACATGTCTTTTCTCTCTTCAGTCCCCACCTCTAGTTTCGTCTCTTCCAAATCGTCACCCCCTCCTGCGGAAACGTATTGACACGGCGCAATTATCAAGGCAACTATGAGGATGAATAGGCAAGCGAATGGCACACGACACATTGTCGCTTTATTGCTCATCATCCCACCTCCCTGGCATCGATACTCTGGAAGAACTTCTATAAGACTTGTGGCTCTCCTGCTAAATCTGTTGATCCTAAAAAAACAAGAAAGGGAACAGAAAGTCTGTTCCCAATTTGGCGCTTTATGTGTTTTTCGGGTCTGCCTTTCCGTATAACCCTACCCAGGGGAGATCTTTGTGATATTGTGCTCATCAAAGATCCCCCTCTTCACCTCTGACGTCAAAGCCCGGCGGGCCTTAAATTCATCGCGTATGTAGTCCACCGCGACCATGGGATCTACCGTATCCCCACATGTAAATACATCAACCGCAGCATATCCAAACTCAGGCCACGTATGAACAGATAAGTGAGATTCGGATATTACTACCACACCGCTGACCCCTTGGGGGCTGAACTTACGAAACGCCACCTCACGGACCTCAGCTCCTGCCCGTAAAGCAGCGTTCACCATAGTTTCCTCCACAACTGCAATATCATCCAGGATCTTAGGGTCACAGTCATATGCCTCGATAAGGATATGGCACCCAAGAATGTATTTCATTCAAAGTCCCGCCTCCCTTCAAATCGCTCCCTTCTTGTCGGTAATATGCCGATTAAAATAATACTAGCAAATTCCGAAGATTTGTCAAGACTCAGTCAACGTCAGCCATCGTCGCCGCGTTGACGTCATCGCGTCATGGCGGCGACGTTCAATTAGACGGCTCCAGAAGGTTACGTTTCTTCAAAGCAGTAAGGCCTGAGAGGACTGCCAACTCTACATGATAATGGAGCAGTCCGCCTTGCATGTACATAATGTACGGGGGACATATAGGGGCATCAACAGTCAATTCTGACGAAGATCCTTGCACAAAAGTCCCGCCTGCCATAATTACCTTATGAGCATATCCGGGTAAAGGTGACGCTTCAGGTCTGTACAAGGCGTTTACAGGGCCGGCAACATGAAATCCTTGACAAAACGTGAGTAATCTCTCTTCATCTCCCATCCTCACAGCAAGTACATTATCAGACAGCACTTCATTTTCGTCAGGGAGGGTCGGATATCCAAGCAACCGGAATACATGCCCTGCCACACACGTACCGCGCAAAGATTCCGCTACCATTTGGGGAGCAAGGAACAACCCCTGAAGCATAAGACGGGAGGTGTTGAGGCTCGGTCCGATTTCACCGCCTATTCCCGGAGCGGTCAATCTTGTCGCAATCCGGTCCACCAAATCTTTTCTGCCGACAATGTATCCGCCTGTAGGAGCAATGCCGCCACCTGGGTTCTTGATGAGAGATCCTGCGGCGATATCCGCGCCGACCTCAGTGGGTTCAACTGTCTCCGTAAACTCCCCGTAACAGTTGTCCACAACCACGACTACATTTTGATTGCGTGCTTTTACCGCTTGTACGATCTTTGAAATAGTCTGACACGGCACAGATCGTTGCCATGAATAACCCCTGGAACGCTGTATAAAAACGACTTTTGTGCGACTGCCCACAGAATCTGCAATGGCTGTGATTGCCTGTTCATCAAGAACAGCCGGTGCCTTCGAACCGCTTGTCCCGGTAAAGGAGTTGCCGGAATCCGAGTCTTCACCGGCTGTCATTCCTGCTATCTTCCATGTGATGCCGAGCTCGGCGAGACACCCGGGCGTCTTACTGTCCATGCCGACTACCGTCTGTAACGTATCATACGGCATACCGGTGGCAAAGAGAATCTCATCGCCCGGGAGGAGCAGTCCGAAAAGACAAAGAGATAAAGCTTGGGTTCCTGAGGCAATCTGGTGGCGCACAAGCGCGCTCTCCGCCCTAAAAACCCTGGCGTATACTTCTTCGGTAACCTCTCTTCCCCGGTCATCGTACCCGTAGCCGGTAGTCCCGGCGAAATCCTGATCACTTATACCCACTGATCTGAAAGCTTCCAGCACCTTCAAAAAATTTTCTCTGAGATTGCTCTCAATGTCCAGAAGCTTCGTTCTCGCTGCCTCACGGCTTTTTCTAAACAGCTCCATAAGATCAGAGTCTATATCTAAACCGTGTTGCCTGTTCAATCGCATTTTCACTCCTTAGTCCAGTCTTAAGTCGATTACCAGGACACCCTCAACCCCTCTGTTCGCCAGGAGACGTCGGAGTCCTGTCATCTTCAAAATAAGCCGGCTCATTCCTTGGCAAACAATCCGCATCGCGTTTTTTTGTGCCTGTCCCGCATATTATGCACCTACCTCTCTCCAAAGTAGTACGGCGCATTTCGATAGGCGCAAACACGGCACCTTCTCTGAACCCTTCTTCCTTGCCTTGCCTGTGACCGACTATATACCCAAGGAGAAACGCTACAACAAGGAGAAGCAGCCAACCTTCAAGAGCCATATGCATTCCCCCTGAAGGATCGGCTGATAAGATCAGCGATTACTAAAGTGATAGGGGCGCATATGGCAACAAGTGCTGTAGTGCGCCGATCAATAATGAACGATGTGATAAGAACTACAATGGAAAGAAGAACGAGTTGCCCTTTCCCTATCACACGGACAAGGTTTGTCACAGGCCCTCTGCTATCACGAGAGTAGTCAATAATGTCATCTACGAACTCGACAGCTGCCATAAGCAAGACACTCACCATAGTTTGAGACCACCCGAATATGATCCAAGAGGCTATAACGACTGCTACCGATTCCATCCAAGCGCTAAGTCCCAAAGGAAGCATTTGTGACGGGTCCTTCAGCATACCCACAGCATATGCTGAAAGGATAAGAGGCGCAGCCAATTTCAAGTTGACGCTACACGCCAAAACTGCAAAAACTAAAGTGTACGCCACACTTCCGGAACCCAAGACATCTACGAGAGACGGATTGCCTGAGGCTAAGTCTATCGTATAGTCCAGAAAATCGTCAAAAAGCTTAATTGTGATACCTGCAAGCACCACTGCAAGGAGATCCAAGAAAACTCTAGAGGTTACGAAGGACATGTCGCTTTACCTCCTTGAAGCCTTCTCGTGTAGCCGCTGAAACAGGAAGCACTTTGTATCCTGTAAATAATCTCCGAATCCTGGCAAGACCGCGGTTTGCTCCTGGCAGGTCCATCTTATTTGCGACAATACAGTACCCGCCCCTTGGCCCTGCAAAGGCTGCAAGTTGCATATCCAGGTCCACTTCTGTCGGGTCAGACAATACATCCACACTGCCTAAAAAGTGCGCGTCTATTACGTGGATAATGATTTCTGCACCGCGTATGGCAGATAAAGTCTGGGCCATAGCCTTTCGAGTCAACGGGTCATCATGGATTTGCTGAGTGAGACCGCAAGTATCGATGAGTTCCACTGCCTTCTTGCCTTTCCCGACCCTAAACTCAAGGGAGAAAGATTGGAGACACTTTGTTTGATGGGGTAAGGCACCCACAAGTTCCCTCATGGCCACATCCACCGGATACTTCCTGGAATACCTGGCGCCGCCGGGATCCTGAAAAGTGATGTCAACATCTTTCACCTTCATGTAATCAGCAAGCCCTAGGACTAAAAGGGTCTTGCCTACGTTTGGTTTACCCAAAACGATACACCGCTTCATGATTGTATTCGATGTCTTCCCTTCGGATAAGCATGAGTTCTTCCCGAGTCAGTTGCTTTTTGTCTACAAGCCGAAGCGCTTGGCGTCTTATAGCACGCTCGATAATGTTCCTGACGAGGCGGGCATTGCCTGAATGATCACTGTCAGTCCCTAAGTTTCTGCTAAGTTGCGCTTCCAGTTTGGCCCTGGCTGCAACATCCAGTCTGTAATCCCTCTTCTTTAGCATAAGGTCTGCAATGAGCATCAATTCTTCCGTAGTATAATCAGGAAACTCAATGTGGATAGGAAAGCGCGAACGTATGCCCGGGTTTGACTGGATAAATTTTGTCATTTCTTCACGGTATCCGGCCAGTATCACTATGAACTTGTCTTTGTTGTCTTCCATCGCTTTGATCAACGTAGAAATTGATTCCTTGCCAAAATCCTTCTCGCCGCCTGTAGCCAAAGAATACGCTTCATCAATAAAGAGTATGCCGCCTAAGGCTTTCTTAATCTGTTCCCGCGTCTTCTGAGCGGTATGACCTATATACTCTCCGACGAGATCAGCCCGCTCCCTCTCTACAAGATGGCCTTTTTCCAATACTCCCATTTCCCGAAAGATTTTCCCCATGAGCCGGGCGCATGTAGTCTTCCCTGTCCCGGGATTGCCGCTAAAAACCATATGTAAAACCAAAGCCTCTGAAGCAAGCTGGCGCATCTCCCTGATCTGTTGAATCTTAACGTACGCCACAAGCTCACGGACAAGCGCTTTGACTGCGGTGAGTCCGATCAGACTGTCCAGTTCTGAGAGGGCCTCACGCAACCTCCATTCGCTTGAATCAGGGCTTTCCGTATCCGTCTGTCGCTTCTTGGTATGGGAATCACAGGACGTACTTAAGGCTTGTATAGCTTCGACCGCGCTGAGCCGCCCCTCTTCCAAGCCTACAAGGACAAGATCAGGGTTTCGGGATTCAAAAGCAGGCATGGCCCATGCCCTCCTTAAACAGGAATGACATATCCATAGATTATGGATGAAGACCATACATCGTATGCATCCAGCGCAGCAACGGTCACAACTTTAAAACGTGAACCGCACAGAATCAGCCTCCATCGGAAAGAGGCCTCAAGCAACTGGGCGTGCCCACAATTAAAGACAAGATATACGTCAAGGCCGCCTTATCAAGGACTTCACACCTTTCCAAGGCACTGTCAAGATTATCCCCTACGCACAGAATACCATGGTTGGCTAATAGAACCGCTGTGTTATTGCCTAACGCCTTGACTGTGTTTTCTGCAAGTTCAAGAGTCCCGGGTTTTGCATACTCCGCAACTTCAACCTTGTCTTTAAATGCAAATGTGCATGCGTCAATAATCAGTGGGAGCGGCTTGCCGGAAACCGCAAGCGCAGACGCAATCGGCGGATGCGCATGGACGACAGCGCTGACATCACGACGCGTCAGATATACCTTTCTGTGGAGATGGAGTTCTATGGACGGCTTGTTACGCCCTTTGTAAGCCCCGTCAGCAAGGTCAACCGCCACAATATCATCGGGCGTGAGAGTCTCATAGGGGAGACTGCTTGGAGTAATCAAGAATGTTTTGTCATCAGGGCACCTGACGCTTACATTCCCTCCTGTGCCAACTGTCAGTCCTAACCGCAACATGGCCTTGGCTGTTTCAATTACCCGGATCCTAAGCTCCGAAGAATCCACTTTTTACGCCTCCTCAAAAGCAAATCACTAAATAATGAGTATACGTCTGCTACTTTGACCTCCCTGACCCAACTTGCCGGTAATCAGCCATGGAATAAGGCGTGAAAACCCCGCGGTCAGTAACTATGGCGCTTACAAACTCAGGTGGCGTTACGTCAAATGCAGGATAGTACCCCTTTGCTTTAGGCGTGGCAGTACGTTGTCCCAAGCACTTCAAAACCTCGCTGGGATCCCGCTCCTCTATAATTACGTCAGCAGCTGTAGGAGCCTTCGGATCAGGCCCATCGCAAAACGCAAAAAACGGAATACCGAAATGATGAGCGCATATGGCAATCTGCAAAGTGCCTATCTTATTGATTACGCTGCCATCCATTGTAACTCTGTCCGCGCCTGTGAAGAATTTCGATATCATACCTTTGGACATGAGGTAGGCAGGCATGTTATCTGTGATTACAGTTGTTTCAATCCCCATGTCACAGAGCGCGTCAGCGGTGAGCCGGGCTCCTTGAAGGTAAGGCCGCGTCTCAGAACAGTAGGCCTTAAGCCTCATCCCCTGTTGACGAGCTACATAAGCGGTATAGACAATTCCGCTTTCAGCCCAGCAATGATTCAGAATTGAATCCCCGTCTATAAGAAGGCTTGCCCCGTTTTCGCCTATAGCTAATCCTCTTTTGTGCCTAGCCTCAAATTCAGCATCGACAGCCTTAACTAATGCATCCTCTACATCTTGTCCTTCCCATAGGGCCTTTCGTCCTACTTCCAGCATCTTTTCAGTCATCAAGACGATACTGTTGTTAGTAGGCCTCGTGTTGATTAAATATCCGGCTGCTCTCTCTAACTCCTCCAGAATGCCTTCATGGGACCTGCTTACAGCTTCGCGTGCAGCCTGCGCCATACCGTAACCTGCACAAAAAGGAGGGCCGCCGCTTTGAGTAACCATATCCTTGATTGCCTGAGCCACGTCTCTGTACGTCTTACAGCGCACAAACTTGACATCGAATGGATAAACCCTGCGGTCAAGAATCAGGACCTCCCCATCTTCATAGCGCGCCGTATTCTCAGGTCGAATCAGGAACGGGAGATCTTCTTTAGTTCCATAGGCCACGCTCGTCACCCTTCCAACAAAAGGTCTAAAGTCGCCATGAAAAGCCTCTCAAGACGTTTCTTGGCTCCGGCGAAAATCTCTCCGACTTCCTCATGCCTTACCTTCCCAGGCAGCATTCCTGCGCCATAGTTCGTGGTAACAGTCACTGTAGCGTAGTCTATTTCCGCCTCGTTGGCCAGCACAACCTCGGGCACAATGGTCATCCCTACAACATCCCCGCCCACCAGCCGCATCATGGAAATCTCAGCCGGTGTCTCGAATCTGGGCCCTTCAGCTGAGACATATGTGCCGTATGGGTGAAGATGGATGTCATTATCCTTCGCTGCCTCCAATATCTTCTCTCGGAGAAATCCTGAGAAAGGCTCTGTGACATCGACATGCTTGAAATTGGGATCCTCTTCATCAAAGAATGTTCCAATCCTACGTCTTGTCCAATCTATAAACTGGGACAGTAGCACGAGCTCCCCCGGGGGCAACAGCATATGTAATGAACCGACAGCTGCTGTTGACATAATGTAGTCCACACCCAGATCCTTCATTGCCTTTATGTTCGCACGGTAATTGACTACATGCGGAGGAAGTGAATGGCCGGCTCCGTGTCTTGGCACAAAAGCTATTTCAGAACCTTTATACTCCGCAATAGACACACGAGCTGTACCGTATTTGTTGGTGACATCTTCTTCCCGTACAATGGGCAGAGCCTCTAACTTGTAAAACCCGGTCCCTCCTATTATGCCGAATTTTGCCATATGCCAGGCCTCCTTTCCATATTCTGTTTCGCCTCTCTTTACCTGTTTCCTGCAGGATACCTCTATGTCTGACAATCCGGACAAGTTCTCACAAAAACTCCTGCATAGCTTCATTGGAAAGCATCAAGCCGTAACGGGTAAGCTTAAGCCTGTCTCCGTCCCATTTAAGAAGTCCATTTGCCACACCTTTTGCGATAGCCTCACCAAAAGCGTCACGCATGGATATCCCAAAACGCCTGTGAAATTCGCTTTCCCCTACACCGCAGGTCATTCTCAGCCCAAGAATCATTACAGTTGACATCTCGTCCGCCTTGGAGAAAACCTCCCTCTCGCAGACACTGGAGCCTACACTCTTAATTGAGCGGAGGTAGTCCTGAGGATGAGCGAGGTTGCTTCGTATTTCTCTCTTTACATATGAATGCGCCCCTGCCCCAAGGCCGATATATGGCTCAAGTCTCCAATAGATGATATTGTGACGACACTCATACCCGAGCATGGCGAAATTGGATATCTCATAGTGCTGATATCCTGCCAGACTCAACTTCTCTTTGGCAGAATAGTACATGTCTATCTCAAGATCTTCATCACAGACAGCCAACGTTCCCGACTTCACCTTGCGCCATAAAGGCGTTCCTTCTTCAAGCATCAGTCCGTAAGCGGAAATGTGTTCCGGCCTGAGTCCTATCACTGAATCCAGAGTCTCCTCCCAGTCATCCATTGTCTGGCCTGGGATGGCATATATAAGATCGATATTTATGTTATCAAACCCCGCCTCCCTCGCAAGATGAAATGTCTGAATGGAATCGGATGCGCTGTGCACACGACCCAACCTGGCAAGAAGACTGTCATTTAGTGATTGAACCCCTATACTGAGGCGTGTCGCCCCGATATCTCTCAGGCAACGCAGCTTCCTGTAAGTTGCTGTTCCCGGGTTGGATTCCACTGTTATTTCAGCATTATCCGCAATGGGAAACAATCGGAAAACCTCAGTCAAAAGAGATGACAGCAAGATTTCCGGAAGATACGTAGGGGTGCCCCCTCCCAGATAAACTGTACTCACCTGCGCTCCCAGCTCCGTTACTGCCTCAGACTGAATTCGAGCTTCCTCGAGAAGCGCTTCTATATACCGGCATAGCGCCTTTTCTGACTCATTAACGGAGCCTATGGCATAGGAATTGAAATCACAGTAATCGCACTTTTTCACGCAAAAGGGGATGTGAATATACAAACCCAGGCCTTGCGAATCATAAGACCTGCACTGATTTAGTCCACCTTTAGAACAGCCATAAACGCCTCCTGAGGAATCTCCACATTTCCCAGTTGTTTCATGCGTCTTTTGCCTTCTCTCTGTTTCTCCAAGAGCTTCCGCTTTCGTGAAACATCTCCTCCATAGCATTTTTGCAGCACGTTTTTGCGCATTGCCCGCACAGTTTCTCTCGCAATCACCTGAGACCCTATGGCAGCCTGGATCGGCACATCAAAAAGCTGACGCGGAATAGTTTCTCTTAACTTCTCCACTAACTGACGCCCTCTCTCCTGTGCCTTTTCCCTGTGGATCATGCACGAAAGCGCGTCCACAGGCATATCGTTAAGGAGAATATCCAGCTTGACAAGATCTGACTCAAAATGACCGATATAATCATAATCCAAAGACGCATACCCTCTGGTCCGTGATTTAAGCCGGTCAAAGAAGTCCAGAAGAATCTCGGAAAGAGGCAGGTTATAGACAATCCTCACACGGCTTTCGCTCAAGTACTCCATATTCTTGTACTCGCCCCGCCTTTCCTGGCATAGCTCCATTACAGGCCCTATATAGTCGGAAGGGGTAATGATGACAGCCTGGACATATGGCTCCAGAATAGCCTGGATTTTTGAGGCAGGAGGAAGCTTAGCCGGGCTGTCAATCTCCACCATTTCTCCTGAAGTCTTCTCCACCTGATACACGACAGTTGGGGCTGTGGTTATTAGATTCAGGTCAAACTCACGCTCCAGGCGTTCTTGAATTATATCCATGTGCAATAACCCGAGAAAACCGCACCTGAAACCAAATCCCAAAGCGACTGACGTCTCCGGCTCAAATTTGAGGGAAGCATCATTTAACCGAAGCTTCGTTAAGGCGTCCCGAATGTCTTCATACCGGCAGGTGTCTGCAGGATAGAGCCCGCAGAACACCATAGGCCTTGCCTGCCTGTAACCTGGGAGAGGAGCGTCTGCAGAGAACTCAGCTGAAGTGATAGTGTCACCCACATGCATGTCCTGGACATTCTTCACCCCTGCAGCCACATACCCTACCTCACCTGCGGACAAGGAGCGCGTCTCGTCCATATGAGGCTTGAAGACCCCCAACTCGGTTACCTCAAATTCCTTATCAATCGCCATTAGCTTTATCCGCATCCCGCATGTAAGATGACCATCCACAACTCGCGTATATGCAATGACTCCCCTGTAAGGATCAAAGTGTGAATCAAAGATTAAGGCCTTAAGAGGAGCTTCAGAATCGCCGCTCGGCGGTGGGACCCTATGCGCGATAGCCTCTAATATCTCTTGTACACCCTGACCTGTTTTCGCCGAGGCAAATATGAATTCATCCGGGCTGAACCCAACAATATCCTGAAGCTCCCTCCTGACCCTCTCCGGGTCTGCGTTAGGGAGGTCTATCTTGTTTATCACAGGGATTATCACAAGATCATTCTCTACTGCAAGGTAAAGGTTAGCCAGAGTTTGCGCTTCAATCCCCTGAGAGGCATCGACCACCAGCACTGCCCCTTCGCATGCTGCAAGACTGCGCGAGACTTCGTAACCAAAGTCCACATGCCCCGGAGTATCGATGAGGTTAAAGATATATTCGTTGCCGTCGGGAGACTTGTATGTGAGGCGCACGGCTTTGGCTTTAATCGTAATACCTCGCTCACGCTCCAGATCCATGCTGTCGAGAACCTGATCAGTCATGTCACGCCCTGAAATAGACGACGTTGTTTCAAGTATCCTGTCTGCGAGAGTTGACTTCCCATGGTCTATGTGAGCAATTATACAGAAATTCCTTATACTGGAACTCCTCAAAGATATCGCACCTCCGTAGTATCAAGCAAATGTGGCCCAAAGAACGAGAGTCCCGGCCACATCCAGTATGTATTATAACATCACCGGAGAACCAGGGCAATTTTATCAGAATTTTCCGGACTGGTGTCATTTTCTAAACTTAGAGACTGCAGCACAAATGGCTCTGGTCCGACATTCTGGTCCGAAATCGCATTGACAAGATTGAAAATGGAGTTTAACATATAAGCAAATGGTAATATGATTTAACTTGCTGACTTTTCCAGCATTGTGCTTGCAATCAGTAAGTTTATCAGTGATAAGCCTATGCGTAACTAATCAATCCCTGACAGGGAGGTGAACTCTATATCAAAAACAAAGGACCCGGTCCGGGCGTTTCGAGCGCTCGGGCAAGAAACACGTTTCAAAATTCTGGATCTGGTTTCATCAAAACCCTTTAGTGTCAGGGAGCTGGAGGAGAAGCTCGGAATCAGCCAATCCGCTGTTTCTCAGCAACTTAAGGTGCTCAATGAGGCCGGTCTGGTTAGGCTGCATCGGGAAGGCAAGTATACTCTATGCAGTATAAACCATGCCCTTCTTGAGGAAGTGCGCAATCTTCTTAATGTGCTCCTCGAACGAAAGCATATGTTTTCGTTGTAGCGATGTTGACGGGTTGTTGGTTGCAGCGGTTTAGTCCGGTTCACGGAAATGTGTTTATCTTATGGTGAATGAATAGTATCCTGTTTCATTATTCATGACTGACCTCTTAATAGGTCTTCTGCAAGGGAGGAAGATATCATGGCGTTTGAAGGGGCAAAGGCTATGCTTGGTGAGACAGTTGTCAAGCAAATGCTGAGGTACCTGGCAAACGAACCCGAAAAGAACCTCGTTAAGATCCTTCAATGGGGAGAAACCTTGGCGCGAGAACCCATACACAAGGAATATGCCCGTTCTTGGGCGAAGTTTATGGCAGATGAGAATAATAACTGGCGGAACCTGGCTGTCAGAACTCTAAATCAAGTTGCGCCTAATGTCCGAGATAAGGTCGGTATTAATTTTTTCGTTCATGCAGGTATACTGGCTCCTACGTATCGCAAACGTACTGAACAAAAATATGGTGTACATATACCATGGGCAATGCTTATTGATCCTACAGGCAGATGCAATCTCAGGTGCAAAGGCTGTTGGGCAGCTGAGTACGATCGCACCAAGGACATGGATTATGCCACTTTAGACAGGGTTATCGGCGAAGCTGAAGAGCTCGGAATTCGCTTTATAGTAGTATCCGGCGGTGAGCCCACTGTCAGAATGGACGATCTTATGTCCTTGGCAAAAAAATATGATGAACTGGTATTTCATGTGTTCACAAACGGTACTTTGATTGACAAGGAAGCCGCTAAGAAATTCGCTGACATTGGAAATGTGACTTTCGCCATAAGCATAGAAGGCTTTGAAGAAGAAACCGATGCCAGACGCGGCAAAGGGGTATTCAACAAAGTTATGCAGGCCATGGATAATCTGCGCGAAGCAGGCGTAGTGTACGGTTTCTCAGCTACATATAATCGAGAGAACACCGACAGAGTCGGTAGCGATGAATTCATAGACTTAATGGTAGATAAAGGTTGTATCTTTGGCTGGCTGTTTACTTACGTCCCAGTCGGGGGGCAGGCTGACCTGGAGTACATGGCAACCCCTGAGCAAAGAGAACATATGTATAAGACAGTCAACAGATGGCGCTCAGAGAAACCCATCTTTATAGCGGACTTCTGGAATGACGGTTGGGTAACAGGCGGATGTATAGCCGGCGGACAGTGCTACTTCCATATTAACGCCACAGGGGAAGTCGAGCCATGCGCGTTTATCCATTTCGCCAATGTGAATATCAAAGATACCACACTCTTGGAGGCATTGAAATCTCCTCTATTCAAAGCATATCAAGATTCCATACCGTTTAATGAGAATCTTCTCAGGCCGTGTCCGATGATTGACAATCCTGAGAAACTACAGCAAATGGTGGAGGCATCAGGTGCTTACCCAACTCAGATGGATAATCTGACTGCATCCGCTCTATGCCAGCCGCTCTATGGATACGCCAAAGCATGGGGTAACGTAGCGGACGATATCTGGAAAAAGAACCATGCCCCAAAGAAGCAATGTAATTGTCAATCAAAGACAACATAGCTATGGACGTCTCAAAGCGACAAAGCTGTCTGCCGGTTTCAGAAGGCTATTTGTAAGAACAGCCTGTAAGCATCGATTTTCAGC
The DNA here is from genome assembly GCA_029551185.1 of Bacillota bacterium. GTDB lineage: Bacteria > Bacillota > SHA-98 > UBA4971 > UBA4971 > UBA4971. Next base: position 18,572 of record JAKPFY010000267.1, read on the forward strand.
TTACAGGCTGTTTTTGTCTGTTATAGTCTACAATCGCGGGTTCAACTGTTTGTCAATTCAATCATTGCAAATTCCTAAAACTCCAGCCCGAAAGCAGGCACAACTGAACCCGGGTACTTCTCTCTTATGAACTCAGCCACTGTATCAGAGGTCAAAGCCTTAGCAAGTTCTATCAATGCGGTCTTATCCTTGTCCTTTGTCCTCACTGCCAAGACATTTACATATGGAGAGTCAGCGTCCTCGATGATAAGCGCGTCTCTTGTTGAAATGAGTCCTGCCTCCAGGGCATAGTTTGAGTTTATTATGGCAAGATCCAGATCCTCAAGAGACCTTGGGAGTTGAGCCGCTTCAAGCTCAATAATCTGAATGTTTTTCGGGTTTGAGATTATGTCATATTTAGTCGCAGCAATGCCCGCTTTGTCATCAAGCTTGATGATTCCCGCCTTCTGCAGGAGCAAGAGAGCTCTCCCACCGTTTGTCGGGTCACTTGGAATTCCGACCTTAGCCTTATTCTTTAAGTCTTTCAAATCCTTGACTTTCTTTGAGTACACTCCCATTGGCTCAATATGTACACGGGCAATATAGGTGATATCAAGACGTCTTGCTTCGGCAAACTCCTCAAGATACGGAATATGCTGAAAGTAATTGGCGTCAATGTCTCCGTCATTTAGCGCAAGATTCGGAGTGACATAATCAGTAAACTCAATAACTTCCAGCAGAATCCCCTTGTCCTTGAGAATAGGTTTTATGATTTCAAGAATCTCTGAATGTGGAACAGGCGTTGCGCCCACCTTTAACTTCGTAGGCGCCACAGCCTCGCTGCTCGCTCCTCCGGCACACAAGACCAACATAAGCACAAAGGCTACCAAAAGATCACGGAACATGGAATGATTTCTTTTGCATCTGGGCTTTTTATTCATACTCTCTTCCTCCTCTTCTTCTTCACGTCGTTGTATTTTACAGCCCCTTCCCTGACAGCACCTAGCATGCCGCTTTTGGGAAGCGGAAATCGCTGAACACGCTTTTCGCCATAAGATATGATGTCATGTATTTTAAAACCTTCCAAAGGAAGCTCAAGGTATCAGCTTCGCCTATGCTCTGCCTTCTTTGCCAATGCGCCGCCTAACACTTGAACTCCTTGGACCAAAAGAACGAGGATGACAACTGTGGCTAACATTACGTCACCGCGGAACCTTTGGTATCCGTACCTGACTGCAAGGTCCCCCAGCCCTCCGCCGCCTATGGCGCCTGCCATAGTGGAATAGCCTACAAGGTTAATTGCGGTGATTGTGACCCCCAGTATCAGTGAGGGTTTCGCCTCAGGAATCAGAACCTTTATAATAATCTCCCACGGGGATGCACCCATTGCCTGAGCTGCCTCAACCACACCGGGATCAACTTCACGAAGAGATGTTTCAACCATTCTTGCAACAAACGGAATAGCAGCTATAGTCAGAGGGACAATTGCAGCAGTCGTTCCTATTGACGTCCCTGTCAGGAGCCTAGTAAAAGGCATTATTGCTACCATGAGAATGACAAAGGGAATAGACCTGCCGATATTAACCACAGCTTGAAAGACCTGGTTTACACAGGGATTCTCCAGGATATGCCGCTTTTCCGTAATCACCAGAATAACTCCTATGGGCAATCCAAAAACCACGGCAAGCCCACACGAAACCCCAACCATGTAAAGGGTTTCGCCCAGACTGCCAACGATAATCTGAACCAGACGGGAATCAAACACTAAAGGTTTGCACCTCCGTTCTCCTTTGTCACAAAATCGCTTATATCATCTATGACATCAACAGATACTCCCAACCTACGCAGATAATCTATGGATTTCTCGATTCCGCCGCTGTTACCGGAGAGCTCTACCAACATTACACCGAACGGAACCGACTTCATATGATCAATCTGAGCAGTCAGGATATTTATGTCCACACCAAAATCACGGGCAATTGATGAGATCACAGGACGTCCGGCGGACTCGCCTACAAAAGACAGCCTCACCACTTGCCTGTCAGAGGCTTTTGCTGAAGCTTCAAGAATCTCGATAGCCCAATCAGGGGCGTCTATGTGGCTTGACCCTCGGATCATAGCTTTCGTCGTCTCATGATCCGGAGAAATAAACACATCTATGACTCGTCCTGATTCAACCACCTTTCCATCTTCGATTACCGCCACTTTGTCACATATCTGCCTGATTGCCTCCATTTCGTGAGTAATCAGGATAATAGTCAACCCGAGATTCTTGTTAATCGTGTCAAGCAACCTCAGGATGGAGCGTGTAGTCTGAGGATCCAAGGATGATGTAGGTTCATCACACAGAAGCACTTTCGGATCATTTGCCAAAGCGCGGGCGATCCCCACCCTCTGCTTTTGTCCACCGCTCAGTTGAGAAGGATAGGCGTCTTTCTTATCTTCAAGGCCCACAAGCTCAAGAAGCTTTTCCCCTCTCCTTGCCCTTTCCGGTTTCGGTAGTTTCGCGATTTCCAAAGGAAAAATCACATTCTCTAAGACAGTGCGAGATGAGAGAAGATTAAAATGCTGAAATATCATGCCGATTTTCTTTCGGACTTCGCGAAGCTCCCGACTTCCGAGCGCGGAGATCTCCGTCCCGTCCACGTAGACCTTGCCTTGATCAGGCACCTCCAGCATGTTAATACACCTGACAAGCGTACTCTTCCCCGCCCCGGAAAGACCGATTATCCCGAAAATCTCCCCGGGCGCGACATGAAGGCTTACTTCTTTGAGCGCAATTACTCTGGACGAATCTGTCTCGAAAGCCTTTGAGATTGACTCCAGTCTCACCAACCTTGTAACACATCCCCTCTAAGATGCAAAAAACCCTCCCCCGCAGCGGGAAAGGGCCTAAAGTTTTTCAAGTGCCTTGCCTCCCTCATCTGCCGGATTAATCCTCTGGATTCATCCGCTGGAATTGGCACCTCTCCGTAATGCAGTCGGAAATCGGCCTAACCGCAATAACAGAAGGTTGCCGGGTTTCATTGGGCCAGTCCCTCCACCTCTCTGGATGAGCAAATGATTTCATTCTTTGCCAAATTACTTGGCATAGGTTCCATATTCTATTTTGAAATGCATCTTATCACAGCGTACATAGCTTGTCAACAAAATTTCGCAAAAAAACAACCAAAACCGCTCTCGACCTGCGATTACGTTACACCTATGATTAGGCCGCGCCTCTAGAAAGACGCATGTTCCGTCCTGGCAATGATCTCATCTTGAAGGGCCTTACCAAGATCGCAAAAATAATCACTATACCCTGCCACCCGCACAATGAGGTTCCGAAAGTTTTCAGGATCCTCCTGGGCAGCGCGAAGAGTCTCCGCATTTACCACGTTGAACTGCACATGATGACCGCCGAGCTTAAAATAGGATCTCACCAGATGCGCAAGGTTCAGGATGCCTTCTTCTCCTTCAAGTATCTTCGGCGTGAACTTCATGTTAAGAAGCGTACCTCCTGTCAGCGCATGATCCATTTTTGCTGCTGACTTCATGACTGAAGTAGGCCCTTTTCGGTCTCTTCCTTGAACAGGAGAAATCCCTTCTGACAGCGGCTCCTCTGCATGCCTGCCGTCAGGGGTCGCGCCACACACTTTACCGAAATACACATGACACGTAGTGGGAAGCATGTTTATTCTATGGACTCCGCCTTTGGTATTGGGACTGCCTTCCACTGAGTTGAAGAATGCCCGAAAGATCCAAGTCATTAAGTCATCTGCCCGATCATCATCATTACCGTATTTTGGCGATGACCTCATAAGACGCATTCTCACATCCTCATACCCTACAAAATCGCTGTGTATAGCTGAAATCAGATCTGCCATAGTCAGGGTTTTCTCATCAAACACATGATGCCTGACAGCAGCAAGGCTGTCAGTAGCAGTTCCGATCCCCACGCCTTGAATGTACGAGATATTGTACCTGGCTCCACCTTCATGATAGTCAATACCCTTTTTTATGCAGTCATCGATAAACAGAGACAAGAAAGGCGCAGGCATGTATTTGGCGTACATCCGTTCAATGACATTATTACCCCTAATCTTCACGCCTACGAAGTAGTCAAGTTGCTTCTCGAACGCATGTAACACGTTATCAAAGCTTTCAAACTCTTTAGGACATCCTGTAGCCGGGCCAAGCCGAATCCCACTGCGAGGATCAACCCCGTCATTTAGGGCGAGCTCCAAGACCTTCGGAAGATTAAAGTATCCCGTAAGAATGTAGCTTTCCTTGCCGAACGCGCCGGTTTCCACACATCCGCTGGTGCCGCCGCACCTTGCGTCCGCAAGTGACTTGCCTTGCCTCAAGAGCTCCTGAACCACCATATCAGCGTTGAATATGGAAGGCTGGCCCCATCCCTTCCTTACAATCCTCAAGGCGTGTCTTAAGAAACGGTCCGGGTTTTTCGAGCTTAGTTGAATATTGGAGCTAGGCTGCAAGAGTCTCATTTCATCGATTACATTAAGGATCAGATACGTAAGATCGTTCACTCCGTCTGAACCGTCTGCAGTAAGTCCGCCTAGGTTAATGTTAGCAAAGTCAGTATAGGTGGCGCTTTCCTCTGCAGTAACACCGACTTTGGGCGGTGCAGGTTGGTTGTTGAACTTAATCCAGAAGCATTGGAGGAGCTCTTTGGCTTCTTCTTCAGTCAGCCTACCTTCTTCTATGTCCTTCTTGTAGAACGGATACAGATGCTGATCAAGACGTCCCGGGTTGAAAGAGTCCCATGTATTGTATTCTGTAATAACGCCTACATGCACAAACCAATAGGCCTGAAGCGCTTCCCAAAACGTTCTGGGAGCATACGCAGGAACATGCGAGCATATCTCAGCTATCTGAGCAAGCTCCGTCTTTCTTCTCTCATCTTTCTCTTCCCCGGCGAGTTCCAAAGCCTTCTCAGCATGCCGTCGGGCGAAATGTATTAATGCATCCAGGCAAATATCCATGGCTACAAGTTGCTCATGTTTGTCATAGGCGCGGCTGTCACCTACATAGTCAAGACTCGCTAAGCTTTCTCGGATATCTTTTTTGAAATCAAGAAGCCCTTTCTTGTAAATCTTGTCATCAAGGACTGTATGTCCGGGCGAGCGCTGCTCCATGAATTCAGTGAATATGCCTGCGTCATATGCAGCCTTCCACTCATCTGTCATCTGAGTAAAGATCATGTCCCGCATGGATCTGCCCTTCCAGAAAGGTATGATCTCTTCCTCATAGATATTTCGAGCCTCAGGGCTTACGGCAAAGGAAATCTTCTCCCGGGAATCCAACACCTCGAGGTCTATAAGGCTGTGACAGCAAATCTCAGGGTACGTAGGCGTGGCTTTGGGCGCAGGACCCCTTTCTCCCACAATAAGCTCGCCGTCATTTATGTACAAAGTCTTTCTCTCCATCAACGTCCGAAACACCAAAGCCCGTATGATAGGCGGTGACGCAACTCTTGCATTCTTGTAGACTGCTGTCACAAGTTCCGCCCTCTCAGTGGATATGTAAGGCTTTGCCTTCAGGCTCTGCTCCCTCAGCAGGGCAATCCTTTCCGTCATCTTACCTCGCCTCCTCCAACCCGGTTTCAAGCCCGAACCTTCTCAGCCTGTCCCGCACACAACCAACTGCTTCATCTGTAGGCTGAACAACATGAGGTATGCTGTATGCCCTCCCTAGTCTTTCATATTTGCCAATCCCCGTCTTGTGGTAAGGCAATACATTAATGCGTGGTTGATTGCCTTCCCATCTCAGTGATGAAAGGAATTCCCCCATGGACACGATATTCTCTTCGTTGTCATTAATACCCGGGATCAACGGAAAACGTACAGTCACATTGCTATGAATCTTAGAAAGGCGTATTAGG
>JAKPFY010000203.1 GCA_029551185.1 Bacillota bacterium
CCTGTGTGCTTACTGTCATGATACTCTATGGGCATGCACTGCAAGTGGCCATACACCTGTTCACGCAGGTCAGCAACGACTCTATGCCCGACATAAGCCATAAGATAGACTTGCCCGTAAGAAAATGCGCCTTTTATGACAAACAGCACAATAACTCCGATAACAGTTATATTGAGCATTCTACTCATAATGACAATATCGCCGCCTGTAAGAACCTTATCCACAAGTTCTTTCACAACCCAGTATACAGCGAGGTTCAAAAGGCTTGCCAAAATCGTACAAAGCAAACCTAAAGCAAACAGATGTCCATATGGCGAAACATATCCCAAGAGTCTTTTAATCGGACTTTTCTGTCGGTTCAAAATACCGACCTCCAGTTGCAATCAACGTATCGAGCACTGCGGAAGCGACACGATCAGCCGCTCCCTGCCTACCCATAGCTTCCTTCAATTCTACAGAGATTCTATCGCGCGCTTTCGCATCCTGCAAGAGCTCCAAGGCTTTTATGGCCACGTCCTCAGCAGTAAGAACCCCGCGGATTTCCGGCGTAATGAATCTCCTCTGCCTCTTATTGGGAATCGCGGTAAATTCTATACGCCCAAGGGCTTTTCGCACTGCCATCCTTTTTATGGGCCTTCCGATTACAGGCAATCTCCCGAGAAACTCAAATGCCCCGGTGAGCGGAATCTCATCAGGCAGGTTAAGGGGAACAGTGACTACAGTAGGCACACCGAGGTAACCTAATTCCGCAGTGACAGAACCCGGCATACATAAGGCAAGATCTGATGCAGCCATAACAGAGTAGCGTGAATTTGTGCTCACAAAGACCTCAACCCCTTCGGCTGTCTCGATAACAGCTGAAACAGGAGAAGCCTCATGTCTCTCATCTTGCAATCTACGGAGCGTGGCAGGCGCTGCTTCAAGCCCCTCTTTCGTCCCACCGCTCCTTAATCCGCCTTTATGTTTATCAATCTGATTGCCTGTGGTAACCAAGGCCTGCCGAACCATATCCATACTGACAAAGGGGGAGAGTGGCATGATAAATTCAGTGTTTTCGCGGAATTTCCGTATGATCTCAGCAACTCTGAGGAAGAAGGGCATTGCGTATAGAATCTGCTGTTTTCTGCTGCCGGGCAGAAGACACACCACCAGGGTGTTCTCCGCCACTCCCAGCGCATCCTTAACGCCTTCAGGGTTTCCTTCCCCGCAAATACCGTCTATCATAAGATTGCCGACGATATCTATTTTCTCATCAGGCACTCCCTTTTGCCGGAGTTTCCGGGCAACCCTTGCGTCTTCCGCCAAGATTCTTATGAATTTCCGTTGAAACTTGACTGTGCGATCACTGTATGCGACAGCCGGAAATCCAAATCTCCTCGCTATGATAAGTGAATGCAGATGATCCCCGCCAAGGTGAACAACTACCCCTCGCCATGTTTCCCTTTCTTTCCCTGACGCGAGGTTTCTTGCCTTCTCCGGAATGGTTCCCAACGTGACAAACCTCATATACTCAGAAGGCGTCACCACAGCATCCACTCCGGGGATAAGTCCGGCGACTTTTGCCTCATTGCCTGTGGCAAAAGGGCAAGGAGGCAACACAATAACGATAACAAGACCTCCGAATTCTCGGATTATCTTCTCTTCTGAAGCTCGCAAGCTTCTCACAAGGGGCAGCGCCCATCCGACAACTTCTCCCGGACTGTTAGCCACAATCACAACAGCGGCACGGCTTTTTTTCATCTTCGTGCCACCTCCAATATCAGCCGAGCTGTGCGTGTAAGTGCACCGGGCGAGCCAAGTTTACTTCGGGCCTCAGCGAGATTTTTTCGAATTTCCGAAGAAATCGAAGGATTCTCCAGCATCATAAGGACGAGGCCGGCTATACCCTCGGGTTCAGCTTCATCCTGCAAGAGTTCGGGGACTATACGTTTTCCCATAAGAATGTTGGGCCATGAGATAAAAGGTATGTCCACAAGCAATCTTGCCAGAAAGTAAGTGGGTGTGGAAGTCTTGTAGATTACCACCATAGGAGTCCCCACTATAGCGGCTTCCATAGTCGCAGTGCCTGATGCCACTATAAGGACATCTGACGCAGCCATACACAGGTGAGCCGCATCGGATACAATACGTACAGGCAGATCGGATTCCCCGACGTATTCTCTGACTACGTCTCCTGATACAGTGTGGGATAAAGGAAGTAATAATTCCACCCCGGGCCTCACTTGTCTAATAAGAGAGGCTGCCTCCAGCATCACAGGGAGCAACTGCTTGATTTCCTGATCTCGACTCCCTGGCAGGATCCCGATGACTTCTTGAGAGTCTAATCCCAAGTCTTCCCGGGCGGATTTCTTCTCTTCATGTCGGGCAGGGCCCACAAGATCCAAGAGGGGGTGTCCGACAAATCTTACGTCCGCCCCGGCTTGCCGGTATGTTTCCGCCTCCAAAGGGAATACGGAAGCAATTGTCACACCTAAGTTTGCAAGGGTCTTAGCACGTCCCCTGCGCCATGCCCACGCTGTCGGCGGAAACAGGTAAACTCCGGGAATACCCTTTTTTGCTGCTCGTCTTGCGAGCCTCATATTGAATTCCGGAAAATCAATAAGAACAAGACAATCAGGGGGAATCTCGCCTAGCATGCGCGCAGTCCGGGCAAAGATCGCGCGATGCTTGGAGAGATTCGCTAAGACCTCGGTGAATCCAACAGCGGAAAGGGCAGTCGGATCTTCCAGGATCTCTACGCCCTTTTCCTTCATCTTGGGACCACCGACGCCCAAAAGCCGGACCCCGGGATTTAACTGAATCAGCTTCTCTGCGAGATACGCGCCGTATATATCACCTGACGCTTCTCCGGCGCTTATCATTATCTTCAAGGGTTTCCACCTCTCCCACTGCAACAACAGGAATCCCCGCCTCGTTAGCAAAGGCCAAAGTATCCTCTTTTCGGACGATAATTGTCTTTCCGGCTTCAATGGCAAGGACTCGGGCCTCGGCCTCAAGCATGACCTTTATCGTGTCCGGCCCGACAGTCGGGATATCGAACCTCATGTCCTGATCTTGCCACGCAACCTTGACCACGACACACCCTCCGGCCAGACGGCCTGCCCTCGCAATAGCTTCGTCTGTGCCTTCAGCAGCTTCTACCGCTACGACAGAGAGGTTTTTCACTATTACCGTCTGACCGATACCTGCCCCGGAAATGGCCTTAGCCTTCTTGAAGCCGAAGGAAATGTCGTCCCATTCAGCGGGGGAAGGTTCCGAGCATCCGAGAACCCCTCTCTCGGGAACTGCATCGCCCAGATATTCCAGCTGATTTGCGACACGAATTCCTGCTCGTCCCAGATTCTTGACAAAGGCAGCAAGGAGAGATGTATCAGCCCGATCCGCTTCATAGTGCGCGAGTTTCTCTACAGCTTCTTCAACACCAGGCCTGTACGCTTCTTTTCGCCAGACCTTTCCGATCATCGCCACTTCGCTTATGCCTTCATTTTTCAGGATTTCCAGAGCTTCGTCCATCTCATCCAAATCCACTATATGAATGCCACTGGCGACAAGGGCAACTTCCGGGTCTATTTCTTCGCATACAGATATTACAACAACTTCCAAGCCTTTTAAGGACGCATTGCGCGCCATGATAGCCGGGAGCTCCCCTTCACCTGCTATGAGCCCAAGTTTCCTCAAGAAAGCCTTCCTCCAATGATTCCCCGGGTCGTGCCTTTCAGAAACTCTACGAACGCCTCAATCTCAGATGACCCGGACAACTCGCTTTCAATCTTCCCGATGGCCTGTGCAAGACTGAGACCGGATTCATAAAGGATTCTGTAAGCCCGTTTCACAGATTCGCGGACCTCTTGGGGTGTTCCGTGTCTGCGCATACCGACTACGTTAACACCTATAACACGGGCAGGATTACCGTCCACCAGCATGTAAGGAGGCACATCCCGCGCGACCTTGGCCATTCCGCCGATCATCGCCATCTTACCTACCTTGACAAATTGATGTACACCTGCGAGTCCGCCGACTATCGCATAATCGTCAACTGTCGAGTGACCTGCAAGAGCAGCCCCGCCTGTGATAATCACATTGCTGCCTACAATACAATCGTGAGCGATGTGTCCGTATGACATTATGTAATTATCATTGCCTATACGCGTTTCACCTCTGCCATGATCAGTCCCTCTGCTTACTGTAACAAACTCACGAAAAACATTGTTGTCGCCGATTATGAGAGGAGTCTTCTCTCCGTTATACTTAAGATCTTGCGGCTCAACACCTATCATGGCCCCTGATGAAAAACTACAGTTTTGTCCGATAGTAGTAGGTCCGTCGATTACAACATGGCTGCCTAGTTTAGCACCGTCTCCAATCACAACGTCTTCACCGATAACACAATACGGGCCAACAGTAACGTTTGCCCCGATAACCGCGCCAGGGTGAATAACTGCTGTAGCATGAATCTTTCTCACGCGAAAGCTAAGAGTCTCAGTTGCTTTCATTTATGTGCCTCCCAGCGGGAAAACCCATTTTCTTCACACATCTATTTTTCTCCCCTATCCACCAGGGCAAACATAAGCTCCGCATCTGCCACTAACTTGTCCTCAACATACGCTGAACATCCAAGTTTCCCCAAATTGCCTCGGATTTTGATAAGTTCCACCTCAATCCTCAGCCTGTCCCCTGGGACTACCGGATGTCTGAACCTTGCCCTATCCACTCCGGCAAGGAACGCAATCTTGTCTTTGACTTCAGGGTAATTCAAAACAGCGTACGCTCCTACCTGAGCCATAGCCTCAACAATGAGTACCCCGGGCATTATCGGATTGCCCGGGAAATGGCCTTGAAAAAACGGCTCATTACAACTGACGTTTTTGATGCCAACAATACGCTTGCCCGATTCCATTTCAATAATTCTGTCCACCAAGAGAAACGGGTACCTATGAGGCAGCACCTTTTGGATTTCTTCCGCTCCAATCATCATTTTCTGTCTATACACCTCTCTTGATTTCCAAATCACGGGAAATAAGTCGAACAAGTTCATGGTTCATGGAATGCCCGGAGCCTATGCCGATAAAATGCCCCAGAACCTGTCCAAGTATGGCAATATCCCCTAGCAGATCCAACGCTTTGTGGCGACATGCCTCATTCGGGAATCTGGTCATGCCGATGTAACCATCCTTGCCGACAATTGCTGCTTGCTCGAGAGTCGCCCCAAGAGCAAGTCCTTGTTCTTGGATAGTTTCAAGCTCCCACTGAAATCCTATGGTCCTGGCAGGGGCAATTTCTTCTCTGAATACTTCCGGAGTCACCTCAATATCCAAATACTCAGAACTCGAATACTCGGGCTCTAAATGAGAACCTTTGCGGAGAAACAGGAAAGTCACCCGAGTTCCTTCGTACGGCAAGGCTATAAGGTGACTGTCACCTCGGGTGGTCCATACGGGACACTCAACCTTCACTGACCGTCGTCGCGCGCTGAGGTCTCTTAAACCGGCCTCCTCAAGAAGGCGCACATAAGTAAAGGCGCTTCCGTCTCCTAAAGGCAACTCTTCACCCTCCAACCGGACTATGATGTTGTCAATACCTGACCAAGAAATCGCTGCCATAATATGCTCAACAGTGCGGACAGAGACCCCGTTACATTCTAAGTCAGTAGCCCTCAGCGACCCCCCTATGTTGGCTACAGTCGCAGGCACGATTTGAGGTTCCGAAAGATCGCACCTCTCGAAACAGACCCCTGTGTCCTGCGAAGCAGGCAACATTGTGACGCACGAAAGCTTACCGGTGTGAAGCCCTAACCCTTCGTACGATACAGGCCTAAGTATGGTAGTTTGCCAATTTAACCATTTTTTGCTCAATACCTGAAATCTACCCTTTATTTGATTTCTTGTTCAGTTGATCTTTGATTATTTCTACGTTTCTCAAGTTTTCCCTTCATGCGCCCAAACACCCTGGGCAAGCGATCCTCAGTTACTCCTCAATAGGGCTACAGACTGAGCAACCGACTGTACCTTACGCCCAGCTCGGATTCGGGGGAGTCGAACACCTTTCGAGGCGTGCCTTGTTCCGCTATTTTACCTTGATTCAGAAGAATAAGCCAGTCAGCGGCACGAAGAGCGAATTTCATTTCATGGGTGACTATGACCATAGCGGCCTCACTTGTCTTGACCAGGCTTTCCATGACATCCAAGACTTCTGCAACAAGAATAGGATCGAGGGAAGCTGTAGGCTCATCCCAGAGCATATGTTAATGCTACTCTAAAATCATACCACATACCGGGAAAAAATTAGGCCACCTTAATCAAATTTCCTGTATGATT
>JAKPFY010000245.1 GCA_029551185.1 Bacillota bacterium
ATCTGCTGCGGCGATTTGCATGACGATAGATTAGGGATGAACTCCGGGTGGAATGTCTCGGCATATCTTATCCACCCCGGGCTGCACGATGTTATTAGAGGCAGCGGTCCCTTCATCTTTAATCTTTCTATAAGTTCAGTCCCTTCTTCCATTATCGTCAGGTCAGCTGTGAACTGCGTATCAAATACGGCATCGAATCCAAGCCTCTTTAAAGCCGCAGCAAGTTTACCTGTTACAGGCGTGCCTGCCGGAATCCCGAATTCCTCACCTATAGCAGCTCGGACTGCAGGCGCCACCTGCACTACCACATGCAAGTCAGGATCGCTTATCAAATCAGCGACTTTCTGCCACTCCTCTTTTTCGTGGATAGCGCCGACAGGACATATTTTGGCGCATTGTCCGCATGATACGCACTTAGAGTCAGCCAATCCCCGCTCGAACATAGGCGTCACAAGAGCGTCAGTGCCACGGTACGCGAAGCCCAGGGCAGCCACATTCTGCACTTCGGCGCACATGTTCACGCAACGGCCGCATAGTATGCATTTATCAGGGTCCCGTACCAGCGCAACACTGGATGTGTCACACTCTCTATGTTCTTTCTCCCTGCGGAACTTACTCTCCCGAATCCCAAGGCGCATAGCAAGTGCCTGGAGTTCACACAGGCCGTTCCTTTCACACTGGAGACAATCTTGGGGATGCGACGCCAGTATCAGTTCAACCACGGTACGACGCGCCTCACGCACCACCTCTGTGTTAGTGTGAACAACCATGCCTTCTCTGACAGGGGTCACGCATGAAGCTGGGAGGCCTTTGCCATTTTCGATTTCCACCACACATACTCTGCAGGACCCTATCGGGCCTATCGCCGGATGATAGCAGAGAGTGGGAATATCGATCCCAGCTCGCCGTGCAGCCTCAAGCACCATTTCTCCCTCATATGCTTCAACCTGGATTCCGTCAATTGTCAAGTTAATCTTCTCTTTTTGATCTGCCATCATGCTCACCTCCTGGACACGGCGTCAAAGCGGCAAACACTCATGCACTCACCGCATTTTTGACATTTACTGTTATCAATTTCATACGCTCTCCGTTTCGGCTTGTGACCGCCTTCGCCTCCGGCAGCCTCGGCTACTTGCGCCTCGCAGGCTACCGGGTGGATGGCCTGAGTCGGACAAGCCTTTGCGCAAAGGCTGCAGCCCCTGCACTTTTCAGAATCTATCTCATATCTGACCAGATCTTTGCAAACTCCGCCCGGACACCGCTTCTCGTGAATATGAGCCTCATATTCATCTCTAAAGTACCTTATGGAACTAAGCACAGGGTTGGGAGCAGTCTGTCCCAGTCCGCAAAGGGCGGTATTCTTTATGGTCTTCCCAAGAGACTCGAGAGTCTCGATATCCCCGGGCTCGCCCTTCCCTTCAGTAATCCGTGTCAAGATATCAAGCATTACCTTTGTTCCTTCTCTGCACGGGACACACTTGCCACAGGATTCATCTTGAGTAAACTGCAAGAAGAACTTGGCGATGTCCACCATGCAAGTATCCTCATCCATGATGATTAATCCGCCGGATCCCATCATGGCGCCTGCCTTTGTCAAAGTGTCATACTCCATGCTGATATCCAAAAGGGATTCGGGAATACAACCACCTGACGGACCGCCGGTCTGAGCTGCTTTAAATGCCTTGCCTCCGGGAATTCCTCCGCCGATCTCATACACAATTTCTCGGAGGGTTGTGCCCATGGGTACTTCCACAAGCCCGGTATTATTTATTTTCCCGGCAAGAGCAAAGACTTTTGTGCCCGGACTTTTCTCCGTCCCGATACTTCTGAACCAGTCCGGCCCTTTAAGAATTATCGGCGCAATATTCGCGTAGGTCTCTACGTTATTTATAAGAGTAGGCTTCCTGAAGAGCCCCTCATTTGCCGGGAACGGAGGCCTGGGTCTCGGCATGCCTCGCTTGCCCTCCATGGACGCCAACAGAGCCGTTTCTTCCCCGCAGACGAAAGCACCTGCGCCTACTCGGATATCCAAGTCAAATGAAAAACCTGAACCGAAAAGATTCTCACCTAACACCCCAAATTCGTGGGCTTGCTTTATCGCATGGGTCAGTCTGCTTACTGCCAGGGGGTATTCTGCACGAACATAAACATATCCCTGGCTTGCCCCAATTGCGTATCCTGCTATAGTCATAGCCTCGATAATGCTGTGGGGATCCCCTTCAAGCACGCTCCTATCCATAAAAGCGCCTGGGTCACCTTCGTCAGCGTTGCACACCACGTATTTTTCGTCAGAACGCACTCGCTGAGCGAACTCCCATTTGAGGCCTGTAGGGAAGCCTGCTCCTCCCCGTCCTCTGAGGCCTGCCTGCTTTATCGTGTCAATGACGTCTTTTGGCGTCATATCCGTAAGAACTCTGGCCAAAGCTTCATAACCGTCGCGGGCTACATACTCGTATATGTTCTCAGGGTCTATGACTCCGCAGTTCCTAAGAACCACTTTAACCTGTTTCTTGAAGAAGTTCAGGCTTGAGATGTTCTCTGCCACCTCCCCTGTAGCCTGCTTAGGGAATAACCTTGCAACCGGTCTGCCTTTGACTATGTGTTCTTCAACAATCTCTCTGACATCCTCAGGCTTAACCTTCTGGTAGAAAGTCCCTTCAGGATAGATCAAGACAGTCGGGCCTAAATCACAAGAACCTATGCAACCGGTCTTGATTACTTTGACTTCACTTAGAATCCCTTCATTTTCAAGGGCATGCATAAGTGAATCATACACTTCATGGCATCCGGAAGATACGCATCCTGCTCCGGAACATACCAGTATATGTGCACGAATAAATGGACTCATACTGCTATCACTCCTTGCGCATACAACAGCTAGTTCTCATCAAACCTAGCCTCAAGACGAGCTTCATGCATTTCCCTCTCGAGCTTTGCAGCTCGTTTAAACCAACCACTGTCCGGATATCCGGGACCGTACTTCTCCATTGCCTCTATATACTCGTCTATTAAGTCTTCATCGATTCCCGGAGGTATCCAACGCCTTGTTTTGTCTTCTCTTAATGGCAACGCTGACACGTTACTTCCCCCTTTGTGCTTTATTTCACAATCCAGACCACTAGAAATGGACAGCTCCTTAGCCTGCAACTGTCCAATGTCGGGTTCATCTATTACTAGATGCAAGTCTCGTGCCAGCTTTTCGGCAAAAGAACAAGAGTCCGCAGGGACTCTTTAAACATACATTACTCAGGTCTTTTATATATTTTACTCGGGTTATTCAGGTAATACAAGAAGGGTATCGGATCCAATATTTTGGATTAGGTGTCCATATTTTTGGCTCTTTTGGGCCTTCCTACATTCCCAGGCGCTTCATCATTTCATTAAGTGTGGTCCTTTTAAGGCCCAGAATCTCAGCAGCTCTGGCCTGAACACCATCGGATTTTGCCAGAGCGCAACTGATCAGCTCACGCTTATACTCGTTGACAGCCTCATAAAATGATTCATCGCTTGTATCCCCGTGAGCGGCGGATGTGGTCTTTTCATAAACCTCGATTACCTCATCCGGAAGATCACAGAGCTCAAGATCATTTCCTTCCATCAGTATCACCGCGCGTTCAATAGCGTTCTCCAGCTCCCGCACATTGCCAGGCCAATCATAGTTGACTAGTGCATCCATAGCTTCATCCGAGAAGGAAATCGGACCCTTAAGGCACTTAGCTGCAAATTTCCTGGCAAAGTGTTTGGCCAGAAGCGGTATATCACTCTTACGCTCCCTTAGCGGAGGCAGATGGATAGTTATTACATTCAATCTATAGTACAAGTCGGAACGAAAATCCCCTCTTTCAATGGCAGCCTCCAGATCTTTGTTCGTTGCGACTATGACCCGGACATCAACACGCCTTGCAACCGTTTCGCCGACGCGGATGAACTCCCTGTTTTGCAGGAATCTCAAGAGTTTAGCTTGGAGCGCAAGGCTTATGTCTCCTATCTCATCCAAGAATATGGTGCCTCCGTCCGCTTCTTCAAATAATCCCCGTTTGGTCATGACAGCTCCTGTAAAAGCGCCGCGAGCATGACCGAAAAGTTCGCTCTCGAGGAGTGTCTCAGGAAGCGCAGCGCAGTTTATGCCTATAAAAGGCTGTGTCGCTCTTAGGCTTTGCATGTGGATTTCACGGGCGATAAGATCTTTGCCGGTCCCGCTTTCTCCACGAATCATTGTTGTCGCATCAGTCCTTGCGATTTTCTCAACAAGTCTGAAGACTTCCTGCATTTTTTCGGATGTACCGATTATCTCGCCTGACCGCTCACGAATTGCCTGGAGTTCCCGTCTAAGTCTCTTGTTTTCCAAAGCAATAGTTCGCCTGTCTAAGGCCTTCTTGACTACAAGCTTCACCTCGTCAACTTTAAAGGGTTTCGGCAGATAGTCGAAAGCCCCCGCTTTCATGGCTTGGACGGCATTTTCCACTGTGGAGTATCCGGTTATCATGATCACCGGGGTCTCCGGCAATAAGCGTCTTGCCTCTTCTAAAACATCCATACCGCTCGTCCCCGGCATCATGAGGTCAGTGACAATAACATCCAAGTCAGTCTTGGAACGCATCATGTCCAAAGCTTGTTCCCCGCTTGTAGCAGTCAAGACCTTGTGTCCGTCTTGGGACAAAATGAGTCCGAGGAATTCGCACATTTTCTCTTCATCATCGATAACAAGCACCTTACCAGCGGTTGTCTCCATATTATTCTACTCCGTTCATAGGAAGGATAATGGTGAAGCATGTGCCCTTAGCGAGTTTGCTTTCGACTTTGATGGTCCCGCCATGCTTTTCTACGATATTAAAACTCACAGAAAGGCCTAGGCCTGTTCCCTTGCCTACCTCTTTCGTTGTAAAAAACGGGTCAAACACTTTTCGAATATCCTCAGCAGTAATTCCAAGGCCTGTGTCTGTTATGGAAATCTCGACTATATCCTGGGATATGTTTGTTGCAATCCCCAGACGCCCTCCATCAGGCATTGCTTGCATAGCATTAAGGAGCATATTAAGGATCACTTGCTGCAATTCTCCGGTGTCAATTGCAGCTTCCGGATCGGATTCATCAAGCTCCAGATTAACTTGAATACCCCTACGCGCCATTTGCCCTCCGAATATCCTGAGAGTTCTCCTGCAAGCTTCGTTAACTCTGCATTTACCTTGAGGCGCATTGCTCGGCCTTGCAAAATTCAAAAGGCTGCGTACAATATCGGCAATCCTCTCTGATTCTTCCATTATCGTTTTGAGGTACGAATTGGCAAGGTTGTCGGGACCGACAGTTTCCTTGAGAATGTCAGCATAGCCTAGGATCAAGGTCAGCGGAGTGTTGATTTCGTGAGCGACCCCGGCTGCAAGTTGTCCTAAAGCAGCTAACCTATCAGACTGGATAAGCTGGCTCTCAAGTCTGCGTTTCTCGGTAGTGTCCTGACTTAAGAGAACGGCTCCGTATACTTCTCCGCTCTCGTTCTTAAGAGGGCTGATTTTAATGTGCAATGTGACTTTTTCTTCACCCAGCGGAAAAACCATTTCCCCCACATCTGTCGGCTCACCCAGTGATATAGCTCGCTCAAAACCATGTCTACACCTGGGAATATCCAGATCCGGGAATACTTCAAAGACGTTTCTGCCAACGGATTGTGAAACAGCATAGAGATCCGCGGACTTGTTTAAGCTGGTTATAATCATGTTACGGTCTACGACTACAATGCCTTCAATAATGCTGTCAATAGTGTCTTCGTGGTATGCTTTAAGTTTTGCGAGTTCCATATTATGCACCTCAAGCTGTGTTATCAGGTATGGGAGGCACATCTTGTTTTCAGCAAGTCCTTGGAATACCGCTACAGCTTTCTCCCGACACGTGTTGTACCCACATGCGCCGCAATTCAGTTCATCTTCAGGTCTAATCTTGTCAAGCTCCAGGAGTATTCGCTTTATGTCCTCCTCAGTAGGAATCGGCATATCTATGCTTCTGGGTGAAAACTTGCGAGCAGCCTCAATTTGGGGGAATCGAGGCTCAACCGGACCTATGCTCGAACCTCTCCGTTTCGACTGTTTCGCGAAATCCACAGCGACTACTCGTCGAGTATAACTCGGAAGATCTGTCGTCATCATAGGACCGCTTATGCATCCTTCGCAAAACAGCATGTCCACAAACTCAGGACAATCCTTTTCCCGGCTCAATGCCTCAAGAAAATCAATGCAATTATCCTTGCCTTCAACAATAAGGATTTCATTATCAACCATATCCGCAGAAAGGGCTGCGCTTCTAAGCAAACCTCCGGATACCGGATACAGCCGGCCTAAATATGCCTCATCCCTGTCGAAAGCGGTATCAGACAGATCTCTGCATTCAATAGGCAGCTCCTCAAGGAGCATCCTCAATTCTGGAAATGTAAGAACCGCGTCAATAGCGTCTGCTACTGACGGATCCAGCATTTCGCTTTTTTTTGCGACACAAGGTCCTATGAACACGGTATAGGCGCCTTTGAGTTCCTTCTTTATCATTCTTCCGGCAGCTACCATAGGCGAGACTACAGGAACAAGCCTCGGAATGAGTTGGGGATACTTGACTTCCACAAGGTTAACTATGGCTGGGCAAGGAGTAGAGATGATGCCTAGCTCATGCTCGCCTTGGATGATTCTCATGTACTCTTGGGTTACACGTTCCGCCCCCCACGCTACTTCATAGACGCCTTGAAACCCGATTTCTTTTAATGCTGTCACTACCTGGCCTGGCCTTAATTCCCCGTGAAACTCCACTGCGAAAGCAGGGGCAAGCAAAGCGTAAGCCTCGCCTGTTCTAAGAGCATTCTTGACTGAAACCAGATCTTCCCTGATGTGCTTCGCATTTTGAGCGCAGACCCTTACACAATAACCGCAGGATATACATAGCTCGTCTATTACGGTTGCTTGACCGTCTTCCACTTTAATAGCCTTCACAGGGCAATTCCGAACGCATGCATAGCATTCCCTGCACTTGCCTTTAATCGTAGTGACAACGCCTATCTCCGGCACCTCCAATGCATAAAATACCTGCTGCTGCAGCGCAGCCCTTCCTTCTCAGACAGCACGTTCCCCAAACGTCTGCACTACGGTTCAGTTATTAGAATACCAAGATCGATTCCGGTATTATATTATCATACGTTACCGAGCATAGGTTGACTGGATCTTTGACTGACGACTGTAAGATCTTGCTATATCGCATCCTACACGGGTGTTATTCCGTACAAGAGATAGGTTAGCCTTGAGCGTGGCACCACCTGTAAGTTCTCCGAGACGGAACAAGATGTAAGGGGTTACGTCTTTACCCTTAATCCCTTTCTCATTCGCCTCATGAACCGCCCGGCAAATGGCGTCATTGAGCAAGACCGGGTCTGTCTCATCCTCCTCGGGTATAGGCACAGTAACAAGGAGACCGCCCTTTAAACCTGAACTCCACTTTGACATCATGATTCTTGCAATGTCTTCAGGACTTTCCGCTGCGTATAGTCCTTTGTAGTCAGTCTCCCTTACGTGGAACCCGGGTAAAATGTCAGTCCCATATCCGATGACCGGAATGCCCAGAGTCTCCAACACTTCCATGGAGAGTTTTATGTCAAGGATGGATTTCATTCCTGCACAAACCGTAGCCACGTCCACCCTGGACATTATGAACAAGTCAGCTGATATGTCAAAAGTCGTCGGAGCGCCGCGGTGTACGCCTCCGATACCTCCGGTGATAAAAACGCGGATACCCGCCATTTCCGCCAAGGCTATACTGGAAGCGACGGTTGTGCCGCCGGAACCTTTAGTAGTCATGAGAATAGCAAGGTCTCTGTACCCTGCCTTGGCTATTCCCGGCTCCGTGCCCAGGAAGTCTATTTCTTCATCAGTCAACCCGACTCTCAGCTTACCCTGAATAACGGCGGTGGTCGCAGGGACAACTCCCATAGATCCGGCGATTTCCTGGACCTCCTTGGCGAGAGCTACATTATAAGGTTGAGGCAAGCCATGGGTTAGAATGGAGGTTTCAAACGCGACCACAGGCTGACCGCTTTCTACAGCATCTTTAACCTCGTCACTGATTAATATGTATTCTTTCATACCGACGATCCCTCTTTCACCTATCTTTGCCCAAACTTTCAACCCACTCCTTGGCAATGCTTATGTCAGGCCTGGCGCCTGCCATAGTCACAATTTTACCGGCCAGAGAATTGCCTAAGCATGCTGCAGTCCACATATCTCCTTGACGAAGGAACTCAGAGATAAACGCAGCATTGAAACAGTCCCCTGCGCCGGTAGTATCAACCGGATTCTCCCGAGCTTCCGTAGGGCAAACCCGAACACAGCCTTCCTTAGCAATAACGCAACCCTTTGGGCCCAGTTTCACCACGACATGTGGAGCGTAGTTCAGAAGTTCTGCAGCCATCTCTTCAGGAGGCTTCCTCCCTACAAGAACTACCCCTTCCTCATAGTTTGGCATGAGGAGAGTGGCATTCTCAGCTGCCCTCAAAAAACGTGAAACGCCATACTCCCGAAGAGGATACCACGATGATGGATCTACGGATACAGAAACCCCGCAGGCCGGCGCAAGCCGAATCGCTTTCTCCGCAGCCGGACGCGAAATGTCGCTATAGAAGGCATAACCGCCGATATGTAACCACTTAGCCTTTGCAAGGAGCTCTTCTGTGATAATCTCCGGAGGAATTGCCTCGTCAGCCCCGCGTTGAGTAATAAAGGATTTCTCACCTGATGCATCTACAAGATTGACAATACATGCAGTCCTTTTGTCTTGATGAAATTCTACGAAAACATGAACCCCTGCTTCATTAAGATCTGAAAGCGCGATGTCTGCAAGGGCGTCGTGGCCAACTGCACCAATGAGTCCGGATTCCTGACCAAGAAGTGAACACCAGAACGCGAAGTTAGCAGCCGTTCCGCCGGGACACACCTGGATTGTCGCCGGAGTATCAGTGCCCGGTTTTGGCTCAGCCTTCGGAAATACCAGAATATCTACGGCAATACCCCCCATCGCCAGGATCAAGCTATTCGCATCCTTTCCGTTTGGCAGATTCACCCGACACTTGCCTCCTATCCGCCTTCCTAATCTAATCTGCTACTATCGATCGCTTTAGCAAAACATCAGTCGTTTATTAGTCCTCAACTACTTACCATGGTTCAGTAGTTGAATCTCCCGACCGGGACCTGCACCCATATTATCTTTACTCAGTCATTAGTTAGCTACTTTCGATATTACTCCTTCATCCCTGTACATCGAGGACTACGAAACAGAAAACGAGAAGCGCCGAGAATAGAGCGGAAACAGTAATATCCGGCATATTACAATTTATATGATTTGTACCAGGATGCCCCAAATGACAACACATACAAAGAAGGCTCCGGCAGGCGCCCAAATACTTCTATATATCGCGTCAAGGGAAACATGATAATATTCCGATATGAGGTTAGGGATAGACATAAGTGGATAGACGACACCAGGTAACCGCCAAACGCGCCCATAAAGATTGCAGCGCAAAAGACGCATGTACCTCCGCGTCTCCATTAACCAAAGATAATAGTAACGGAGCCACTGGGGACACCGCAGCTAACACTGAACATGTAAAGAATCCGATAACTCACGGCAGGAAAGAGACAATCAGAGGAGTTAAAGGACTATGCAAGAGCCTCATAACGAAAACTTCTGTTATAACCTCATTCCGGAGAATGCTATGAATAGCAAGAATGCTTGTGATAAGCAACATGCTCTTAATCTTGTCGTTTATCGGTGATTCCAGTCTTCCATGGCAAATACTTGTTCCATAGCCAAAACGTACGCTCCCATTAACTCCGGGTGTTCACGCATAGTTGATCGCACTACCCGAACCGTTTCCATAAACTCTATCAGTGAATGGGCCTTTGCTGAGCGTATTACTGTCTCCAAGAACGAATCTCCGACCCCGCTCAGCTCTCCTCCTAAGATTACCATCTCTGTATCAAAAAGAGATATCAAATGTGCTATGGCTGCTCCAATCATACAACCTGTTTCATCCATAATTCTTTGGATTTCAGGGATATCAGACAGAGGAGGCTTTGTCAGATGCCGAATTTGAATCCCGTTCTTGTCCACGTCAAGCTTTCTGAATTCTCTATCAGAAACCTCGGCCTTGACCCTCCTAAGAACTGCAGGCACCCCACAGAAAGCCTCCAGACAACCTTCTCGTCCGCATGAGCACTTTGGACCGCCGTGAGGGATCATGGGCACATGACCAATCTCTCCGGCATATCCATGAGCTCCTCTGAACACATTATCATCAATGATAACGCCTGCTCCAATCCCCATAGAAACGTTAAGATATATTAGATTTGAACATGCTTTTCCGATACCGTACACCTTCTCACCAAGAGCGGCAGCATTTGAGATATTCTCAATATGAACTGGAATTCCGGATAGGCTTTCTGATAGAATGTGCGCAAACGGCACCTTTCTCCAAGATAGGTTTGACGATATCTCTACAACCCCCAGGTCGGAATTGACTAGACCAGGGCTTGCTACCCCGCACCAAAGAACTTTCTCTTCAGCGATGCCGGTCTCTGTCAAAAGTGCCCTGAATGACTCGGTTATTGTGCTTGTTATCTCGTATGGCGAAGACACAGAAAGCTGAGTGTCTTGTCTGGCAAGGATATTGTTGGCTAAATCCATCAATACCACTTTAGTCCCGCCTCTTTGGATTGTCACTGCGAGAATGAAGCCCGCACGGGAATTAAGCTCAAGCATTACCGGTCGTCTGCCCCCGGTAGACTTGCCATATCCGATTTCTTCTACAATACCGGCCTTCAACATATCACTGACAATATTCGTTACAGTAGGAGGTGTTAAACCGGCGGTTTTCGCAATATCACTCCTGCAAATCGGGCCATTTCGCCGTATTATGTCCCGAACCAGTAGTCGATTGATCCGTCTTATGTCACTGGTATTGCTTGATAACCTGTTCATTATTTTCCCTCTCTGCAGAAGTTGTAGACGTCGACACGCCCATAGCGCACTAATCGGACAATTGCAAAGAAGCGATCGCTACCAACCATATTGCTCCGGGCCCCATGTACGTCTCGTAAGCTCTTGCTTAATATAAGTACAGGTTCGTGATGGAATATCCTCATCTACCAGTACACCGGGACCGATTACGCTATACGGACCGATTTTAACCCCTGGCATTAATGTGACATTTACTCCTGTTCTGCAAAAGTCTCCTATATAAACACAATTCGAAAATTCCTTCGGATACTCCTTCCGTCCTTTCATGTGATGTACTGTGTTTGCATCATCAAAACGGAGGTTTCCACAGACAGTTCCGGCTCCCAGATCTGTCGCCCTTCCAATCACGCCATCATACTCCATGAAGTGATATAGGTGAACCCTACTCATTATTAGACCACTCAATTCAGCACAATGGTTTATCTGACAATAATCGCCGACTGAAGTAAAATCAGACAGTTGGCAGTAATTTTCGACTCTGCAATTCTTTCCTATACTGCAGGATTTACCGATTATCGCCCCGTTATCGATGATTGTATTGTCCCCAACCATTAAGTCCCCGTTAATCCTTACCCCGGGACCGATGTAGACGTTTTCCCCTAAAATCAGCTTCCCTCGGATATCTGCCCTAGTCGAGACGACAGAAGAAGAGGGAATACGATTACCCGCTACTCTTGAAAATGTATGCTTTAAGTATTCACGGTTAGCCTCCAGGAGGTGCCAGGGCTTGTCAATATCAACAAATATATCCTGAATAGGTATGGCGTGAATCTGCTGTCCGGCATCAATTGCATCCTGAAAGCTTTGAGCCAATTCACTTTCTAACAGCGGCATTTGACCCGCTAGAATCGATGTCATTACCCCGGGATTGCTCTCTATGAACGTTCGAGCGTCTCCGGATAAAGCTGCGATTCCGGTAAGCCGATGAGTAGCATTTCTGCGCGGATGCCCAAGGATCGCTGATACTTTATTGTCCCGCACCTCTGCGCACAACCAGTCAATAGGCCTTTCATCTTCGAGAGGCATTACCAGGGTCGTAGCAAAAGCTTGTCTTTTCTTATGCACATCAAGCAGATTCTTTACGTCTGAAGAACCTACCAATACGTCACCATAGATCACTAAACACTCTTCCAAATCATCTCCAGCATATACTTGCTGAAGCGCACCTGCCGAGCCCGTCAATCTGCTTTGCCTATAGTATCTTACATCTGAGCACCTACCCAATGCGGATTTCACTTGTTCCTCAAGATGTCCTACTACAACCCGTACATCTTCAAATCCCAGCTCTCGAAGCATATTCAACGTATAGGCAATTAAAGGTTGTCCGGCTATTGGTAGGCATACCTTTGGTTGAGTCTCACTAAAAGGCCACATTTTGCTTCCTTGACCGGCAGCTAAAATTACAGCTGTTTTCACATGCGACCCTCCTACGGTCTAAGGTCTACAAAGCGAAGCCCCTTCCCACTGCCTATAAATGCTTAATACGAGGTCCGTATTCTTTAAGATATTTCGCATTTGCTTCATCGCCTCCGGGCATGTTTGAGCTAACCCACACCGGAGGAGTCATTCCCCTCTCTACCAAGGTCTCCATAGCACTCAACACAAGACTGTTGATTGTGAAAGCATTCACCATCGTGGAGCTGGGCCCTACCTTTACTCCGTCAAGCCCCTGAAGTTCCACTATAGCATCGCCCACAGGCATATGGTTATCAATAACAACATCCACTTCCTCAAGCTCGAAAAGATTGCTGCAACTTGGATGACGAGCAGGATGATTAGAAGGCACCTGTTTGGAGAAGGTTGGAGATGTTATCGCAATAACCTTGGCGCCTAGTCTCTTCCCTTCTATGGCTGCATCAATCGTTGAACTGTTAATCCCATATGCGTTAGCCACAATCAGTGTATCTCCTTTACCGACCCCATACGACTTCAGCACGCGTTGAGAGTATCCGGGCAGCCTCTCAATCCATGTACTGCGAGCTGCGCCAAACGCAATTGATACTCCGGGATCAAGAATGGGGCACACCGGCACCAACCCACCTGCACGATAGAACATCTCCTCTGCACATATATAAGAATGTCCTCCTGTACCGAATACATATATTAACTTATCATCCTGTATGGTATCTGCTATGATATCAGCAGCTTTCGCAAGCGAGTCCTTTTCATCACGAACAATGGCGTTCATCAGTTCAGTAATAATCTTGTGATATTCTTCGTACGCTTTCATTATAACAACGAAGCCTCCTTTTACCATTCATACATTAGGTTCTGAGGATTATTTGTACTTCGGCGCCAAAACATGTTTGCATCATACGTTTATGCAAACCCCTGATTACCGGTAATTAGATGATATGCTAACTCAGCAGAAGCAAGTAATTCCTCAACTGCAATACTCTCACAAGTTGAGTGAACCTGCTCATAGCCCACTCCCAGAGCAACACACTGAATTCCGTAGGAGTTCAGGATATTGGCATCAGTAGCTCCCATAGAAGTCTCAGGAATCATAGTTCTTCCAGTCTTCCCAATAGCATTCTTAACTAGATGCATAAGCTGGGATTCTTCGCCGATCTTGTATCCACGGTACATGACACGTTGGTTTGTCTCCGCTATCGCGCCGGCCTCATTGGCAGCCTTTTTAAAAGCAGTCAAAAACTCACTTGCCACCTTCTCTGCGTTCTTGTCACACTGACTACGCACTTCGCCGGACAGCGTTACCCTGTCACAAACAACATTAGTGCTTTCTCCGCCTCTTATTATCCCGATATTTGCAGTAGTGACATTATCAACCCAGCCAAACGGCAAATCCGACATGGCTTTCGATGCCACCTGAATAGCGTTTATTCCGTCTTGAGGGTTCAGTGCTGCATGGGCTGAACGCCCAATAACCGTCGCATCGAATTTAACTTGACTGGGAGCCTGTATAATAACTCTGCCTACCGGTCCTGACGCATCGAAAACACAACCCATCTTGGACTCCAGTAGAGAACAATCAAGGAACTTCGCGCCTTTCAGCTGGTCTTCTTC
Source organism: Bacillota bacterium (assembly GCA_029551185.1). Classification (GTDB taxonomy): domain Bacteria; phylum Bacillota; class SHA-98; order UBA4971; family UBA4971; genus UBA4971. The sequence goes on from JAKPFY010000245.1 coordinate 14,065, forward strand.
ACTGACTGTAAACAAAACTTCTACAGCAGGGACAAAAGAGCCTAAAGATCTTGCTAACCGAAGCCCGGCAAGAATGGCTGTTATTCCCGCTACATCGTCAGCAGCCAGAATTGTATCCCCGCCCGACGTAATACGGTTATCTTTAAGCTGTGGAGAAATACCGTTACCGGGAGCTACTCTGTCAAGGTGTGCACAAAGGAGTATCGGTTCACTCTTCATCACACCCGTGGGTTTACCTATTACATTTCCCGCATTGCCCCCAAAGGCCTCGCCGGCACGGTCTCTATAGACATTCATCCCGATTTCTCGGAGCTTCTCTGCTACTACATCCGCCAGAGCAGCTTCGTCTCCGGGTTGACTATCTATCTGAACGAGTTCACAGAATTCATCAATGACTTGTTCTTTGAGCAATGAAATATCTGTTAATCGCTCTTTCATCTCATTTGCACTCCTCAATACATCCGTCACCCTGCCTTAAACATAGATCCCATCTTCTGGCCCAGTAGCTTATTGGCAACAAGCATCCCGACAAGAACCACCACATTCACTATTGAACCCAGGACACAAGCAGGACCAAGAGCGTCATCAACAAGAAACTCATAAATGGCTACTGAAATTGTTTTCCAACGAGCTGAATATAAGATCATGGTGCTGGACAGCTCTCCGACGAGTGTCGTAAAAGTAATCATGCTGGAGGCCACGATACTTGGCGTAATCAGCGGCATGGTGACCTTTCTGAAGGTCGTAGCCCAAGACGCACCCATGATTGATGAGGCTTGCTCCAGCATGGGATCTAAACCTTCCAGCGCTCCTACTGCGGACCTAAAGACATATGGCATTCTCCTCACAAAGTAGGAGATTATTATGATAATTCCTGTACCGGCCAAGAAGAGTGGTGGGTTAATAAAAGCAGAAAGAAGAGCAACTCCTACAACCATCCCGGGCAATATGAAAGGAATCGTCACAGTGGCATCGATGAGCCATCGACCCCTCGCAGTTTTTCCTCGAACAGCGGTGTGAGCAACAAGAGTGCCGAAAAAAGCACAAAGCAGCGTTGCAGACAGAGCCAAAACAAGACTATTCTTAAGAGGGTTCATAGAGCCCGCGAAGACTTTGCGGAAATTTCCCAATCCCATCTTAGTTGGCAACGGAGTGCCCGCCCATACCTCAGAAAAAGCTGCAATAACCACGGTAATATGAGGAGCAAGAGATATGCCCAGCAGCAACACTACGTAAAGCATTCCAAAGAACTTTGCAGCAGGATGTGTTATCTGTTTTACCTCTCGGGTAGTAGAAGTCATGGTAACGGCTTTCTGCTTTGCGGTAACATAGTTCATTATAACAAGGGCAATGATGGAGAACAGTATACATACCAAACTGATGGCACAAGCAGCATTTAAGTTGAAATATCCTGCTACTTGAAAGAAAATTAGTGTAGGCAGAACATAGTATTCTCCGCCAAGAATGGCTGGAACGCCAAAACCTCCAATGGATCTCATAAAAACAGTAACTGCAGCTGCCCCGATGGTAGGTGACACCAAAGGCAATACTATAGTTCTCAATCTCCTCAGAAAACCGGCTCCCATTACTTCAGCACTTTCCTCCAGGAAGGGATCTGCAACGGATAGAGCGCCTTGAACCATCAGAGACACCAGTGGCCAGTAGCCTAGGCACATAGCAAGAGTAATGCCACGAGCCCCATATATACTGGGTAAGGTTATGCCTAAGAGCTTTTCAACAAAAGAGGTGATTAAACCATTTCTCCCACGCAAGATGATCCAGGAATAGGCTCCTACGAAAGGAGGCAGTATGATAGGGAGTGTCGCCAAAGACGAAATAACATCCTTGCCGGGGATATCAATTCTACTCACCACAAAAGCCATAGGAACCCCCAGGAGCACCGAAAAAAACACAATTGCCAAGCTCACCTTTATAGAATTCAGTGTTGCTTGTTTATAAAGGTTGGATGAACTAAATCTTCGGAAATTGTGCATTGTCAAGTTGGAAAT
>JAKPFY010000255.1 GCA_029551185.1 Bacillota bacterium
TTATCTTTTGATGCTGCGCCACAAGGGTAAATACTGCAAGTTGTGTCTTATCTCCGATCTCTGCAAGAAAAATTGTCGCGAAAGTAAGTCCAAACAGCTTCCAGTCCAAATAATCCCAACTCCTTCCACACACGTCACACATGCTTGAAACAGATGATTTGCTATAAGTCTACACGATTGTCCGGATGTGTATCCTGTTTATCTGCTTCAAGTTTTGCTTCCTTGAAGCTTCTATTTTGATATGACTCAGGACGGAACTGCTTTGCTCACCGGATCCGGCTTTGTGCCAATAAAATACCTGGCTTGTTCTGGAACTCGGGAGGTAATAGCCATTATCCGTTTCAGTAACTCTCTCTTGGACAAAATCTCTGATAATCTCCAGTTCACAAGGGGCAAACTCATGGTAACCAGATATAAGCTGAACACCTTCGTCAATTGACTCGAGTGGCTGCCCAAATTCATACGTGTATTCAGCCGACTTAAAAGGAATGCCCAGATTCTCAAGGATAGCCTTAGTGTCTTGGGGGCATCTCGTGCGTAAAGGAGGCTCGCGACGCAGCCTTGCGTAGAGAGAATCAATACCGAAATTCTTCCTTTCTCTCCCTACGGGGGTAACCAGAATCACCCCGCGCCTTGCCAAGGCATTCATCCTAATAAGTGATTCCCGGGAACCTGTAATGGATCTGCCGGCATAGGACGCAATGACAACATCGTGGATCTCGCCCGGCCAATCTTCCCAGGTAGACTCAACGCAGCTTATATTGTGAATGCCTTTTTCAAGAGATGTTCTCCTGAGGTCTGAAAGGGCAAGATTACATGGTTCCAGAGCGGTAATGCCTCTCACTTTGTCTGCCAACATCCGCGCAAAAGGCCCGACACCTGCAGCGATCTCCAGGACTGTGCTCTCTCGGTCAAGCATGGTTTCAAGGATGGGCATGAAAACCCAAGGGTATTCACTGATTTCAAGAGCCCTTGTAAACCACCTTATCTTCTCTTCACTCCAGCTGAAACTCAAACAGAACACACCTACTTCTGTGGCAAAACCCGGCTAAGCCAGGCTTCCACATACCGCTTAATCTCATCTCGATTTTCCTTGGTGACTTTTAATACCTCAATATCTTCCCGACTGCGGATTTCATTCAAGAAAGGATTGTCGTCTTCTTTAAGAACGCCTATGACAGGCACCGAACTATCAAGAGCCTCGGCTACGGCTTGCCTGAACCCATGTGCGGGAATCTCAAAGCGACCGAGTTCGTCCATGACAATAAGAGCCCGAGAACGAATACCGCGCCTGACAGCTTCCGCTCCGACTGTCTCAAACGCCTCAATATGAATATCCCAGCCACCTTTACGGGCTGTGGATATCTCCGCAGACGAACATGTCTTTAGATCGACAATGCGGAACGCGCGTAAGCGCCTGCCTTGAAATACCTTGTCTACACGAAACCCACCTAAATCTATAGGATACTTCCGGAGGGCTGAGAATATGATCGTGGATTTGCCGACGTGTTTCGGTCCGGTAAGGAATAGATTCTCTTTTAGACTCATGGCAATCTGGCTCCTCCTGATGTAGCCGCATGTTCCGGAACGGTGTTAATCCCCAAAACCTTTATCGGATACGTGCCTACCGCGAACGCGAAAACCCCGCCAAACCCTCCTTTATCTTATGCCATGCCCCTATGGTTCCCTCCGGCATTTGGCATCTTACAAGAATCACAAATGGTCTATGACCGCCTTTTCGGTTTCATCTAAATCACTATTCTTTGAACTTCATATGAGACAAAGGTTTTAAGGTTCCTCTCCGGATTAATATCTCAGAAAGAACAGTCGCGATGGCACCGCCTGCAAGAGCAGTGATAAGTTGAGGAACTTGCATCATCTGAGCTATTTTCGGCGGAACCTGAACCACAAACCTAACTGCACCGGCGAGCACGAAGTACTTGATTACTGACGCAGCAACGATGGCAACATACCGGTTATGCCTTTTGACGAGTCCATAGACTATAACCAAAACAGCATTCCCCAATGCAATAAAAGGAATCATCGGTCCTAACGGAGGAGGTAGAATGCCGCGCCAAAAAGCAATTAGAGGAGTGACAAGGCCTATCGCCACGCCTCCCCAAATTCCCACAAATACGGCTGCAACATATAGCATTGTGTTCACCAGCGGGCCTGTCACATATTGGGGCATCCCCAGCATCTGTATTACTAAAGTGAGCGCCATCAGTATAGCAGTCCTGGTAGTAAAAAGAATGCTTCGTCTCGTCTCGGTCCCATGAAAAGAGTTGCTGTTCAAAACACCCACCTTCTTTCTTGTTCCAACTTAATCTTTTCTACATCTTCGTTTCTTTTTCCTCCCGGGAATCCGGAGTCCCGGTTCGCATAGAAAGAGATATTCGCCCCCGTTCAGAATCGACTTTGATTACCTTCACCCTTACCATGTCACCGACTGCGACTACATCGTGGGGGCTCTCGACAAAAGAATCACTCATCTCAGAAATATGAATAAGCCCGTCCCGTTCAACCCCGATGTCAACAAACGCCCCAAAATCAACTACATTACGTACAGTTCCGTTGACTACAATACCAGGCGTAAGATCCTTCATGGATAGGATATCACTCCGAAACCGAGGTCCCGGCAGCTCTGTCCTGGGGTCTCGTCCGGGACGTCTCAAGGCGTCCACTATATCCTCCAAAGTAGGAACACCTGCCTTGAGCTCTTCTGAAAGGGCTTTGATATCAATATCCACAAGCTTACGTCTTAATTGAGTCACCTTCTCCGGAGAGAGGAGATCCTCAGGGGAGGATCCAACCTGTGAGAGCAGCGCTTTGGCCACATCGTAAGACTCAGGGTGAATAGGTGT
>JAKPFY010000269.1 GCA_029551185.1 Bacillota bacterium
AGGAAATGAACGAGCGTAAGTTCCTTGTTCCCGGCGGAACTAAGACGCAGCTCCTAAGAGACTATGCCGAATAAAGGGGTTCTGTAGATCAGTATTTGTCCCTCACAATAGAATCGATGTGGCCCGCGCATCCTTCTCCTCCGGCTCGGTAGAGTCGCTGGAGAAGGATTGCGCTGTACAGGGCCTATTTAAGTGTTAGCTTGTTTACGTCCGGGTGTCGTTAGGGTATGATTATTTCAACCACTGTTTCAGAATAGAACGTCTAGGTAAGGATGGTTGTGATGGGAGCTGAAATAGGTCTGGTTGCGCCTTATCCGGAGCTTGAGCATCTTGCACGGGAAGTATGTAAAGAGCTTGGTGAGAATGTAAATATCGTCCAGGGTGACCTGAGCGTCGGCTTGCAGGTGGCGCAGAAGATGCAATCTGAAGGAGTAGAGGTGATTGTCAGCAGGGGAGGGACAGCTCTTCTCATCAGTGAGGCTTTGGATATTCCTGTTGTCCCCATACAGGTTACCGGTTTCGATATTATTCGCACTCTGCACTTTGCACGTCGGTTTGGCGACAAAATCGGCGTTGTAGGCTTCAAAGAAGTCATCTACGGTACCGACACCCTTCAGGATATCTTGGGCGTTCCCCTTACTCTGATGTATATTGAGCGGGAGGAAGATGCGGAGGATATCATACGGACTGCTGTGCAAAGCGGAGTAGGGGTTATTATCGGAGACGCTATCTCAGTGCGTATCGCTGAGAGATACGGTGCTAAAGGAGTGCTTGTAGAGTCAGGTAAAGAGGCCATCGTCAAGGCTATTGATGAAGCCAAGCATGTAGCATCGGTTCGGAAACGTGAACGTGAGAGGGCCGAAGAGTTTAAAGCGATCCTGGACTTTTCATACGAAGGCATTGTCAGTATTGACGAGGAGGGCATCATCCGAGTCTTCAATCCCGTGGCTGAACGATTCTTAAGGGTCAAGGCATCTTACGCACTGGGTAAGCGCATTGTTGATGTTCTTCCCGACATCGGTCCTGACCTTGTTCGTGCACTACGCAAACCTGAACTGGATCGGATCCGAAACATCGCAGGCACAGTCGTAGTCAGTAATCGGGTTCCTATAACGCTTGGTGAAAATGTTGTCGGCGCTGTTATTACGTTCCAGGATGCAAGGAGGATTCAGCAGACAGAAAAAGAGGTACGCCGCGAGCTCTATCTCAAAGGTCATGTGGCGAAACATACTTTTGCAGATCTCATTACCGAAAGCAGCAGTATGAATAGGATGATTGCTCAGGCGACGCGGTTCGCTGCTACAGATTCCACTGTGTTGATTACGGGTGAGACAGGTACAGGGAAAGAACTCGTGGCTCAAGGGATACACAATTCCAGCAGTAGGCGGAAAGGCCCGTTTGTTGCGGTGAACTGCGCTGCTCTGCCTGCCAGTATACTCGAGAGCGAACTATTCGGTTATGAAGAGGGAGCATTTACAGGGTCTAGGAAGAGAGGAAAGCCCGGGCTCTTTGAACTTGCACACGGCGGTTCTATATTCTTAGATGAAATCGGGGACATGCCCCTTTCGATGCAAGCGAGACTCTTGCGAGTCCTTGAACAGAGGGAAGTCATGAGGCTCGGAGGGGAGCAAATGATACCCGTGGACATCCGGGTGATAGCTGCAACTCACCGAGACCTGAAGCGGTTAGTGAAAGAAGACGCGTTCAGGTCAGACCTTTACTACAGGCTCGACGTTTTGAACGTATCCATTCCTTCTTTGCGCGAGCGCAGAGAAGATATCGCCCCGCTTGCCTTGCATTTTGTGGAGTCATTCTGCAAGAGTGCGGGAGTTGCGCCGAAGCGCTTGGCGCCTGACGCCCTTGAAATCCTTCTGGATTATCAGTGGCCGGGCAATGTACGTGAGCTCAAAAACGTGTGTGAGCGCTTGGCTATAGGCGTTGAGAATGACGAAATAGGTGCTGATGACGTATACGTCATTATCGGCGGGAGCGATGATGGTGAATCGATGCCGGAGGACCGGGACGAAGATTTGATAACTGTGCCTATTCGAGGTGGAATGCGTCGTATTGAGGAGGAGATCATGCGCGAGGTTCTCCGGAAGGTGGACGGCGACAGAACTGAGGCTGCACGGTTGCTTGGAGTAAGCAGAACAACTCTCTGGCGTAGGTTGGGCGGTTCCCCATAAGCCAACCTTATACACCAACCTATTAACGCATGGCCGTTGCATCTTGTGATGCAATTTGGAACAAATGTGGCGCTGATGTTCTGAGCCATGCGCTTTCCTTTGACTTCACTTTTTTCTTTAACCTCACCCAAAGACGGTTTTCGATGTATCAGACAAATCGCCCATATCGTTGGCACACAACTTGCAAGTTATGTATGGGCAAGACCATGACCGAATAAACACTGCTCCTTTCGCCTGATTGGGGCTGGCAGGGAGGTGAGCGGTCAGGACTTAGGCCTGATGAGAGGCTATGTCCTGGCCAGGTTGTTGAAAGAGTTCAGCCGACTAGGAATCATTGCAGATGATCTAACAGGGGCGAATGACACAGGAGCTCAGTTTGCCAAATACGGACTGGCAACGGTAGTGAGTCTGGATGCCATAGCTGATGAACGTCTCTTCAGAGCCGCTGACGTTATCGTCGTCAACACGGACTCCAGGTTGAGTTCTCCGACAGAAGCGTATGATCGCGCCAAAACAGCTGCTGAGTTCCTCAAGGCTGTAGGTATTCGGTACCTATATAAGAAGGTTGACTCGGCACTGAGGGGAAATATCGGCTCAGAAGTGGACGCGGTTATGGATGTGTTCGACTTTAAGGTCGCCTTTGTTGTGCCTGCGTTTCCGGTACACGGTCGAATCACCCTCAACGGCCACCAACTCCTCCAAAGCAAGCCTCTATGCGAAACTGAAATAGCCGCTGACCCATTAAGTCCTGTTACTGAGTCTCATATCCCTACTCTCTTGGCTGCGCAGAGCAGAAGGCCTGTTGGCCATGTTGATAGACGCACGGTGGCACTTGGAGTCAGTGCATTGCGACATACATTTGATTCCCTGATGTCCTCAGGAAAGGAGATCATTGTAGTCGATGCTGTAACAGATAAAGACCTTAATGACATATCTCAAGCCATATCTGAGCTCGACTGTGACTTTTTATCAGTGGGATCTGCCGGGTTGGCATCTGAACTGCCCTCATCTTTGGCTTTGGTGCCACATGCCCATGGGACCGTACGGCATACGCCACACAGCGGCGTCATCGTTGTTAACGGGTCGATGAGCCGTGTTGCAAGGGAACAGGTGGAGCATGCACATCGCTGGTTGAACCTGGGTATAGTCAGAATCGATGTAGACCGCATCCTCCAAACGGAAGAACACGATTCTAAGAGTATAAAGGAATATGTTCAAGAGGCAACCACAGAGATACAAAAGGGATACGACATAGCCGTATGCCTGGGGGCCGGCTCACCGACTGCACAGGCAATGGAGCAAGATGAAGAATCCGCTATGGAACAGACAGAGATCAGCCGTAGGATCGCACATTATTTAGGCCTGGTTGTAGCTGAGATACTCAGATTGCACAGCCCCTTGGGTTTAGTCCTTACCGGCGGCGATACCGCACTGGCGGTCTGTAATAGCCTTGGTGCGTCTGGAATCGCGTTGAGCGGCGAGATAATGCCCGGAGTCCCGGTAGGTCATCTGATTGATGGTCGAAAGCCGGGGCTGACCGTTGTCACCAAGGCCGGAAGCTTCGGAGAAGCCGATACGATTTCCCGGGCTGTTCGATATCTTCATGGACTTGCAGTCAGAAGCACACCGGCTCAGTTGGAGGGATAGCCACGTGTCACACGCGAATAAAACGCCTCGGATACTGATAACTATGGGAGACCCGGCCGGGATCGGGCCTGAGATATGTGTTAAGGCGTTAGCTGATAGGGATGTTTACGGGGTCTGCCGCCCTGTAGTTGTAGGTGACGCTGCTGTTCTTCAGCGGGCTGTAGAAACAGCCGGTGCGCGAGTAGTCCTCAAGCCAATCGGCGATATTTCTCATGCCGTTTTCGAAACAGGTAACGTAGACGTCCTCGATCTGAAAAACGTCGATTTAGCATTAGTCGAGTGGGGCAAGGTGAGTGCTGCAGCCGGAAAGGCGGCTTTCGAGTATGTCCGGGCAGGCGTTGAGCTTGCAATGTCAGGCGCAGCAGATGCGATAGTGACCGGTCCTATTAACAAAGAAGCCATTAACATGGCAGGTTATCATTATGCAGGCCATACTGAGATACTAGCTGAGTTCACCGGTAGCCGCGACTATGCAATGATGTTGGTTGACGGTGGGCTACGAGTTGTGCACACCTCAACCCACGTGTCACTGCGCGAGGCCTGTGACCGCGTGAAAAGAGGTCGGGTGCTGATTGTGATTCAACTTGCTCATCAGGCTGCGAAGGACCTTGGGATCGCCTGCCCTAGAGTCGGAGTTGCAGGTCTCAACCCGCATGCAGGCGAGGGAGGTCTCTTTGGTACGGAGGAAATCGAAGAGATAATCCCTGCAATTGATGATGCCAGGGCCCTTGGGATAGATGCTGTCGGCCCGGTCCCGCCGGATTCACTGTTTGCAAAGGCAAGAGGCGGTCACTTTGACATAGTTGTGGCAATGTACCATGATCAAGGTCATATTCCCATTAAGACAGTGGGATTCGAGCTTGACGAGGCAACCGGACTCGCGAAGGCAGTTAGAGGTGTTAACGTAACTCTTGGCCTCCCAATCGTGCGCACTTCGGTTGACCATGGTACAGCGTTTGAGATAGCAGGGACAGGTAAGGCAAACCATGAGAGCATGAAAGAGGCTGTCCTTATGGCAGTCTGCCTTGTTCAAGGACGCTTGTCCGGTAGGTGATAATATGACGCGTACACCGTTTATATGCTGCAATCAAGTATACTTTGGCAACGGGGCTGTAAGCGATCTGGGAACTGTGGTACAAAGGTTTGGTGCCGGCCGGGTTCTTGTAGTCACAGACAGGGGAGTACGTAACGCCGGAATTCTTGGGGAACCCCTTTCCGCTCTGCAGAGATCCGGCATTGGTTATGCGGTGTTTGACGACATAAAGCCCGAACCTAACGAGGGAACCGTTGATGCCTTGGTTGCCGCTGTACGTGATGAGAAGATCGATGCTGTTGTGGGGATTGGTGGAGGCAGCGTATTGGACTGCGCCAAAGTGGCGGCGATCCTACTGTCTCGCGGTGGTAGACTAAGGGACTACCTTGGCCAGGGCAAAGTAGCAGGCTACGGCCTACCTTTGATCCTCGTTCCTACTACATCAGGCACAGGTTCTGAGTCAACACCAAACGCATTGTTCATTGTGGACGGCGAAAAACAAGCAGTGATCAGCCCCTATCTGGTGCCGAAGGTCGCCGTTATAGACCCTGTGGTAACTGCGACTGCACCTCCGCATGTCACAGCTGCAGCGGGAGTAGATGCCCTTGTACATGCGTGCGAGTCTTTTACTTCCTTGAGGAGCACTTCGCTTACGGAAATGTATTCGCTGCGTGCGGCAGAACTCATTGCACGTTCAATCCGAACTGCCGTATGGCAGGGTATAGACATGGCAGCACGTGAGGATATGGCTCTTGGCAGCTATCTTGCGGGCATAGCCATAGCGAATGCGGGCACAGGGGCTGTTCACGCGCTTGCTTATCCGTTAGGGTCTAAACACGGCTTATCCCATGGGATTAGCAATTCGGTAATGTTTCTCTATGTTTCCGAAGCAAACATTCCTGCAGCTATACAAAAGTTTGCAATCCTTGCTCGTGCACTGGGCGCGAAAACTACAGACATGAGCCGGAGAGAGGCAGCTTATGCCTATGTAGATGAGATCATGTCAATCATACGCGATGTCGGTTTGCCATTGTCTTTGGCTGAGTTTGGGGTAGAACCTTCCGACATTCATGAACTAGTCACAGATGCGATGAAACAGACGCGTTTATTGAACAACAATCCGCGTGTCCTTGCACAAGAAGACATTGAGAAAATATACCGGCATGCGCTGTCAGGGGAGGGATGCCGACACTAACTACTAAGTGGTAAAATGCAGTTATTGTGACCCGGAGATAAATCACTTAAGTATAAGGAGGAGAAACTGACCATGCGTAAACTTGTTCGGGTGACCAGTCTTTGTTTGATGTTGGCGCTTCTTGTAGGTAGTATCAGCGTGTCAACTGCTGCTAACACCAGGCTATCGTTCTCCACTCAGGGTCTTGGTACAAGCATGTATGTGTATGCTTCGACTATTGCTCAGATCGCTGAAAAGTATCTACCGGCCGGCTACGCAATCGACATAGAGACTACAGGAGGCGGCATCAACGGACCCATGCTGGTGGGCGCTAAGAAGGCAGACATCGCTCTTGCCAATTCCGCCCCTGCAAACTGGGTAATGAACGGTGACATCCTTGGTAGACCTCCTGTACCTGGATTTAGGGCTATTGTCGGCGGAATGGATCGTCCTTTTGTTGTAGTTATCTTCACTGAGGACTTTGTTAGAAAGAGCGGGATCACAAGTCTTGAGGAGATAGCTGAGAAGAAATATCCGGTAAGAGTTGCTGTAAAGACCAAGGGCATGCTGGGCGAGGCCGCTGCTGACCAGATACTGGCTGCTGTAGGTGCATCTTATGACAACATCAAGTCCTGGGGCGGTTCAGTGGTTCATGCCGGCTCTCCGGAGATTGTCGCTATGCTTCGCGACAACAGAGCCGACCTTACAATTGACCACATCCCGGCAGGACAAGCATCTATAGGCGAGCTAAGCCTGACTGCAGACATCCGATTCATCCCAATCCCCGAGCACGTGCGTGATGAGCTCGTTAACCTGGGATGGGAGAAGACCATAATGCCGAAGGACACTTGGGCGAAACAACCCGAAGACACGCCGTCCTTGAGTTCCAGCGTTGTAGTGGTAGTGAGAGAAGATCTGCCTGACGACGTAACGTATGCACTGACCAAGGCAATATGCGAGAACAAACAGGCACTAGTTGAAGCGCATGCGTCCATTGAACCGTTCGAACCTGAGCTTGCCTGGATGCTTGAGAAGTGCGGCGTACCACTCCACCCAGCGGCAGAGAAATACTACAGAGACATGGGATATATGAAATAGTTGTCTAACAGGCTTTGGCGCTGAGCGAGCGCTCTGTCACAAAGGGTGCGAACTCAGCGCCTCGGTAGGCTACGGTTGGTCAGGCACCACAGTTAGGAGGATTACCAAATGCTCAAGAAGGATAAGATCTTCCCGTTCATAGTTGGTTTAGGTCTGATCGTGTTCCAGCTATACATGGCATTAGTGAGACCGTTTCACCCGCTGTTAGCGCGTTCAATACATCTTTGCTTTGCTCTTTCCTTGACGTTCTATTACAAGCCCTTCGGCGAAAAGACAAAGCGGTATGTTGACGTTGTCCTTCAGCTTGTGATCGCAGCCTGTGCACTTTACTTTGTCATGGAGGCGCCCAGATTAGGAGTAAGATATCCATACGTCGATGACGTATTCCTTGTCGACAAGACCGTGACAATCGTTCTCACGCTACTCGTGCTTGAGGCTGTCAGGAGAGTGGTAGGCGCAGGGCTTCTGGGAGTCGTCATAGCCTTCCTGGCTTATGCTGCTTTCGGTCCATACTTTCCGGGATGGCTTCGGTTTGGAGGCACAAGTCTTGAGTACTTCACAGAGCTCGCTACAATGACTGACCAGGGTATTTTTGGCTTGCCGTTAGGCGTCAGTGTCAATGAGGTCTTCTACTTCGTACTTTTTGGCGCGCTGTTTAACGTGAGCGGCGGCGGTCAGCTCTTCGTAGACCTAGGTTTGCGTACTACTCGCAACACTCGTGGAGGAGCTGCCAAAGCAGCGGTAGTCGGAAGCGGCCTTTTCGGTATGATCAGCGGCTCGGCAGTGGCTAACGTAGTTACAACCGGGGTGTTTACAATCCCGCTTATGAAGAAATCCGGATTCACGCCGGAGGAGGCGGGTTCAGTTGAGGCAGTGGCATCTACAGGTGGGCAGCTGGCACCTCCGATTATGGGGGCGGCTGCATTCATTATGGCTGAGATACTCGGCACCAGGTACCTGAATGTCGCAAAGGCTGCCATAGTTCCTGCGATTCTCTACTACACGTCAGCATACCTAGTAGTCCACCTTCTTGCCGCTCGTAAGGAGATAAAAGTGGATCCTGACATGATCGATACCGAGCCGGTTCTTCCTAGGCTCTATCTGCTGATCCCGGCAATACTGTTGGTTTACTTCATTGTCAGAGGCAACTCTCTCGTATATGCATCTACACGGGCTATTCTTGCCATTCTGATCATCGGATTCATAAGCAAAAAGCATCGGATAACCTTGAAATCGCTGATTGAGGCAATATTGAGCGCCAGCAAAGAAGCGGCAGGTTTGGCAATACCAATAGCTGCATCAGGGATAGTAATTGGCGTGGCAGTTCAGTCCGGTTTGGCCGCTAAAGTATCGGGTTTACTTATGTCGATGGGTGCAGGTCAGTTGCTGCCTTCGCTCGTTGTGATTCTAATAGGGTGTGTCATTCTGGGTATGGCACTTCCGACAGTGGCCTCGTACTCCGTTGGATCAATCCTGTTTGCTCCGTCCTTAATCAAACTAGGTGTGCTTCCGCTGGCTGCGCATATGTTTGTGTTCTACTTCTCGATCCTGGCGCAAATCACACCGCCTGTGTGCGTTGCTACGTTTGCCGCAGCAGGATTGGCCCATGCTAACTACTGGCATACAGGGGTAAAAGCATTTACTTTTGCGATTCCGTCTTTCCTTGTCCCCTTCGTTATGGTTTACCAGCCTGAGATCATGCTTGTAGGAAGCATCTACAACACACTGTTGTATTTCATAGCCATCTTGATCGGCGTGTATGCGATGGCTGCCGGAACAACTGGTTTCCTCTTTAGGCCTATCGAATCGAAAGCCATGCGTGCCGTGCTGATCGCTCTCGCGCTGGCAACGATTATACCTGAGAAGGTAAGCACGATAATCGGCGTCATCGGGTTTGCTTTGGTGTCGTTGTATGAATTCCGACAGAGTCGCCTCGCCAAGGCGAGGGAAGCGGTTACAGCTTAGCTTGGGGGAGGTAACGCTGAATGTATGATCTGGCATTTGATGTTCTGATTGTTGGTTCAGGCTTATCCGGTCTTGTTGCAGCTTGTAGGCTTGTTGAACTGGGAGTTCGGCGCGTAGCCGTAGCATCTCAGGGCGCGGGCGCAACACCGGTTATTGCAGCATTGAACGCATCGATTCAACCGAATAAATGGGGCGATACACCTCAGCAGCATATGCTCGATACTCTTACCATCGGCACCTTTGTGAATGATGAGGCACTGGTGAAGAGTATGTGCGATGATGCTCACAGGTGTGTCAACCTGGTAGAAAGCTGGGGAGTGGAGTTTGCCAGGGTAGACGGTGATTACTATCGCAGACATGCCTCAGGGTCAACATATCCGCGGTCTCTGTGCCAGACTTCTGAGATCATCGGTGTCCAGATGTATCGAGTGCTCAGGGAATGGCTGGAGGAGCGTGGAGTTACACTGATTTCGCGCGCGACGTGTACAGACTTGCTATGCGACGAAGGTGGAGTCACAGGAGCCAGACTCCTCATCGACGGTGCGCCACAAGTGATATCAGCTCCCATTGTGATTGCTGCCTGGGGCGGCGCAGGAAGCTTGTTACCGAACTCCACCTATCCTTTGGATGTAGATGGCAGAGGTATTTCAATTCTTGCCCGTGCCGGTGTCGAACTACGGGACCTGGAATTCATTGAGTTTGAGCCTATGGTATCACTTTCACCGGAAGGAGCGAAGGGCGAACCATGTCCCACAGCTATGCTGGGTGAAGGTGCATATCTACTTAACTCGAAGGGCGAGCGGTTTATGTTGAAGTTCAGGCCCCAAGGAGAAGCCGGAAGCCCGAAAACGCTTATGAACAGGGCAATATGGGAACAAGTCTCTTTAGGTAATGGCTCACCTAATGGAGGCGCTTTCGTAGACTTAAGGCACATTCCTTTGGAGGTTCTAAAAGGTTATCCTTGGTTTTATAACAGACTCATCAATGCAGGCCATGACCCCAAGAAGGAGCTCCTTGAAGTAGGTCCTGCTCCTCACAGCCATTCAGGTGGTGCTGTGGTTGACTCAGGGTATGCCACCCGGGTGGAAGGCCTGTATGCTGTTGGAGAGGCTTCAGGTGGCGTGCATGGCGCGTGTCGGCTAGCGGGCAACGCAGCTACACAGGCTTTGGTTTCAGGCATATTGGCAGCAGAGGCTATTGCAGCAAAAGGCGTGCGAAAAGCTGAGTCTCCTTACGTGTCAGCTGAGCTTAAGCTGAACCCTGATGCGAGGAAGGCAGGTCACGAATGGCTACAGGCATTGCTTGGTAGAGAGCTTGGTTCTATGAGGACGGAAGCCGGGTTGACTTCGGCCTTAGCGGATGTCGAGGAAAAGCTGGAAAGCGCTGAAGCAGAGCAGGATGACTTATTCACGCAGAAACTCGAGGCGGCACGTTTGATTCTTGTGAGTGCTCTTGCCCGTAAGGAATCACGAGGCGGCCATGTCAGGAAAGATTACCCTGAAGTCGATGAGGCGTTCAAAGGCTCGGTGTACGTGGAACAAGATGACACCGGGGCGGTAGAATACACATTCAGGAGATTATCCTAGGCAAGGATCCTGCGACTGGAGGCAACTAAGCGTGAGGTTTAAAGGAAAGTGCGTCATTGTTACCGGGGCATCTCGCGGAATAGGGCGGGTTGCAGCGTTAGCTTTCGCCAAAGAAGACGCTGACCTGGTTGTCAACGGCACCAATGAGGCTCTTCTAAATCAACTGAAATCAGAGATAGAAGCGATGGGGCGAAAATGCATTGCCGTAGCAGGCGATGTCTCTTCTCCGGATACCGCAGACAGGCTTGTAGATGCAGCGGTTTGTGGCATCGGGAGACTGGATTGTCTCGTGAATAATGCAGGGTTTAACCAACGCACATCAACTTTTGAGCTGACGGTGGAGGAGTGGCAAAGAATGCTGGATGTTAACCTTACAGGAACCCTCCATTGCTGCCGGGCGGCAATTCCTGTGATGTGCAGGCAAGGTTATGGAAAGGTTGTCAATGTGGCATCATCTGCTTCAAAACAGCCTCATCCCAATGCTGCGCTGAGCTACGGGGCATCGAAGGCCGGGGTGCTGTATCTCACCAGACATTTCGCACGAGAGTGTGCTCCTTACGGAGTGAATGTGAACGCGGTGTGTCCAGGTCCGATAGAAACTGACATGACTGCGCAGTGGACTCCGGAATACCGGGAAACAGTGATGCGGAAGGTTCCCCTGGGCCGTATAGGGAAGCCGGAGGAGGTTGCGGCTACCATCCTCTTCTTGTGTTCAGAAGAAGCAGGATTCATTGTCGGTGAGGCGATAAACATCAACGGTGGCACTTTCATGGACTAGCGATTGGAAGGAGGTGTCGTGCAACATGCGGGATATACACGGAGCAATAGTTGCCTTGCTTACGCCAATGACTGAGACGGAAGAACTCAATGAAGCCGGGCTCAGAGCCTTAGTCAGACACGTAATGAACGGCGGTGTACATGGACTGTATGTGAATGGTACCACAGGTGAGTTCTACTCATTTGATCTGGGACAGAAGAAACGCAGTCTTGAGATAGTTATGGAGGAAAACGCGGGTAAGCTCCCGGTTATTGCAGGAGCCGCTGCCATCACCACCCGGATGGTAATAAAAGAAGTGAAGATGGCAGAGTCCATGGGTGCAGATGCAGTTACCGTACTGACGCCCATGTTTGTAGGGCCAAGTCAAGAAGAACTATACTTACATTACAAGGAGATCGCCGAAGCAACTGGTTTGCCGATTCTTGCATACAATAACCCCTCTAAGACGGCAATCAGTCTTGCACCTGATACAGTTCGTAGGCTTTCTGCTATCGAAAACATAATCGGGGTTAAAGACAGCAGTGGGGACATGAACTTAGTCGGAGAGTTTATTCGCCGAACTCCACGGGACAGATTCAAGGTCTTCATGGGACGAGATAACTTAATCCTCGCTGCGCTGACATATGGCGCATCAGGTGCTGTGGCTGCAACCGCCAACATTGCGCCGTCAACTGTTGCGGAAATCTACGAAGCTTTCAAAGCAGGGGATACGAAGAGAGCTCTTGATGCGCAAAACCGGCTGGCCCAGCTGAGAAGTGTGTTTGCCTTGGGTACGTTCCCGGGAGTAGTCAAGGAAGCATTAAACTTAATGGGCATCGACGCAGGGCCCTGTGCGAGGCCTTTAAGAGGTTTATCGGAAGAGAAACGTAATCAGCTAAAAGATGTGCTTGTAGATCTAGGCTTGATTAGGTAACCGGTGCTCTGTGGGATTTCTTTCGCGGTCAGGCGGGAGCGCCTGACCCTACGTATGTACACATATTTGTTAAAATAAATCGATTTGCAAAGAGTGAGTAAAGTCTTAGTGGGTACTGAGTAGAGCACTGGGTACCGTACCTGGTAGCCTGTGGCGGGATATCGTAAAGAACGCACTATAGAATCTATACTGGGCGTACCGGTAACATTTAAGCGCCGTTATTACAAGGATCTAGAGACAGGCAGTTATACGTTTCTACTGGGTGAAGCCTTAGGCCTATCCAAGGGAGCGAGGCAAAGCCCCTTATTGCGTGAAGTAGCGGTGCATATGGCAGTTGATGGGCCTTCATATAGAACCGCATCAAAAAACCTTGAGCGCATACTTGGAGGCCGGGTGATAAGCCATGAAGGGATTAGACAGA
>JAKPFY010000308.1 GCA_029551185.1 Bacillota bacterium
CTCCGTCAGCGTTCAGGTCTAAAAGACTGACTGTTGTCAATCACTGACTTGTGTCAATCAGTATAAACATGTGGGGGGCTTCGGTCAAGAGCGCTAGAAGGGCAGTTTAGGTTAATTCCCCGAGTAACTTCCACAGTGGTAAAGGGGTAGAAGATACATAGGGAAACGCCAGACATTAATATGGGAAACAGGAAGCAAAAGGCGTGAAATCGGGATAGTGCCAGGCATCTTTATATAAAGAAGAGTATGGCAAACAAGCCTTCAATGGATCATTCCCACACAGAAGTCCACTGAGGTGGCGTTTAGGATGGGAAGCGCTCGTGTCAAAATAGTGGTTAACTGTCCGGTTCTGATGTATAGTTGCGATAGAAGCGGAGACGGTCGGCTTTACGCCTTACCAGCTTGAATCAAACTGAGCAGTCGCGGGGATTGAACTACTTGATCGGGCTCAACGAAGGAAATGCCTAAAACCTTAGGCGCGTCTTGCCCAAAGGCGAAGGCAAAGAGCTCAAAGGGCGACTTGCCGTTGAATTGCTTTCTCTTGACACTGTTGATATGAGAGAAGATTATGTCAGCTGTGTCTTGCGTGAGAGCGTCAAAACTGCTTCCCTTGGGCAGGATGTCGCGAAAGAGCGTATGGTTTTTCTCAACACGCGGCTTCTGGTAAGCCTTGTTGGGGTCACAGAAGAAAAGCGAGGTCTCCTTGGTTTCATCCAATCCTGTTTCAAGGGTGAAGACATCCGAGAATTCACCGCCGTTATCTGTCAGCACGACAGGGAACAGCGTTCCAAAGCATAGATGAGCCTCGGCCAGGCGCTGTTTGAGTCCGATGATTTTTGCGGAGACCTCAGCAGCGCTTTTATTGTCCAGCAGAATACCGATCATGAAGTTGCAGAAGGTGAAATCGAAGGTCATGATGCATTTACCGCCGACTCTTCCAATCACCGTATCCATTTCGACCCAGTTGCGGATGTTGTTCAGTTCACAGTAGGCACAGACATCCTCATAGGATCTGCCGATTTTAAGGGCGGCGGGAACATAAGGCGCGTACTGCTGTTTTCTGGGCTTGAACTTGACCGCCCTAGGCAGATCAATGGCCGCAATGGAGAGATAACCTTTTTTGACATATCGGTAAACGCTCGACTTGGATACACCCAGGTTGTGTGTCTGCAGGATGTGATACAGGTGCTGGCCATTCTTGACGCCTTTTGAAATGATCCGGTCGTTGTCGTAGAAAACCTGACGGTTGAGCGCAATGCCCTTACGCGACTCGGATAAGGTGGTCATATAGTTTTCCTGGGCATGACTGGCGAAGTAGAATTGCTTGTCCTTTCTGCATCCGTAACTCCTCTTGGAGCAAGGATTGCAGACAAAAGGCGCCTTGAGCAGCAAAGGACAAGGTTCATGCGGCAGTTCCTCCCCTTGCTCATTGCGTCTGACATAGTTCGACGCTCTGACGGTGATGTGCTTTTTCACCTCCTTGGATACAGTTGTCTGGTCCTTGCCGATCCTTCGTCCAATGGCTTTGAAAGTCATCCCGTGGTCCAGACACCCTTGAATCTCATTGCGTGTTTCCAAATCCAGATGCTTGTTCTTTGTTATCCTTAAGTCTGTCATTTTTCTCTCCATTCCCCGAGAGCTTCCCAGACTAAATTCTACTTCATTTGGCTTCCCAGGTTAAATTCCACCTTCACGTCCACTGTGGAAGGTACTCGGGGAATTAACCGGGAAAAATAAGCGAACATTTATTCTCATTATCTGCTTGTG
>JAKPFY010000309.1 GCA_029551185.1 Bacillota bacterium
GCGGCAAAAGATACCTGGACATGACGGAATACCATGAATGGAAAAAACAACAGCAACAAGCAAAAAAAGTAAGTAAGGTTACCCCAATACGCTGAGTTCATCTAACCGAGGGATTTTACACACACTTATGGACTTGATCTCGCAGTCCTGTGATGCGTATGCTCCTTGAAGGCTTTGATATTGCTTCACTCGGACACGTATCCAAAGATGAGCTTCATCTGGTGATTGAAGCGCTCAAGTTGGCATTTTCCGATGCTTATGCTTTTGTGGCTGATCCTTTGGTATCTAATGTGCCTACATGGGCTTTACTCAATAGAGACTACTTAGCTATTCGTCGCAATCTCATTTGTCCCACGAAAGCTATGGACTGGCCTGAACCCGGGGATCCGGAAAGTGCGGCAGTTGCAGGATGTTGGACAACCACCGGCGGCCTCACCAGCCCCAATCGACTTAAACGTTATAAGACTTGCGGCAGGCCGTCAAACAGCGACACCAGTGTATCTTTGCACTGCTGATTCCGGCAGATTCGGCGGAGGCCGGATGATCTGGCGTCACCCTGAAACCGGCGTATTTATCTCAGGCTCTGAACCGCAGAAGGACGGGATTGCAGCAGCATGGTGATACCTGGTGGGGATCCAGACAATGCTGTTACTCGATAGCTGTGTTTCCTGCCAGGGGAAAAAGCAAGTCCATAATTACAGTGGCGACTAAATGTGCCACAGCTCCTGCAACGGTCATAACTACTGTCTGCAAGCCCCTCAATCGATCTCCCTCCCTGACTGTTCATTCCATGATTATGCCTAGGATGGCCCGTTTTAGTCAGCGTTATAGGGTCCGTCGGGAAGACCCCGGGATTCATTACGAGTGTTTTCAATGCTTGACGTATGATTACAGAAAGCCTATGATAGTTATGAGCATATGACTGAAACACTGACGGTAGCGTCATAGATTAGCGATTAGGGCAGTCAGCTATTGGCAGAATGAAAGTAACCGGTTTGATGGCGGGAACCGGGATGAATCTGTGGGCAATATAGTATAATGAAGGCAACTAAGACCATGGCGACGAGATGAGTAGATAATGCAAAAGTGAGTGAAAATGGCGCAAACGGGAACGGAGGCGAACGAGTTGCCAAGGCCCCCAAAATGTAGACGCGTAGGATTTTTGCCTGATGTGACTGTGTTCAAACCCCAAGGAGTGCCCCTTCGTGAACTTGAAGAAGAAGTGCTGACTGTAGAAGAGCTTGAAGCGATTCGCCTAAAGGATCTTGAAGGTCTGCAGCAAGAGGAATGCGCGGAAATAATGCAAATCTCGAGGCCAACGTTCCAGAGGGATCTTACTTCCGCCAGGGAGAAGATTGCAAGGGCTCTCGTGGAAGGGCGGGCTATTCGCATAGAAGGTGGAAACTATCGTGTGGCAATGCGAAAGTTCAAGTGCAGAGCATGTGATCATGATTTCCAAGTTCCCTTTGGCACAGGCGGATGTGGCATTGAAATGACATGTCCTAAATGCGGCGGTGGAAACGTGCAGCGGACAGATCACAAGGGGCACGGATTTGGGAATATGCCGTGGGGCCGTCATGGTGGAAGACGGAATCAAAGTTGACTGAATGACGTCAACAGATTTTGCCAGGCCTTGTCCTGTTCTTGACCACTCAGAGGTGAATGTGTAATCAAGAAGAGGACATTTTTTATGTTTAGTTATTGACATATGCTCATAATAATGGCTATACTAAGTGTGAGCATATGCCCATTAATCACTTGATGCTTTTCCGAAAAACGAGCGCATTGATTATTTGTTTAGTGGGTGTGCGTTCTTACTTACTGTGGATCTTCTGACTCGACGAAAGAAGATCTTCCAATCCTTTAAAGATTCCTGAGAGAAGGAGGTGCGAGATATGCCAAGAGGAGACGGAACAGGACCTTGCGGTTTTGGCCCTATGACAGGACGAGCTGCAGGATATTGCGGCGGATTGCCGGTTCCTGGTTATATGAATCCTCAACCCGGGTTCCGAGGAAGAGGATTCGGAAGAGGCAGGGGCAGAGGTTGGGGTAGAGGTTGGATGCGGTGTTATCCCCCTGGATGGGCAGTGCCTGCGTATCACACCGGACCCGGTTATCCCAATCCTGCCTTTCAACAAGTTCCGCCATACGGTGCCAAATCTATGGCGTATAATCCTGAATATGCAGCTAAAGTCTCTGTTGAACAAGAAGTAGCATTCCTAAAGGAACAAGCGGCATTACTCAAGGAAGAGCTAGATGCTATTGAGGGACGTTTGGAAATGCTGGGTAAACAAGAAGCTGACTGTACAGGGAAAGATAAGTAGGGCATGCGATTTCCGCACCGTGTGTTCAGGTATATTATCTGAGGGGGCAAGGCATTTGCGCTTGTCCCCTGAATACTTAAGGGTTGTTAAGAATGTATGAGGCGGGAGGCGACTTCTCTGTGGGGCAAGGAACGAAAGACGTTAGTGAACAGGAAGAGGCTTCAGGCTGTAAGCTGAAACAGCCAATTGAGACTCTTCCGGAAAGCGATTTCAACAGTATAAACCAGGTAATAGCTGTTATGAGCGGTAAAGGGGGTGTAGGAAAATCCTCAGTAGCCGCTCTTATCGCAGTGAAACTGGCCAGAGACGGTTACCGAGTGGGTTTGCTTGACGCTGACATTACAGGACCTAGTATCCCGAAGATGTTTGGTATCAAATCTTCTGCTGAAGCCATGGAATTTGGAATTTTTCCTGTTAAAAGCGATTTAGGTATTGAAGTCATGTCTCTCAATTTACTCCTTAAGAATGAGGATGACCCGGTGATCTGGCGAGGCCCTCTAATTGCAGGCGCGGTAAAGCAATTTTGGACAGACGTAATCTGGGGAAAACTTGATTATCTCATTGTTGATTTGCCTCCGGGAACAGGCGATGTTCCTATTACTGTCATGCAGTCCCTACCTCTGAGTGGGGTAGTAATTGTCTCATCCCCTCAAGATGTTGCTGCAATGATTGTTAAGAAGGCAATAAGAATGGCTTCTATGATGAATGCAAAAATTCTGGGTCTTATTGAGAACATGAGTTACGCAGTTTGTCCGAAGTGCGGTGAGATTCTTCATCTGTTCGGGGCCAGCAAAGGAGAGGAACTCGCAAAATCGTCAGGGATACCTTATTTGGGTGCATTACCTCTTGATCCTGAGTTAGCCAGATTATGCGATCTGGGCCATGTAGAGGAATATGACAATGAAACAATGCGATCTGGAATAAATTGGGATGCAATAGTGAATGAGGGGGCTCTGAAATGAAGATAGCAGTAACTGCGCAAGACAAGAGCTTGGACTCAGAGTTTGATTCTCGCTTCGGAAGATGCAAGTATTTCGTTATTATTGATCTTGATACAGAGGAGTACAGGGTTGAGCAAAACGAAGCCACGATTGCGGTAGGAGGCGCAGGTGTAAAGAGCGCTCAGTTTCTTGCAAATTGTGGAGTTGATGCGGTGATCACAGGCCATGTCGGCCCAAACGCGTCCCGAGCACTGGAGGCAGCGGGGATCAAGGTATTCATCATGGAATCCGGTACAGTGCGCGACGCTGTCACAGCTTACAAGGAAGGTAAGTTAACCCGGGCTTCCGGGGCTACAACAGATTCGCATACGGGGCTTAATATGTCGTAGAGCCATTGTCGGATCCATACGCTGAGGAAGTTGACGCAAGAAAAAGGCAGCTTCCTCAGGGCTGTCCGATGAATTATTGCGAAAACCGTTGTGGCCTTTGAGCGCATGCCTGACATGGATTACGCCGGCCTCAAGACAAGAGAAATGGTGTTGGTTGAGAAGCCATCCGGGGCTGATAAGATATGAAAAGACTGTGAAGGAGGCGCCTATAAATGAAGATTGCAGTTGCGACAGAGGGATCCGCGGTAGCACCGCACTTTGGGAGATGCCCTGAATATACCTTATATAATGTGAAGGACGGTTCGGTTTCAGATAAGACTGTAATTCCCAATCCCGGACATGAGCCCGGTTTTCTGCCTGAATACCTGTCAAAACTGGGTGTTTCCTGCATTATCGCAGGGGGAATGGGTATGAGAGCCAAGAACCTGTTTGCGGAGAAGAACATACAGACTGTTGTGGGAGTAACCGGGCTTGTTGACGAGGTAGCCAAGGCATTTGCCGCCGGTACCCTAAAAGGCGGGGAAAGCCTTTGTGAACACGGGCAAACTGAGCCCCAAAGAAGCCACAATTGTGAACACCATGAAGATCATGGCGATGGTCATGAATGCGGTAAGAAATAAAGATGGGATAACCGAAGACAAAACAGTCACAAGTGGGGATGTCGCATGATCATATCTGTTGCCAGCGGAAAGGGTGGAACAGGCAAGACTACTGTTGCAGTGAACCTGGCTTTGACCCTTACAGAAACGGAAACCGTATGTTTTGTCGATTGTGATGTGGAAGAACCCAACGCGCACTTATTCCTCAAACCTGTACTTGAAGGTTCTGTCGAAGTTACTGTGCCTGTGCCTATTGTGGATGAGGAGAAGTGCAATGGATGTGGACGGTGCGGAGAAATCTGCGCTTTCAACGCGATCTTGCCTTTGGGAAAGCATGTGTTGACCTTCCCGGAGTTGTGTCATGGATGCGGCGGATGCACGCTGCTTTGTCCGGCAAGCGCTATCCAAGAAGAACCGTTGGAGATTGGGGTGGTTGAGTGGGGTCAGGCGGGCTCCGTATCTCATATACACGGTAGGTTGAATATTGGGAGTCCGCTTGCGCCTCCCCTTGTGAAAGCAGTGAAGAATCACGCGGAGAACAAGCCTGAACGTGCCATCTCGATCATTGATTCCCCACCGGGGACTTCATGTCCGGTTGTGGCTTCAGTAAGTGGCAGCGATTTCTGTTTGCTTGTTACAGAACCTACTCCCTTTGGGCTCCACGATCTTACACTTGCTGTCGATATGGTGAGAGAGCTGCAAGTTCCGTTTGGTGTGGTGATTAACAGAGCCGGTTTGGGAAATGGCGGATTAGTGGATTACTGTAAGGCGGAGAACATACATATACTTGCTGAAATCCCATTTGATCGAAAATATGCCAAGTGCTACGCCAAAGGCGGACATCTTGTTCACGAGTTTCCTGAGATAAAAAGGGTGTTTCAGGATCTATGGCATGCAATCTGTGTTACCACGGATCGGGTTTAAGCCCGGAACAGGAACAGCATTTGAAGGGACGAAATCGTTATGAAGGAATTACTGGTCATCAGCGGTAAAGGAGGCACCGGGAAGACTACCATAGTCGGGGCTTTTGCAGGGTTAGCAAAGGATTCGTTTCCTTGCAAGATGACTGTCCTGGCTGATTGCGATGTAGATGCTGCAGACCTCCACCTCATACTAAAGCCTGACGTAAGAGAGACGAAGGAGTTTTTTGGTCTCAAAAGAGCTTCTATGGACCGGATGAAATGTAATAATTGCGGAGAATGCAGAAAGATATGCCGCTTTGACGCTATCACTGCGCATGAAGGGCGTGTCAAGATAGAGCCCATTTCATGTGAAGGCTGTGCCGTGTGCTTTCACATCTGTCCTAATCAAGCCATAAGTATGAAGGATGTAATTGCAGGCCACCGGTTTGTGTCTGATACCATCTACGGGCCGCTTGTTCACGCCAAGCTCGGTGTGGCTGAAGAGAACTCCGGCAAGCTGGTGACAGAGGTCAGGCGCGAGGCTCGGCGTATTGCTGAAACCCTTGATTCTCCCCTTATCATATGTGACGGACCTCCGGGTATAGGTTGTCCTGTGATATCTTCAATGTCCGGCGTGGATTTAGCTCTTATCGTGACAGAACCTACAATTGCAGGTATCCATGACATGGAAAGACTGTATTCTCTTGCTCGTGACTTTGACGTGGAAGTAGCGGTGTGCATAAATAAGTATGATCTGGATTATGAGATGTCAGCGGATATTGAGGAATTCTGCAGTGCGCATAGCGTTGACATGGCAGGGAGAGTCCCGTTTGATGAGGAAGTGGTTAAGGCCCTTGTCAAAGGAGAGCCAATCATCCCGTCCCGTTCAACGGGTCAGGATCGGGAAAGTCCTGCAGCTAATAGCATTCGACAACTGTGGGCTGAAATCTTTAACCGCCTCTTTTAGTACAAAGTGCTCCACCCGGGGAGATTACTCCTTGTAATCTTACAATTGTTTTTCCCTATTAAGAAGGAATTTGCGATTCTGTACAGAACAATACGAGTGATTATAATAACATAGTCATTCCTTTGAAATGATTATAATCATATGTAATGCTCAAGCTTCCTTGGAGAAGTTGCCAAGGATTAGCGGAAATAATCACAAGAAGCGGGAGAGTTGTGACGAAGATGCATGTTGCCGGAGTTGACAGGGAAAGCAGTATACCTCTTTATGTTCAGGTCGCGGAATACTGGCGTGCAAAGATTACTCAGAATCAACTTAAACCAGGAGATCAGCTTCCGACAGAAGCCGAAATGGCTGAATTTCACGGAGTCAGTAAGATCACGGTAAGGCAGGCAATTCATCTGTTGGTGAATGAGGGCTTGGTTGTGACTCGCCAGGGCAAAGGCACGTTTGTGCGGGTTGCTAAACACCAGTGGGATCTGTCAAAGCTCTATAGCTTCAGTGAGGATATGGAAATGAGGGGGTTTACCCCCGGTGCCAGAGTCCTAAAGAAAGAGATAGTAAAAGGGCCTGTTGAACAGCTGAATCTGGACGACAACAATGCTCTTACAATAAGGGTGGAGAGATTAAGATTAGCTGATAACGAACCCATGGCAATTGAGCTTCTAAGGGTGCCTTATGAGCCGTTTAAAGACATCTATGACGACATTGTCGATAATGTCTCAGTGTACAGACTTATAGAAGACAAAATCGGCATTAAGCCGGGGTACGGCACTCAATTTATCGAGGCAGCCTTGCCTGATAAACGGGAGCAGAGACTGCTTCAGATTGACGCCCAAGAAGCAGTTCTTAAATTGGAGCGAGTATCTTTTTCTAAAGCGGGTGTACCAATAGAGCACACCATCTCAATATACCGAGGCGATCAATACCGTTTCAGAGTTACGCTGGAGCGATAAGGCGCAAGTGAAGTAAAAAGGAATTCCTTAAAGGAAATCAATGAGCAGCCTTTTTAGAGAGGTCAATTATTGTGCCATGCCTGCAAAAAGGCAGCCAACGGAAGGGATGGTATGATGAGAAGTCTCGACAGAAGTCAACGCCAGGTGAGACAAACGCTAACTGCTTGGTCCTTCATTTTGCCTTCTCTCATCGGACTTGGGATTTTTGTCTATGGCTCTCTTGTGTACTCACTCTACATATCGTTTACAAGCTGGGATCTTCTAACACCTGCTAAGTGGGTTGGCTTCGCGAACTACGCCCGAGTTTTCAGAGATGAAACATTCATTCAGTGTCTTTACAATACCGTCTACTTTGTCGTGGCTATAGTGCCTCTTGGCATAGTCTTTGCCATGGCTATGGCAATGGCGTTAAACAAGCAACTGCCGGGGATTGGATTTTTCCGTGCAGCATATTACATGCCGTCTATTACATCGACTATTGCCATCGGCATGGTCTGGCTCTGGATATTCAATCCGGATCAAGGCGTTCTTAACGCATTATTGAAGCTAATCGGGGTAAGCAATCCGCCGCGCTGGCTGGAAAGCAGGGTGTGGGCGAAGCCTGCTCTCAGTATCATGCGGCTTTGGCAAGTCTCAGGTTACTACATGATTATGTATTTGTCCGGCCTGCAAAACATCCCAAATGAACTGTATGAAGCCGCGGAAATAGATGGGGCTACAGGATGGCAGAAAACCAAATATGTCACTGTTCCTCTGCTATCCAATACCACACTCTTTGCCACGATCATGCTGATTATTGAGGTCTTCAACCTCTTTGAAGCTGTATACGTCATGACTGAAGGCCGGCCCGGCGGCAGCACTAACACAATTCTTTATTACATCTATGCCCAAGCGTTTCAGAGGTACAGAATGGGGTACGCTTCCGCAATGGCATGGGTGCTGTTTGTAATACTTTTTGTGATAACCTTGATTCAATTTGCTGCGAGGAGAAGGAAAGAAGAGATTGGTTTCTAGATTTTCATAGGGGAGGAGACAGTGTGAAGCGTAAGAAGAGGTTACACATTGCTGCCCTATATGCGATCTTGATTTTGGTTGCCATTGTTATGATATTCCCGTTTGTCTGGTCAGTCACAGCCTCATTCAAAACCAGCCGCCAGATATACGGCGGCAACCCTTTGGATCTGATACCTAATCCGGCTACCCTTAACAATTATCGAAAGGCTTTGAGCGTGCTTCCGTTTCACAGGTTTCTCTTGAACTCCCTTATGCTGGCTTCAATAGTGCCTATAGCATCAATAACTCTTGCTTCCATGGCAGCGTATTCCTTTGCAAGGCTTCAGTTTAAGGGCAGAGATTTCATATTCATGTTGCTCCTTGGGGTAATGATGTTGCCAGGCCATGTCACTCTTATTCCCCGTTATGCCTTAGTTCGAAAGCTCGGTTGGATAAATAAGTACACAGCTCTCATCATCCCGCCAATCTTCGGCGCCGGTTTGGTATTTAACATTTTCTTCATGAGGCAGCATTTCCTCAGCATTCCCCGGGAATTGGAAGAAGCAGCTCTGATTGACGGATGTTCATCCTGGGGCGTCTGGCGGAATATTATCATGCCCAACTCCAAACCCGCCATTGCCACCCTTGCAATTATCGGTTTCAAGACTGAATGGAACAGCTTTCTATGGCCTAACGTAGTGATTAACGATTTTCTGAAAATGCCTATTCAGGTAGGCCTGACATATCTCCAAACCAATGTGCAATCGAGTTGGGATATTCTAATGGCTGCAACCACACTGTCGATTATCCCTCTTATAGTGATATTCATGTGTTTCCAAAGGTATTTTATGGCGGGAATCCTTACCACCGGCCTTGGAGGAAGATGAAGTCGCAATGCCATGTGTAGACAGGTGCCGCTCGGGCTGATTTCTTGCTAATCAATAATTTAGAAAGGAGTGACAGACAAGTGCAAGTGGCCTTCACAAGGCCATGGAGGCCGTGTCATCCGGAAAGAGATTGACTGAATCAAAAGGGAGGAATGAAGGAAATGAGATCTTCCGTCAGAAGGACGTTGCTTTTCATAGTCATCCTGGCACTTGCGATGCCTGTGTGTGGCGGGCTGGAAGCTGCGGCTAAGAAGACTAAAGTCCAAGTAATCTCATGGTGGGATTTTACTGCGTCGCAACCGCTGATTCAGTTGAAGACTGAATTTGAGAAGCTGAATCCGGATTTGGAACTTGAGTATATTCAGATTGGAAGCAAGTATGCTGACAAAATGCTTGTAATGATTGCCGGAGGCGCTGATCTCCCTGATGTAATGATGATTGCCATGGACAAGATACCGATTTTCGCCGATAAGGGCGCTATCATGAACATTGACCGCTATGTCAAAGAAGACTACAAGGACGAGATGGCAAAGGTCTACCCCGTAGTCTCAGACGCCCTTACTTATAATGGCGAGTTTTATGCAATGCCAAGGGATATAACCAGCAAAGTCATGTTTTTTAACAAGACGTTATTCGACGAGGCGGGTGTCCCCATACCGGATCCGGACTGGACATGGGACGATTTCAGAGCCATAGCCAAGAAAATGACAAAAGACCTTGACGGTGACGGACACGCTGATCAGTGGGGATTCTACTTCAGAAAGTACATGGACGCTTTCACTGACTTCTTGATGCAGAACAACGGTGGGCTATGTACTGTGGAAGGGCAGTCCCTGTTGGGTATGCCGGAGAGTATAGAAGCTATTAAGTTCCTGCAAGAGATGTGTGTAGTTGACAAATCAGTCCCCACTGAGACCCAGGCCATGCAGTTTGGAAGGCCTCAGTCCGCGCCTTTTGTCGCAGGCAAAGTCGCAATGCTAATGGGCGGTCTGTCTACTACAGTAGACCTTATGAACGCGAACATAGACTATGTGATTAGGCCGCTTCCAAAGGGCAAATCCCAAGTAAACGTCGCCTTTGTTAATGCTTGGGCCGTTCCGTCAGGCGCAAAGAATCCGGACCTGTCCTGGCGCGTGCTGAAATTCTTTGCAAGCAAAGAAGCACAGCAAATTGTCCTCAATACAGGTATGGGCCTACCATCGAGAAAGGACGTTGATACTACTGATTTCGTGAAGGCACGCCCTGATAACAAGTACTTCATCGAAGCCTTGGAATACAGCAAGCCATTCCCAAGCCCTGTCTATGGTGTGGACTTCTTCGCCCTTGTGGAGCAGGAGTTCGACCTAATGTGGCTGGGTGAACGGAGTGTGGAGGATGCCGTAGCAGCTGTTGAGAAAAAAGCTCAAGATGTACTCTCAGGCAAGTTCTAGTTTACTATGGGCAGTGAATTCCCGGCAAGGCGCTTGGGATCTCCGAGCGCCTTCCGCTCCCTTGTCCCTGAGACTGGCGGAGAATACTTCGCTAATGATGGTAGGATAGGAGCTGGTCCCTTAGTGTATGTCATACATAGAAAGCTACAGGCAGTGTGTTCTGGACCTCCTGGACAGAATAAACACGAGTCAGACACAAGCCATCGCTGAGGCTGCTGATTTAGCTGCAGGTTCATTGCTTGAAGACGGTGTCTTACATGTGTTTTCCACAGGCCATTCTCATATGATAGTTGAGGAGATGTTCTATCGAACCGGAGGCCTCGTGCCTGTGAATCCTGTTTTTGATTCAGGCACCATGTTGCATGAAGGTGCTTTAAGGAGCACGAGGCTTGAGAGATTGCCCGGATATGCCGGTGTGATTTTCCGGGACCTGGACGTGAGGGAAGGGGAGCCGATGCTGATTGCATCAAACTCAGGGATTAACCCTGTTCCCGTCGAAATGGCTCAATTAGCCAAGGAAGCCGGGATGAATGTAATCTGCATAACATCGAAGGATATCAGCAAACACCTGAAGCCCAGGCACGCAACAGGCATGAAGCTCATGAACATCGCTGATGTAGTTATAGACAACTGTATCGTGGAAAACGACGCTGCCGTGGAGTTGAGCGGGACAGGGCAGCGGGTAGGCGCATTGTCATCGATTGCAGGAATGTATATTGCAAATTGCCTGGTAGTAGAAATCGCTGCCAGATTCACGGAAGCCGGAGTGGTACCGCCGGTCCTCATGAGTTCGAATATGCCGGAAGGAGATGGCTTTAACAGCGCCCTCTTAAAGAAGTACGGCCGGAGAATAAAGGGGTTCTAGGTATGAAGTATCTGATAGCCGTGGACGGAGGAGGCACCAAAACCGAGGCCGTCCTTGCCACTTGTTGCGGGAATGTTCTTCAGAAAGCAATAACTACCGGGTCAAACCCGCTCTTCGTCGGCAAAGAGAAAGCTATTCAGGCTGTAACAGAAGCAGTTAAGGCAGTCGCCGGCAGTATCGATCCTAAGGATACATGTCGCGTTGTCATAGCTGTTCCGGGTATAGGTCGATATAGAGACCGGATTGTTTCTGAGTTGGGTGTGTTCCGAGGGACGGTTTCTTTTCATCCCGATGACTTCAGCGTATTCTATGCGGCTCTGGCAAAAGACCACGGAGTTGTGACGCTGGCGGGCACAGGTTCATTCGCCATGGGTGTTTCTCTCATCGGACAACGGGTAACTGTCGGAGGGTGGGGCCCTGTCATAGGCGACGTGGGAAGCGGACAATGGATAGGGACCAAGGCTTTGGAGGCAGTGACCCGGGAATTTGACAGGCTGGGACCTCAGACTGTTCTCACTGAGAAAATTCTTAAGTATTACCGACTGGAAAAAGTTGAACAATTGAGGAGCTCTGTTACGTCGGGAGTCGCGCATCTTGCGCCGTTGGTGAAAGAAGCTGCGGAAGAAGGCGACGATGTGGCGATTTCCATTGTTGACGGAGCAGCAAGAGGTCTGGCGGAGATGGCGGTCAAAGTCATAGAGCGGCTGGGAATGGACGACAATTGCTACGACCTGGCTCTTACAGGCGGTATTTCCGAGTTCGGGGAGATCCTCCGAGATCGATTTGAAGAGTGCATACGCAGATCCTGTCAGAGGATAAACATTGTAAGGCCAAGGTTTCAGCCTGTCATAGGCGCCCTTCTTATTGCAATGAAGGAGACAGGGATTCCATGGACCGAAGAGATCCTAGGGAACCTAAAGGCCTCATACAGAGGTGGGAAGCAGTGTTGACTACAGAGTATTTCACGAAAATGAAGGAAGTCCTTGAGAGAATAGAGGACACTCAGATTGATGCGATATATAGGAGCGCTTCAGCTATTACAGACGCGCTTATCAATGACGGAGTATGGCATATTATGGATACAGGCCATATGCTTATGTATGAGGCTATCGGACGATCAGGGGGATTAATGGCTGTAAGACCGGTGAGGGTCTCAGTGAATGTGGATAACCCGGTAAGGCCGAGGGCCCGCTCAGTTTCGAAAAAGAGGGTCTTTATGGATTCCATTAATGGGTTGCCTGGGTTCATAGTGGATAAGAGCAATATGCTCCCCGGGGATGTTCTGCTTATCGGTTCAGTTTCCGGGATAAGCGTTTTGTGTGTAGAGATGGCCATTTGTGCTCGTAACCTGGGAGTTACGGTAATAGGGCTTACATCTCTCGAGTATTCTCGGCATCTTGACTCCATGCATCCCGGCGGCAAGAAGTTGTTTGAAGTATCTGATATTGTAATAGATAACTGCTCTGATATTGGAGACACCCTTGTACACGTGGATGAGCTTGGACAGGGGATCTGTCCTTCTTCCGGCATTGCAGCATCATATATTGTCTGGGCCATACAGGCCCGTGTTGTTGAGTTATTGCTGGAAAAGGGGAAGAAACCTCATATTTACATGAGCAACCACCTTGACGGAGCCGAGAGGTTTAATGCACTGGCGTGGGATGAATATGAGAAAGTGGGGTACTAGCGGATATGCGACCTACTGTAGGGAATAAGTATCTTGCAATTTCCATAGATAGTGAAACAGGCTGTCTTGCCTCATTAAAGAACAAAATCACAAAGGACGATTATCTCAAAGTAGATCCGGAATATCCGTTGTACAAGCTTTTTTGCCTTTCTCTGCCGTCTCGTGAGAAAGTGGAGATAGTCCCTACCAAGGTGATATCGGTTGAAGAGATAACCGGTGATGAGAATCCAGCCGGGCAGTGCGGGCGTTCGTTGGTTGTCAAGTTTCTAAGCGCCCCGGTAAATGGGATTGAACCTGTCCGTATCCACGTTTCGGTTCGCATCGAGGTCAAGGAAAATGATGCTGTAACCCTATGGTTCTTAGAGGTCCAAAATGATGATAGGCGTTATCAGATAGTCGAAGTCCTTTTTCCGTGTTTCCGCGGCGTATATTTAGGAGCCTCCTGGCAGGATGACATCATGATTTACCCTCACCATGCCGGAGAGAAAACCCTTGCCCCCATAAGGGAATACACTTCCGAGCGGTACCTGAATTTTTGGAGGGCTGCGACAAAGCGTGGAGAAGACGGCGTGTTCTTCCGTGAGATAAACTATTGCGGGCTTGCCTCTATGAATTGGATGTACTACTATGATGATGAAAACGGCTTCTATATTAGTTCATACGACCGGGATTTCACCGTGACAGGCCTCAGAGTTGAAACCGGGGGCCCGGAGCACCCGTGGATGGGATGGGCTATGAGAAAATATGTTACAGTCAATCCGGGTGAAACCTGGAGCTCCCATCCTTACGGTGTAGGTATCACCACGGAAGATTGGCACTTTGGAGCTTTGCGGTATCGAGAATGGATTGACGGCATCATTCATATGCCTGACAATCCTCTGTACCTCACGGACGAAACCATCCTCAACCAGTGCTACAATTTTAAGAGGGATGGTGTCATCTATAACAGATTCAGTGATATTCCATCTATGTATGATCGAGGACTGGACGAGTACGGCATGAGGCACATGTTTATAGCGTCATGGAATCGATCCGGCTTCGACCAGGATTATCCTGAGTATCATCCTGACTTGGAGCTTGGGACATGCTGGGAGCTTGCGGAGGGCTGCAGGTATGTAAAGGAAAAGGGCGGATTTGTTACATTCTACATAAACTCCAGGATATTCCACATAGAATCTGACTATTTCGAGACTTTGGGTAAAAAGTGGGCAATCAAGGATGAGGCAGGGAGAATGACTTACGAACAGTACGGTCCCCATAAGTTCGTAGTGCTTTGTCCTTCAAACAAAGCCTGGCAGGACTATCTCATAGATATAGGCAGTTGGATGGTAAAAAGTTATGGAGCGACCGGAATATACCTGGACCAGCTGGGATCCGCCGAACCCTTCCCTTGCTATGACAAGAACCATACCCACGAAGGTATAGGCGACTTTAACCGCGGTTACATTCGAGTTCTAAGAGACCTTCTTGAGAGGATAAGGTCGATAAACCCTGACTCTTTCCTGATGATAGAGAACTGCGGGGACATATACGGAAGTTATGTCTGGGGAAACCTCACCTGGAACGGAGACCCTTATGACGAATTCTATAATCTGTATAAATATACGTTCCCTGAACATGTCCAAGTCAATATGTGTAACCCCAAGAGGCATCTTACAGGTGAGGCGAAGGCGACGAAATTCCACTGCGACCTCAACAGAGCGCTCCTTCTCGGATCAATATTCTGGGTAGGCTTGGATAAGACAGAGACTCTGGACGATGATTTACATGACTACTTGAGGGCAGCAATCCGCTTGCGGAATAAACTCAATCCGTTCTTTAAGATAGGCAGGTTCGTAGATAACGAGGATGTCCTTAAGGCTTCCACAGGTCTTGACATCGCTCATTGGAGACTGGAGGATACAGGAGATCTTTACATAGTGGCAAATCCTCATAAGTGCGCAGGCAAACATCTTGTAGTGAAGCGCCCTGCCTATAAAGAAGAAGAGGTCTTAATCTTTGACATCAACGGTAATGAAAGCCCCGGACACTATGTTATTACCTGCGATGCGATGGAAATCGGTGTTCCTGAAGCAGAAGTTTCCTGCTTATTCATCCGCCAAGAAACGTGTGCCTCGGCGTTTTAGGCCTGCCATAACAAAGGACTGGAATGCTCAGTGACGGACGGATCGTTAAAGCAAGCACGCCTTGCAAAGTGCAAACGCTACAGGCCCTGTAAATAGGGCTGTAGCGTTCAGTAATCTTGTTTGTGGGATGTGCTGCAAGAGACCCCGAGAAAGGCAGGGGAGAACAGGCCTGCTAATTCCCGCTGTTTGCAGCGGATACAATCTCCAGGGTGTCCCTGGCAATAACCAACTCCTCGTTAGTGGGAATTACCAGAACCTTAACCTTGGAGTCTTCCCCGGTGATATTGACTTCTTTACCTCTTGAGTTGTTTTTCTCAGGGTCAATGGTTACCCCAAGGAATCCAAGGCCTTCACACACCCGTTGCCTGAGGAAGGGGGAGTTCTCTCCTATGCCTGCTGTAAACACAATAGCGTCAACCCCGTCCAAGGCGACAGCATAAGCACCGATGTACTTTCGGATCCGATATTCATATATATCAAAGGCAACTTTGGCGCGTTCATCGCCGCTTTTTACTGCGGCTTCAATTTCCCTCATGTCTCCGCTAATGCCGGATACACCCAGGAGCCCGCTATGCTTGTTGAGTAGAGAGTCCATTTCATCTATTGTGAGGTTTTCATGCTTCATTACGTAAAAGACAACTGCAGGATCAATATCACCGGATCTGGTGCCCATCATAAGTCCTTCGAGAGGAGTAAGACCCATGCTGGTATCAATACATTTGCCGTCTTTTATCGCAGCTACGCTTGCTCCGTTACCCAAGTGGCAACTGATAAGCCTGAGTCCTTTAGACGGTCTGTTAAGTGCTTCGGCAGCCCTACGTGCAATGTATCTATGGGATGTGCCGTGAAAACCGTACCGCCGTACCTTGTGGCGTTCGTACAGGACGTAGGGAAGCGGATAAAGGAACGCGTGCTTAGGCATGGTCTGGTGAAATGCAGTATCAAAGACTGCCACCTGCGGTACGCCGGGTATGTTGGATTCGGCAGCCAGAATTCCCATGAGGTTTGCAGGATTATGGAGCGGACCTAAGGGAATGCAGTCGCGTATAGCGTCTTTCACTTCGCTGTTGATAAGGACTGATTGGGTAAAAGTAGGCCCGCCATGAAGTACGCGGTGGCCGACAGCGCGAATCTCCGAAATATCTCTGATGACCCCGTGTTCAGGATGGACAAGCATCTCCAGGACTTGACCTATGGCAGTGGTGTGGTCCAGGATGCTGGACACTTGCTTTACGCTGGATCGTCCGGTGGGTGTATGGGTAAGGATTGCATCGTCAGACCCGATGCGCTCCACAAGCCCTTTTGCCATGACGGATTCGTCTTCCATATTGAATAACTGATATTTCACAGATGAACTTCCACAGTTAAGAACAAATACCTTCATCCTTTTGCCCCCTGATATACGAGGTTTTCCTCTTCTTTGATAAGGTTTCCTTCTTCGTCATACTTGAAAAATCCCTGGCCGGTCTTGACACCCAGATGTCCTGCGCGAACCAGCTTCCGAAGGAGCGGACACGGCCGGTATGAGAAATCGCCTAAATCTCTGAACAGGCCTTCCATGGACGTCAGGACTGTATCAAGACCCATACGGTCAGCCATTTCCAGTGGCCCTCTGGGCAAGCCGAAGCCAAGCCTTATTGCAGTATCAATATCCGAAGCGGACGCGACTCCTTCCATCAGCGCGTTCATGGCCTGGTTCAGAAGGGGAGTGATCAGCCGAGTCGTGACGAATCCAGGCGAGTCATGAATTTCCACCCCGACCTTATCGAGGCTTTTCACAAACCTTTCTACCGCTTCAAACGTTTCTTCTGATGATTTAAGACCTCGGACTATTTCGACTACTTCAACTCGGGTCACAGGGCTTAAGAAGTGAAGACCAATGACTCGTTCAGGCCGCAGTGTCGCTGCTGCAAGTTCAGTAATGCTGAGAGTTGATGTGTTAGACGCAAGAATTGTCTGTGGATGACAAAGCTTGTCAAGGTCGGACAAGATCTTCTTTTTGACATCAGGATCTTCCTGGACTGCTTCAATAACCAGATCGCAAGTTGTAACATCATCCAGCTTTGACGTAAAACGAATTCGACTCAGTGTGACTCGCTTTTCCGCTTCAGTAATTCCCCACTTTTCCAGACGCTTGTTTAAGCTGAGTTCTACCCTGCATTTAGCGTCCTCCACAAGTTCATCGGTGCGGTCGACGAGGAAAACTGTAAAGCCTTTTTCGCCGATGTTTTCTGCGATGCTACATCCCATGGTACCTGCGCCGACAATAGCAACTTTTCGGATTCTCACCTCAAGACCTCCCTGGATTTTAGTAAGAGGATGCTAGATTTACATTCTAGACAAGGGTCCAATACCCTTCTACATTCTAGCTTTCAGTTGAACCCAGATCAACCCAATCAGTGTATAATCAGTATATAATTAAAACTTGGTCAAGGAGGAATCACGCATAGAATCGTCTTGTTCATTACTGCATGGTTGCAAGCAAACAAAAGAGGGGGACAGCGCATGTTACCTAAGACGATGTTGGGAAATACAGGTATTTACGTGACTAAGCTCGGATTCGGCGCTCTTGTGATGGGATCCATGCAAGCCAATATGCAGCCGGAGGAAGGCGCGAAAGTGCTGAGACGAGCCTTTGAGCGAGGGATTTCCTTTGTTGACACAGCGCATGTTTATGGTACATATGAGCATATACGAAAGGCGAAAGAGGGCTGGGACGAAGAACTTGTAATTGCCACAAAAACACCTGCTTCCGATTATGAAAAGGCCGAAGAACACATAAACTACGCTCTTTGCGCTCTTGACTTAGAGAGTCTGGACATAATGCTTCTCCACGCCGCCCGCGCCGGGGAAGATGTTTTCGACGAACGGGCCGGGGCATATCAATGCCTGAAAGACTACAAGAAGAAAGGGTTAATTAAGGCAATCGGCGTATCCACCCATAATGTCGGTACTGTAAGAGTCGCAGGAGCCCGCGATGATGTTGATGTCATTCATCCGCTCATAAACATGGCCGGAACCGGCATTCTAGGCGGAACCGTAGGAGATATGGCTTCTGCGATTGAAGCAGCTTCTCATAACGGAAAAGGCATTTACGCTATGAAAGCGTTGGCAGGAGGCAGCCTATTGGAGAGAATGGATGAAGCATTCAAGTTTGTCATGGGCTTGCCCGGGATTGACGCTGTAGTGGTAGGCATGGTATCTGAGGCTGAAGTAGATATGAACTACAGGATATTCTTGGGGGAAGCCGTTTCTGACGAGGAACGGCAATCGACTTTCAAAAAAAAGCGTCTGAAAATAGTGGAGGCCTATTGCAAGGGCTGCGGCAAGTGCGTAGACGCCTGTCCCAATGGAGCGTTGTCAATGGTTGAAGGCAAGTCTTCAGTTGATGAGAGCAAGTGCCTGCTGTGCGGTTATTGCACACCTCGGTGTCCTGAATTTGCAATTCGAGTCATATAGCCGGAAATGCACTCTTCCGGAAACAATCAGCCGGATTTAGGAAAGCATATACTTGAGCCAAGAGAGGTGCAGTGCAAAGGATTCGCCTGAGCATTGCCTTCTTTACATGAGATGAACGAGTGCCCATGGCAATGGAATATGTTGCATAGTAACTGTTACATAAAGTAGAATGTGTCCCATAATAGCTTTTATATAAAGAAGGTATTCTTGATGCCTAAAGACTCAAATTCAATGAAGGCAGCTATCGAGACGGTTGGGGGATATGAGTCGTCGCAAAAACATGCCAAATACTACTACATGGAGATTGGAGATGTTGCGACAGCGCTCAAAACTGATTTGGTCAAGGGCTTGGATTCGGAGGACGCAAGGCAACGTCTTCGGCGCATCGGCCCGAATGAACTGAAGGAACAGCAAGGACCAGGGATTCTCCAGATGTTCCTCAGGCAGTTTATGGAGCCTCTGGTCCTTGTGCTGATCGTAGCTGCCATCGTATCTTCTGTTTTAGGGGAGCTTGCGGAAGGCCTTGTAATTATGGCAATAGTCCTGCTTAATGCGATTCTTGGGGTGACTCAAGAAAGCAAGGCTGAAAAGGCCTTACTTGCCCTAAAGAAACTGGCCGCTCCCAATGCCAGAGTCAGACGGGACGGCAATACACTGACAATCCCTGCAAGCCGGCTTGTGCCCGGCGATTTGGTCCTAATTGAAGAAGGGGATCAGATTCCTGCGGATATTCGCGTAGTGGACTCTGTCGCGCTGAAAGTTGATGAGTCCGCTCTTACCGGAGAATCAGTGCCTGTAGAAAAACACCGGGAAGCTATACCCCGGAGTGTCGACGGGGATATTCCGTTGGGAGATAGGTTTAATATTCTTCATATGGCCACTGTGTGTGTTCACGGGAGAGGCAAAGGAATTGCATTTGCTACCGGCATGAATACAGAGGTAGGGCATATCGCGGGCTTAATCGGTGCTTCAGAGGATAAACGCACACCGCTTCAAGAGAGTCTGGAAATTTTAGGCAAATGGCTGGGTGCAGCAGCCTTGGGGTTGTGCGGAATCATGTTCATTACAGGTCTTTTTCGCGGAATCAACACTCTTGAAATGTTTCTGACTTCAGTAAGTCTTGCCGTTGCCGCGATTCCCGAGGGACTGCCTGCAATTGTCACTGTTGTCTTAGCTATCGGCGTTCAACAAATGGCCGGGCACAAAGCGATAATCCGGAGACTGCCTGCAGTTGAGACATTAGGGAGCGCTACGGCAATCTGCTCAGACAAGACGGGAACGCTTACTCAGAACGAGATGACTGTAGTCAAGGCTTATGTAAATGGAAGTCTGCTCCAAGTTACAGGCCGGGGCTACAGCCCCAAGGGCGAGTTTGTGACAGACGAAACAGCAAGTCCCATACGCAGAGATAAAGTTGTTGATGCGCCGATCAAGTCCATAAGTGTGTGTAAAATCCCTCGGTTAGATGAACTCAGCGTATTGGGGTAACCTTACTTACTTTTTTTGCTTGTTGCTGTTGTTTTTTCCATTCATGGTATTCCGTCATGTCCAGGTATCTTTTGCCGC
>JAKPFY010000015.1 GCA_029551185.1 Bacillota bacterium
CCTAATCGCTGCCTCTCTCCCTGAACCGGGGCCTTTGACCAAAACCTCTATCTGACGCATCCCGTGATCCATTGCGGTCTTGGCAGCGACTTCGGCCGCCATCTGCGCAGCAAACGGAGTCCCCTTCCGAGATCCTTTGAATCCTGAAGTGCCTGCGCTTGCCCAAGACACAACTGCGCCATGAGGGTCAGTTATCGTTATAATGGTATTGTTGAACGTTGAGCGAATGTGTGCGACACCGCTCTCTATGTTCTTTCTTTCACGCCTTCTAAGCCTTGTTGTTCGCCTTTTAGCCACACTCGGCGCTCCCCTTTCTCAATTACCGCTTTTGACTTATCCGCTGTTTTGCGGCTCCTGCCCTGCCTTCTCAGGGCTGCCAATCACTGAAACGCCTGCCTAAGATCTCGCTCTGCGAGCACCAACTGTCTTCTTAGGGCCTTTTCTGGTTCTTGCGTTAGTCCGAGTACGCTGACCCCTGACAGGCAGGCCTCTGCGATGGCGAAGTCCGCGATAAGAACCGATATCTATAAGCCTCTTTATGTGAGAGGCCTGCTCCGCACGGAGCTCCCCTTCTACCTTGTACTCTCTATCGATAACCTCCCTAAGACGCGCTATCTCGTCCTCAGTGAGATCGCTCACCCTGGTATAGGGGTCCAGCCCTGTGCTTTCCACAATCCGCCTGGCAGTGGACCGGCCAATGCCATAGATATAGGTTAGAGCCACTTCAATCCTCTTATCCCTCGGGAGGTCAACTCCTGCAATTCTTGCCATTTATGCGTTTCACCTCCACCCTAGCCCTGACGCTGTTTATGTTTGGGGTTTTCGCAAATCACCATTACAGTGCCCTTACGCTTGATTATCTTGCATTTATCACAGATCTTCTTCACAGACGGCCTAACCTTCATAAAAAAACCTCCCGGCGCTATAGCGCTACAGCAATGGAAAGCAGCTTCGAACTACTTAAACCTATATGTTATTCTGCCTCTTGACAGGTCATATGGGGATAACTCCATGGTTACCTTATCACCGGGCAAAATCCTGATAAAATTCATACGCATCTTTCCGGACACGTGAGCGAGAACCCTATGCCCATTTTCCAGCTCCACCCTGAACATCGCATTGGGCAATGCCTCGATGACGGTTCCCTCCACCTCTATCGCGTCCTTCTTACCCATTGGAACAGTCCGTCCTTTCTAATTCAGCTTTGCCGTTTATCTTCAAAGCTTCACGCACCTCCTCATTTGTTATGGCTATCCCTTGGAGGAGTTTCTCACTGAGAGAGCTTGCTATAGTCCGTGTCATC
Source organism: Bacillota bacterium (assembly GCA_029551185.1). Lineage (GTDB taxonomy): Bacteria > Bacillota > SHA-98 > UBA4971 > UBA4971 > UBA4971. The sequence continues at coordinate 1,304 of JAKPFY010000015.1, forward strand.
ATAAGATGTCTCACGTTTTTCTTCTTAGGCTTCGAAACCGGCCTGTAAGCCCCGTCAGTGACTGCGACAGTAGTATCGTCAAGAATTCTTGCTACTATATAACATCTGCCTCTGTCCCTACCTGCCGCTGATACCACCAGTTGTCCTAATCTAGGTTCCATCCCGGGCTGTCCTCCCACCTAGAGAGCAGTGAGTATTACCGGCCCCTCGCAGGTTACAGCAACTGAGTGCTCAAAATGCGCTGAAAGCGAGCCGTCGCAAGTGACCACTGTCCAGTTATCATTAAGAGTCTTCACATCCGGCCCACCCACATTTACCATAGGCTCTATAGCTAATGTCATACCATCAGCCAAAACAGGCCCGGGTTCACCACGAATCACAAAATTAGGAATTGCAGGCTCTTCATGAAGTTTGCGACCTACCCCGTGTCCCGAAAGGGCTCTGATAATCGAAAACCCTCTTGACTCCGCATAACTCTGTATCGCTCTGGATATATCAGCTATTCGCATACCGATTCGCGCCTGCTCAATGCCGCGGTAAAGAGATTCCTCAGTCGTTCTTATGAGCTTCATTGCTTCACTTGAAACCCGACCCACAGGAAAAGTCATTGCACTATCACAGTGAAACCCCTCGACTTCAGCGCCTACATCTATACTGACTATATCGCCCTCGACCAGCTTCCTGTTACCGGGAATGCCATGGACAACCTCTTCATTTACAGACACGCATGCACTGGCCGGAAAACCATATAGGCCTTTGAACGATGGATTAGCCCCTCGACTTAAGATAAACTCCTCAGCAAATGCGTCAATATCTGAGGTGGTAATCCCAGGCTTTATGAATCCGCGCAACTCGTCTAAAAGTTCTGCGAGAATTGCACCTGACTTCTTCATGATATCAATTTCTTCAGGGCTTTTGCAAATAACCAACGGAGTTATTTTTCTCAAGATTATTGCCTTCCTTAAACCATCGAGATAATTATGTCAAGAACCTCATCGGCATCCTTTTCACCATCGACCGTTTTCAGGATACCAAGACCCTTATAATAGTCAACTACAGGTTCTGTCAAGTCCTTATATACCCTAAGCCTTTCGCGCACAGTCTCTTCCGTGTCGTCCCCGCGCTGATAAATGCGGCCTCCGCATTTTGGACATTTGCCGTCCTCAGGCGGTGGGTTAAACGATACGTGATACGTAGCCCCGCAGGCCTCACAAACCCGACGTCCTGAAATACGCCTCACAACAACATCAGACCCGGCACAGATATAGATTGCTGCATCCAATGAAACGCCGAGGCTCCAAAGGAGCTTTTCCAGGGCTTCAGCCTGAGCTACGTCTCGCGGGAATCCGTCGAGAATGAACCCCTCGGCGCAATCGGGATTCTCCAACCTATCCCTGACAAGCCCGATGGTGATGTCATTGGGAACGAGCTTCCCTGAGTCAAGATACTCCTTCGCCAATAGGCCCAGCGGCGTTTTCTTAGCCAACGCTTCTCGAAACATATCCCCTGTAGATATGTGCGGCACACCAAAGTGCATGCTGAGTTTTACTGCCTGAGTTCCTTTTCCGACCCCAGGAGGACCCAGTAGAACAAGGCGCATGTCTCTTCCCCCTACTTCATGAAGCCTTCATATTGCCGCATCAAGAGCTGGGCCTCTATTTGTTTCATAGTGTCAAGAGCGACCCCGACCACGATGAGAAGCGCAGTTCCGCCGAAACTCACTCCACTGAGTTTCGTGACACTGGTCATGATATTGGGCAGTATCGCTATGACAGCCAGAAACAGCCCGCCGACAAAAGTAAGCCTTGACAATATACGCTCCAAGTATTCCACAGTCGGCCTCCCCGGACGAATACCAGGGATAAACCCTCCGTACTTCTTAAGATTACCGGACACCTCCACAACATTGAAGGTTATGGCAGTGTAGAAGTACGTAAAGCCCATAATGAGCAACGAGTAGACAATCACATACGAAACACTGTCACCCCGCAGCCACTCAGACATGAAGGCAAGCTTAGGCACGAACTGCGCGAGAGTCGCAGGAAACGCCAGGAGTGACGAAGCGAAAATCACC
>JAKPFY010000025.1 GCA_029551185.1 Bacillota bacterium
GCAAGCCACAATCACCATTACTGATCCGTCGGGGCTTTCGGAGTCTTTGATTTCAGGCGCGTCGTACCGAGAATCGCATTTGAAGGAGTAGCGCCCCAGCTCTCGTCCGACAGGAGCCCCGCATATTGTCAGGATCCCTCCGAAGTTAGTTTGAACCAATACACCTACGGTATAGCCACCAAGGTTATAAGGGAGTACCCGTGACGATGTCCCTATGCCGCCTTTCCAGCCCATGCAGGAACTCCCAGTGCCTGCGCCGACTGACCCTTCTTCCACAGGCCCTGACTCTGCCCTTGTGATTGCCTCGAATACATGTTCTTTCCTGACATGGCGGCCTTGGATGTCATTGAGCATGCCGTCGTTTACCTCGCCTACGACCGGGTTGACTGTGCCGGTATTGATGCCTATCTCAGGATTGTTCCTTATGGACCATTCAATCAACGCATCGGCTACAAGCGGGGCGCAGAGAGTATTAGTCAGCGCTATAGGCGTTTCCAGGTTGCCGAGCTCGTTCACCTGGTGCAAACCTATGGACTTGCCAAATCCATTGAAAACATATGAAGCTGCAGGGACTTTTTCTTGGAACAGGTTGCCGTCATGAGGGAGAATTACGGTTACACCGGTCCTGACAGGACCTTGGCCCGGAACCAGTTTCCCCTCACCTTTTATCAACGTTACATGGCCGACCTTTACGTCTCCCACGTCTGTGATTGCATTCCACCTGCCAGGCACAAATATCCCGATGTCGATTCCGATATCCCTGGCACGGGGCCTGGAATTATTCATGTTTTCGTCCCTTTCGTTATTCTTGTTATGAAAACTTATTCATCAGCAGCCAGGTAAGTCCTTCTATTGCCTGTATCCTATCGAATAATTCCGAGCCTAAGAATATCATGCTCTACAAGCCGGCCTCATCCTCCTCCGGAAGATCAACTATCATTGGTGGTATGGGGCATGCAGCACCGGAATCAAGACCAAATGAAAAGGTAAAACGAAAGGAGCTACTGAAAGCCATATGGAAGAGATGGAAAGGTCGGGGGATAATCCATGCAAGAACTGGTGGAGGCGGCGGGAATCGAACCCGCGTCCGAAGAGGCAACTCGAAGAGCTTCTACGAGCGTAGCGCAGGATTTTAGTTTCGCACAAGAGGCACCCCTACGCCGGTTCCTCATGGGCTATCTCGATGATCTTAGCTCAAGTCCTCCGAGAATTGGACCCGAGAGCGTCCTGGTTTATTTGACGCCCGCACCGGTCTCCCAGGATGAGCCCGGATTGGACGGCTACTTTATTTAAGCAGCGTAAGCGTAATCGTTGTTGGCACTTATCGTGCGTTCCACCGTTTTACGAGGTCGGCGGGATCTCGGCTCGCTACCCTTGTCGTCACAGCTCCCCGTCGAAACCATATCGCCCCCACAAACTTTATCGTCTCTCTGATTGTCAGAATTACTCTCTTTTCAAGCTGTCAGGGTCTAGTACTGTCCCCTGTCCTTGATTGCCCGGTCAACTTGCCTCATAACATCCCGCTTCTTGATGTCTTCTCTCTTATCGAAAAGCCTCTTTCCTTTAGCAAGGGCAATCTCTACCTTAGCACGGCCGCCTTTCAAGTACGCTTTCAGCGGAATCAATGTAAAGCCCTTCTCTTGTGTCTTTGTGGCAAGCCTTCGTATCTCAGCTTTATGAAGTAACAGTTTCCTTGTGCGCCGCGGTTCATGGTTATATCTATTGCCTGCATCATAAGGGCTTACATGCATATCATATAAGAAAACCTCACCATTTTCCACTCTGGCAAAACTGTCGCGCAGGCTCACCATCCCTTGCCTGACTGACTTAATCTCTGTCCCGGTAAGGGCAATCCCGGCTTCATATGTCTCGTCCACATGATAATCATGGTACGCTTTTCGATTTGTTGCAACAATTTTAGTATTCGCCAAACTGTCTCACCTGCATGCCAATTATAGCATGAGGGATCCTGTGGTTCAAGAGACCCTGAGGAGACCCTTCCGTACCCGCTGACCCGGTTGCGTCTTGCAAAGGCCGGTTTTCATTATCAGCGCATTTTACCGCAAGGCAACGTTCACTTGTTCTATCATTTTCTCGCGTGGGACAACACAAAACCTGACCATGAACGTAACACGAACAGAATAGTCACAACCCCAGCTCAGACGAGATGCCCTGCATAGCCACAAGGCCGATTTCTATGAATTCTTCAAGGGTAAGGCCTAGTTCAGAACATGACTTCATCTGATCTCTGTTCGCCCCTCGTGCAAATGAGGATTCTTTGAATCTATTCATCACGAAACCTACGTCGATGGCATTTAGTTTCTTCTCAGGATGGATGAGCGCAGCTGCCACCAGCAGCCCGGTTAGTGGATCTACTGCCCAAAGAGCCTTGTCAAGAAGTGAACGTCTCGGGAGTCCGTGGCATTCGTTGTGGGCCTTAACCGCATAGACAATGTCCTCATCAACCCCGAGTTCTTCAAGGAGCGCGCCACCTACTATGCTATGACGATCCGGATCATCTGAAGTCTTGTCATAGTCAATATCATGGAGCAAGCCGGCAAGTGCCCATTTCTCCTCATCTTCACCAAGATGTCTTGCGAGAGATGCCATAACAGCCTCTGTAGCAAGCATGTGTTTTATCAAATTCCTCGTTTTCACATGCTGTTTAACAAGTTTTAACGCATCCTCCCTGTCCATATATAACTCCCCCTCAATAACATCCAAGTACGTTACTTGAGTTTTGTGTATTCATGTTTTTTGCCTGATGTCCTCCCCGTCCGCCGACACAAACAATGAAGGCATACATCAGTTAAGAAAAGCACGCCCCGGGCCGGGTGACCCGAGGCATAGAGCTTAAACTCCGTTTATTTCAATCCTGTCAGCCCGTATCGTACCCGCCTATCTATTTAGAATAACCCGACGAGTCCGTTTAGATGTAAGATTAGCGGGGCAAAAACAAGCGCGACTACAGTCATCAACTTGATCAAAATATTCATGGCAGGCGCAGCAGTATCCTTAAAAGGATCCCCTACCGTGTCGCCGATGACTGCAGCAGCATGAATAGGCGTACCCTTGCCTCCGAGATTGCCGGCTTCTATGTACTTCTTAGCATTGTCCCAGGCACCGCCTGCATTTGCAAGCTGAATTGCCAAAGGTACACCGGTTGCTAAAGCTCCTGCCAGGACACCGCCTAGAGTTTCAGGCCCCAAGAATATCCCAATCAAAAGAGGAATAAGCACTCCGACAAGTCCGGGACCTACCATCTCACGGAGTGCAGCAGCAGTAGTAATGTCTACGCACCGGGCATAATCTGCCTTCCCTTTGCCTTCCATAAGTCCGGGAATTTCAGCAAATTGCCTTCTGACTTCTTCAACGACTTTAAACGCAGCGCGCCCTACAGCGTCCATGACAGCTGAAGCAAAGATATACGGCACCATTGCGCCTATAAAAACACCTGCCACAACTTTAGCACTCAATAGGTCTATGACATCAAGCTGCACTGCATGAACGTATGCGAAGAAAAGAGCAAGCGCTGTCAGGGCAGCGGACCCAATTGCAAAACCCTTGGCAATAGCTGCAGTAGTGTTCCCGGCAGCGTCCAAAGAATCAGTTACCTCCCGAACATGGGGCGGCATCTGCGCCATCTCAGCAATCCCGCCTGCGTTATCTGATATTGGTCCATATGCGTCAACGGAAACCGTCATTCCTGCGGTAGAAAGCATTCCAAGCGCTGCAATGGCTATACCGTAGACACCTGCAGTGTAGAATGAAACCAGTGTGGAAATGGCAATGAAAATGAGAGGCACTACCGTGCTGCGCATGCTCAGAGCAAATCCGCCGATAATATTCGTAGCAGCTCCGGTGCGGCATGTCTCTGCAAGATCTTCCACTGCCTTTCCGGATGTGTACTTTTCAGCGGTCTGTCCAATAACCATACCTGATAAGAGACCGAATAAGGCTGCCCAAAACACGCTGAGCTCACCATAGTAATACTTGCTTAAAAGAAAGGCTCCGACGATCGCCAACCCGGCGCTTACGAAAGTCCCGGTCCGCAAGGCTGCTCCCGGGTCGCCTTCTGTCTCGCCGGTTCTGACAAAGAATGTTCCGATAATCGAAACAATAATTCCCATACTTGCCAAACCAAGGGCAAACATGATTCTCTTAAAGCTGTCAGGGCCGGACAAACCTGTTGCGGTAGCAATAACAAGAGCTGATACAATTGCACCTACATAGGATTCATAAAGGTCAGCGCCCATCCCTGCCACGTCCCCTACATTATCACCTACAAGGTCAGCGATAACTGCAGGGTTCCTTGGGTCATCTTCAGGAATACCTTTTTCCACTTTACCCACAAGGTCTGCACCGACATCAGCAGCTTTGGTATATATACCTCCTGCAACCCTCGCAAATAACGCCACAAGGCTCGCGCCCATACTGAATCCGG
>JAKPFY010000028.1 GCA_029551185.1 Bacillota bacterium
GACCCAGGCCTCCGATGACTTAATAGGGAATACGTAACTTGCCACGCTAAGATATTACCTTTATGCGTGGTCTTAAGTAGCTCGACTCTTGTTTCCATTAGGGCCGACCGAAGGGAATCACCATCCTGCTGCAATTTTGTGAAATACTTTAGACAGGCCTCCGCTTCTGGATCTACCGACATCCATTACCGGCATAGAGTGTGACCAGATGCCTCCATATTGCTCTATGAGAGTTTTAGCTACTTGTGGCGCCTGCTTTTTCACCAGGTTTTTCTCACCAGGAAGAGGCTCTTGCTTAACCGTAAGATTATGAAGGAGCTCCTCCAGACGGCCTTCAAATTTCATTCCTAATAGACGCATCATTGCATCAAGTCCCCAGGGCGACCAGCTCTGCCCACGGCCTTTGATTCTATCAGCAAATCTATCCATCTGAGCTTCAGCAGCCCCCATAGGACGTAATCCTCTTATGTCATATCCCATAACACTTAACCTAACTCGATAGTCACATACGCTGTCTGCAATGTCTTCAAGATCCCTAAGCAGTGACTCTGCTTCCAGTCGTTTCTTTCCGGAAAGGCTTGCTGATTCTTCCGCTAGTGCTGCCATAAATCTAGCTCCTGTAGGATCCTTATCCAGTGCATCCTTTAATCTATAGTAGCTCTCGCTTCCCCTCTTAAAAATCCCTCCAAGGGTCCTGAGCAAGTGAAAACGGTCTACCTGATAAAGTACAGTGCAATCACCAAACCATTCTCTAAACATGCGAATCCATTTCGCTCTGTCGCCGTTAATCACGATAATCGTGTCTTTATTTATTTCAAACTCGCTATGTAGAGCCTCACTCATAGTAGACCAAAATCCTTCAGGAGACGAAGACTGAGTTCTAACTATACGTATATCTTTTAGCACGTATTCACCCCGACATTCCCAGCGAGGGTTCCAGCCTGTATGTATAACTCCGACCTTCTCTTCAGTAGATCTTCGAGATTGCTTCTGCAGGCTTGCGTAGAGCCCGTCTACCTCAATAAATATAATCCCGGGACTCTCTTTCGGCCTTTCGTTTTCCCTCTCTCGCTGCAGCAATACCTTAACTTCATCTGAAGCCTTGATTAGATTCTGCCTAATTCCCTCATGGCTTATCACCTGGCCTCCAAAGATGCGCTCAAGGCTCTTTGATGCAGTTCGATACGAAGGACCGTCAACTGCCATTTCTATCGCTATTTCACGCGCTAATGGGCTCTGCTTGGACCTTCTAGGCAAGTCCAAGGCCTCATCCAACAAAAACCCGTGTTTGCCTGTCTTACAGTCCTTATAATAACGACGCTTAAATGTCAGAGGGATACCCAGTATGGTGTCTACAGTCCGCTCTCTCAGGCCAAGGGATTTATACCTCTTCTTATCTCGATTTCTATGTATCTCATCATCGAGATCTTCAAGTAAGATCCTCATTGCCTCAATCTGAGTCTTGCATGCAATCCTAAATGCAGCTTGCTCTATCTCTCGGAAGGAAATTTCCTTAAAATCACGAATACTGTCCATGACGGAAAGTCAATCACCCCTTTTGAGTTTGTGCTTCACACCAACTCTTCGAGGGTGAAGGCTCTCCGTCCTTCTTTTTCTAGGGACTCCGCCCCACGTACCCTAATCCCAGGGTTCTATAGAAACTCCTTTAGGTCACTCCTACGGCTCCGCCGCCGGCTCCCCCGTACGGTGCCCGGTACTGTACCCTGTACCCACATTAACTTTACTCAGTCGTCTAACTGAGAAAAGTCGTATGAGTCTTTGCTCTTCCTTTTCCATGCTCGTTTTTCATTGTTCTTGTATAGCTTCCCGCATTGACGTTTGCTACCCGGCTAAATGTAAATAGCTTGAAAAGGAGTTCTCTTGCCTGCGTCGAATTCCAACGCAGGAACCG
>JAKPFY010000036.1 GCA_029551185.1 Bacillota bacterium
CCACCGGCAGCTCCATTTTCACAGGCAAGCTGGGGGAGCAGTTATTCAATGAAAAAGTCACTTTAGAGCAAAACAGAAATCCCCTGTACGAACCCGGGGCTTTCTTCGACATGGAAGGCGTCGTCCTCCCGGAGGATCGCTACGTCCTGATTGAAGACGGAAAGCCGGTCAGCGTTTTCACAGACAAGAAGACTGCCGAGCTTTACAATCTGCCGCACACAGGTTCCGCATCAGGCGCCTGCGACGATATGCCGTCTCTCTCCACAGTCCCCTTGCGCTTTAGGACTGATTCCCAAGACCTGACAAAAGCCCTGAATGGGCAGCCTGCCATCCTGGTAGTGATAAGTTCCGGTGGAGACTTCACCCCAGACGGCAGCTTTGCCGCCCCTGTCCAGGTCAGCTTCCTCTTTGACGGTGAGAGGATAATCGGAAAGCTCCCGCAATTCACCATGCGCTCTCACCTAAACCAAATGCTAGGGGAAGACTATATCGGCACCTTTGAAAACACGGTCTTTTACCTCGGCGATATCCCATCCCAGCTTCAGGGATATTACATGACCATAATGAAGTAGGGGGCCGTCATGGCCCCGTCTACTTTCTCTACCAGACTCTCGCTGTCTCGCTGCTTGTATTGGCCGTAGTCGGAGCGGTTGACTAATCACTCTACCACGAGCTTGCAAGCAACGGCTATGTTGTATGCTCAATCGGCCATACATACCATTGTTTATCCACTACTGACAAGGACGGACATACCACGTGGATAGATAATAGCTACATGCAGGAACTCTTCGTCGAAGACGCAAAATCCGACAGACAGCAAAACTATGAATACTATGCCTTGCAAAGCGAGTCTTGTGTCCCGGAAGGCCTTTTTCAGCCACGCCATGATATCATGACTTGCGTGCTTCGGTGGTGCTAAGCACAAATCCACAAAATATGACATAGTTTCCATTAAACCCTATGATAGGCAGGAAATTGCTGAGTAAACTCGAATATAGAGTGCTGAGACTATTCTACACGACAAGTGTTATGCGCGTTTTGGTGCATAACAACATTTGTTGGATTCCACTTGCAAGAGATGACGTGACTACCAAGTAACCATCAGATTTATTTTACTCTTTATAACATCCAAAGGGGATAGCGCTGTGACATGCGACGCGCCTACTACGATGATGGGCCCTATTCTCTGGGAGAACTTCAAATGCAGTCCCGCATCTTGGAGCGCAAAGCTCAAGGATTTCATATCCGGTCTTCCAAATCACAGTATGGGTCAGCGAATTTACAAGTTGCTTATGGAAGCCTTTTATGAAGACCAAGAAGGTATGTACTTAAGAAGCCATTCTGCGCTTTGTGAGGCGGAAGAACTGCTTCTTGAAGTGGGAGCGCTCGAGTCCTTCATACTTGCTATGGGTGGGTGGAGGCCTGCTGACCCCGGAGACGACACGCCGCGCCCTACACCGAGTCCTACTCCTAGTACAGGACAAGACTGTAACCCATGCTCCGGCGATACCGGTGAACAATGCGCACAGGGTATATGTTTTTACCTGATTTGCCAATCATGTAGCCGGATGTAATAGACGGGTCAACTACTTTCCCGAAAGGAGAATTTCAGTGGATATCCCTGACAGCGCCTTGGATGAGGAGATAGCTGAACCGGTTGATACGATAATCCCTTGCGTTTGTCAAAAACTAGACAACCTCGCCGCTATGTTCAGCGAAAAGATCCAGTACGATGAGCAAAAGGAAAAGGCCTTCTCCAAGCTTTACGAAGAACTTGACATGTTCAAGAACGACTTTGTTGAAAGGCGTATGAAAGAGGTATATAACGACCTTTTTTTGCTTTATGACAACGTCAAAAGCTATGTCCAACGTGATGATGTGCAGGCGCCGGAAAATAAGGTTGCCCGTGAATGCCTAGGGTATGTGATTGAAGAGATACTCGAGGTTCTTTATCGGCGCGGTATTGAACGTATTATCGTAGACGGGGATACCTTTAACCCGCAACTTCAGCGGGCGCTTAAAGTTGAACCTGCCGAAAGCCCGGACAGCGACGGAAAAGTAGTGAGAGTCGTAAAAGCCGGTTTTATTAAGGGGAATGCGATTCTCAGGCATGAGACAGTTGTAGTCGCTCGTTGGAGAGGTGAAGAAGGGGTGGGTGAATAGATGGGACGCGCGGTAGGGATTGATCTTGGAACAACTTTTTCCGCTCTGGCAGTGTTGAATGAATACGGTAAGGCGGAGATTGTGCCTAACGCAGAAGGTGAACGAACAACTCCGTCTGTCGTGTACTTTGACGAGGGCGATTCCGTTGTTGTGGGCCGAGTGGCGAAGAACGCTGCTATCAGCGAGCCTTACAATGTGGTGGAATTCATCAAGCGTCAGATGGGGAATGCAGACTTTATGTTTCTCCATGGCGACAATGAGTACGGACCTGAAGATATCTCAGCCTTTATTCTAAAGAAGCTTGTGAAAGACGCGGAGACTCTCCTTGGTGAGCCTATAACCGATGCAGTCATTACAGTTCCCGCATATTTCGACGACGTGCGTAGGCAGGCCACATTGAATGCGGGAAAGATTGCAGGTCTTAACGTTCTTAGGATAATCAATGAGCCCACAGCGGCAGCGTTAGCTTACGGGCTTAGTGATAAGGCGTTGAATCAGAGAATTATGGTGTATGACCTTGGCGGGGGGACTTTTGACGTTACGATCATGGACGTATCACGCGGCGAGATAAAGGTCGTTGCCACTGACGGCGATCATAAGCTAGGCGGGAATGACTTTGATGATCAAATCATGATTTACGTTAATGAAGCGTTTAAGGCAGAGCACGGAGTGGATCTTCTGGAGACTCTGGAAGTCCAAATGGATCTTAGGCAGCGCGCGGAAGCCGCAAAGAAGACACTTTCGACTCTTACATCTGCCAAGATCAGCATAAGCGCCGAAGGTAAGCGTTTGACTTGCGAGCTGACACGAGACCGGTTCGAAGAGATGTGCGGACATCTGCTTCAGCGGACTCAGCTCCTGGTTGAATCAGTCATGGCAAGCGCGAAGATTTCATGGTCTGATATAGATACCATCCTTTTAGTGGGAGGCTCCACAAGGATGCCTATGGTATACGATACGCTGAGCTCTATGTCAGGGAAAACACCGAGTCAGGCGATAAACCCTGATGAGGCTGTCGCTATCGGCGCTGCTATTCAGGCAGGAATCATCATGGCGCAGAAAGGGGACACCCGTATTCTTCAGACTGCGGAAGGGCGAAGGCTTGCGAATACCGAAATCCGAGATGTGACATCACACTCATTCGGCATTATTCTGGCTGAGCCGATTACACACGAGCTGTACAACCAAATCATGATTGCTAAGAACACCCCTATTCCCACCAGGGTAGTTGACAACTTTGTCACCATATCCCACAACCAGGAGCGCGTGGACTTTGTAGTTCTTCAGGGCGAGGACAGGGATCCGGAGAACTGCGTCACTATAGGTCAAACAGTGCTTGAGTTTGAGAAGCCGAAGCCTAAGAACTATCCTGTACAAGTGACTTATGAGTACGATGCTAACATGATGGTACACGCCTATATAGAAGACAAGAAAACCGGGAGGCGCGCTGAACTGCATATATCGCAAAGGGGCAGGCTGACCGATTCTGAAGTGACAGAAAAGAAGCGACTAATGGACAGTATGTCAGTGGACTAATAGAAAAGTGGGAGAGCGCTGGATGACAACCGCGAAAATACATGGAGCCTGGGGCGAAGATAATGCCTTGGTCGGCGGTAAGCGAGGCCTCGCGATTCATTGCTCGGTGAGCATAATGAACTACCAACCCTCTGTTGCCGGCACTAAGGTAACTATTATCTATTGGTTCTATTATGCCAATGGTGCGCCTATACGAGGGGCGCTATATGATTACACGGACGCCAAGGGTTTTGCATGTGTCGCTGAGGACTTTATTCCCCCGTATGTAAACAGTCAGAATGATGATTTTACCATGTTTATGCCTTATGAAGCGTTTAAGCTCGATTCTTCCCGGGTTCCCAATGGTTACTGCAATGTAGGAGTCTATCTCGGACAACAGCTTCTTGAACGGAAGGAGAAAGTGCTGACATTCGCTCTTCCTGTCTCCGGTAGGCAGCGTTCCTCGAAGGAGCAAACTCGCTCGAGTCCGAGAAAACCTGAGGCGTCTCCTCGTCCTAAGTCGCAGCAAAAGATGGACAGCGCAATATGGAGCCAACTTGGAATTCCGGCGTCCGCAAGCAATGAACGGAAGAAGCTGATGTTAATGGAGAAGTACAATACTTACCGGGCAAGAATCAATCATCCCGATCTTGAAAAGAGACAGGAAGCGGAACGAATGCTGGAACTGATAGCAAGAGCAAACAAGGCCTTATGAGAGGTTATTCGGGTGGAGGTGTGACACCGGATGAAAGCAGTAGGCATAGATCTTGGGACTACGTTTTCATGCCTTGCTGTACTGAATGATTATGGCAAGCCTGAGATAGTCCCTAACGGCGAAGGAGAGCGGATCACCCCGTCTGTGATTATGCTGGATGCGGAAAACGAAGTCACCGTCGGTACAGTGGCAAAGAACAGCGCTGTGGCTGATCCCGAGAATGTAGTTGAATTCATAAAGAGGCAAATGGGAAGCCCTGATTACGTATTTATCCACGGCGAGCGCAGGTTTCATCCTGAAGACCTCTCAGCGATGATCATCAAGAAACTGGTGAAAGATGCAGAGACTTTACTTGGGACAGAGCTTCCCGGCGCAGTAATAACAGTCCCTGCGTATTTTGATGATGCCAGGCGGCAGGCTACGATAGATGCGGGCAAAATCGCAGGCCTCAATGTCCTTGCGATCATAAATGAACCGACAGCAGCTGCACTTGCCTACGGCATGAGTAACCCTGATACAAACCGGCGCATTATCGTCTATGACCTCGGCGGAGGAACCTTTGATGTAACTGTTATCGAAGTTCAAGAGGGAAAAGTCAGGGTAGTTGCTACAGACGGTGATCACCAGTTAGGCGGGAAGGATTTTGATGATCGTATCATCATGCACTGCGCTCAGGAATTTGAGCGTGAGCATGGCTTGGATCTCCTGGAAGATCTAGAGGCATTACAGGATCTGCGTCAGAGGGCGGAGGCTGCCAAGAAGACCCTGTCCACTCGGGAATCTGCGAAGATAACCATCAGCGCAGAGGGGAAACGTCATACAGTGGAGCTTTCCAGGGGGCAATTTGAGGAGATGACCGCTGATCTTTTGAGCAGATCCGAGCTTTTGCTTGAGTCAGTCCTACAGTCAGCGGAGCTTACATGGAAGGATATAGACCAGGTGCTGCTGGTAGGGGGCATGACGAGAATGCCCGCCGTGCATCAACTGATTACCGGGATCTCAGGGAAAGACCCTACGCTAAGTATTAACCCTGATGAAGCAATAGCCCATGGGGCTGCAATTTATGCAGGGATAATACTGGCCGGGAGGGGGGACCCGGAGGTTATTCTAACTGAGACAGGGCGAAGACTCCGCGACACGAAGATTGAGGATGTGACAAGTCACAGCTATGGCATACTTTTAGTGGATTCTAAGACCCGTGAGGACATAAATGAGATAATAATCCCCAAGAATACCCCAATTCCTGTGTCACGGAAAAGGACTTGCTATGTGGATGATGATGGCCAGAGTATAGTGGAGATGGTGGTCCTGCAAGGCGAGGATAGGGATCCTGCCAACTGCACTGAGATAGGTAAGGCAGTGATTAACCTG
>JAKPFY010000041.1 GCA_029551185.1 Bacillota bacterium
CTCATTATCCACCAGCGCAAAAAGGATATCAAGAAGCTCGACTCCGGAAATCGCGGAGATATCCACCGGACTGAAAAACATGTTTTCCCTGGATATCGGCTTTTCAAGATTTTCCGTGTGAATCTCGAACTTTACCCGACCGGTCCCTTGCCCGATCCTGTCTATAGTAGAGTCAAGGCACTCCAGAACAAATGACCACACGAGTTTGCCCATGAGCAACTCGTCATCAATAATGTCCGCTCTGAACATCTCTACGCGACCTGTATCTTTATCTCTCACAGTCAAAGCTACAGGGATTGTTTTCGGTGTCTCATCCAGTCTCACCAATACACCTTTGGAACGATCCTGGGTTACTTTACCGACAACATCAAGGGGGCTTCCGATCTTATAGGGCTTAAGAATCGAGGTGACAACATGATGAACCTCAGCCCCGGTGGCAATGTAGCCTGCATCTCCTTTAAGAAGCACGTCGTGGCCAAAGGCAATTACGAGGTCACCTTTCCTGTAAGTTACCGTGCCAAGCACAGTTGCGGAAACGTCCCCCCTTATGAGCTGCACCCCGATGGCGGATCCGGGTTCCGGCAGAGCCGGATTTCCGGTAGACGCGGATTGGGCAATCCCCATGGCAATGGGCTGAAGCCCGTAATTCTTCAATCCGTCTGCCAGAAACTGAAATGCCCGCCCTCCTAAACCGCTTATCATCACAGGGCTTTTCACAGGCGTCATCTCCAAAGGCTTCCCAGGCTCCTTGCCTATCAGTTCCTTCAGTTCTTCGCTGACGACGACTGAAGCATCAAGCTGCCGAGCTCCGACATGATATCCTTGTTGGGCTTCCAAAACCCTAAGGATGTCCCCAATTGGGGTGACCAGAGCCAAATAGGGATCTGAGCCGTCACTGAGGGAATGGGTTATAGCACCTATAAGGCGTCCGTTTATGTACACCGGACTACCGCTCATTCCTGCAGCCACCCCGCCTGTTGCTTCTATGGCGTCCCCGCTTGCCCTCACAAGAATAAGGTCGCCTGTGGTTGCGCCGCCTTTCAAAATCCCTAAGACTTCTATGTCGAACGTATCTATTTTCGTGCCTCTTATGACAGTCTTTGAAACACCTTTCATCCCCGGAACAACCTGTGAAATAGGCATGAATTCAGGGTCTTCCTGCGCTCCTGCGCCGGAATAAGGGAAGGCTCCTATGCCTGTTAGCAGCAAGCCTAAGGCAATTGTGACGGCAACAGCCACAAACGTCTTTTTCCCTGTATTCTTTATTCTTGAAACTGAAGTCATAATCGTAGGATTCTCCCTTCACAGCCCTTGGCGGACTGCAAACTACCGGCCGATCTCAGGACTCATGGGAGCCGCCCCGGATACATCGGAAAATACAAGAATCGCGTCAGCGACCTTTCGTTCCCTTCCGTCTGAAGGAGTATTCATGACAAAGTCACGAACTACCATCGTAGACGAGCCTCCGCCATCCAAATTCATAGCGTCCTTTGCGCCCAACTCAAGCATGATATTAGCCAGTTCTTCCAAAGTTACACCTATACTGTGGTATGCCTGTCGTCCTGTAACAGCAACCAATAGGAGGTTTCCGTCATATGTTACCCCTACTCCGGTCCGCGGTGCCCGACCACCGGCTACGTCTGGCTTAAACTGCTCCTGTGCCGCAGTTACATAGACTTTTCCGTCTTTTACGAGTCTAGGACCGCCGCCCACTGCATAGACCACTCCTTCTTCCAGCCAGTTGGGGACCAAGTTTCCTCCGGCATCTGTCGATACATTATCAATAAGGATCCTTCTGTCCTTCGTTATCCCCATGGCAGTCCTCCCCATAACAGGTAGACTACGTAGGCGGCCATCCACAATGATCAGGCCGAGAGGAGTGCCGTCTGACGCATAAAACACTCCGTTAACCCCTGCTATCGCGCCGGAGCTTGACACAAGCTCGCTAACAGGGGCCACTCCAAAACTGTCGGAAGGACCTGCAAGGGCAGTCTTCACCGCGATGCTCTCATCGCTCATCTCAATCTCCAAAACATCAACAGTAAGAGGGCCTTGGGGAGTGCCGTTCGTTATGGTGATATAACGGATACCGCGAGCTATGGTAAGCGCGGATTTTTTGCTGTAAACCGTCGGCACGTCCACAACAAATCTTACAGGGTCTTGTAACCAAAATGTAGTCACGTCCGGAAGCGCGTAGTTAAGATCTATTACCGCTCTGGTTTTTCGTTCTTCAGTCATGGTAACTCTTACCCGCTCAACAGCCACATGGTCAATGAGGGAATCCAATGCGCCCTGTACGCGCGTATCTTCAAAATCAATTACCACCCTTGGCGGATTCTTCATCTGCATGACCTTAACCGGCGCTTCCCTTGTCAGATGAAATACTATTCTAACCTTGTCATGATGAATACCATGCCTTGACTCAGTCAAAGCAGTCATTTTGTCACCCGGCCGATGAAGGCGGATCTCCATTGCCCGAGAATCCCACGAAATATCGTAGTCCCCCGTTACCCTGAGAAGCTCTACGGGAACAAAGGGAATGCCGGACCAGCTTATCGGAGGTTCAGCGAATGTCCGCTTCTCACCCGAAGACAAACTCCATTCCCTCTGATGCAGCAGGACCTCAAATCCCCCACCGGGTATACTGTATGAGAGACGCTTCGCCTGAGGATCGTACCTCATTGAGATCTCCAGCACCTCAGCCACAAAAGTCGCAGGCAACAAGAGGGTGGAACCTCTGACAATAACAGGCACAGGTAAAACAGCTCCGCTGTCATCAATAATAAGTTTTGCCTGATTGATAGCGGGACCTTCCGTGATTTGCACCCACTCAGCGCTGCAGGTCATTGTAGCAAGAAGAAAGATGACGCAAACAGCGATATGTATACGCAGTCGAAAACAATGCCATGGGCGTCTCATGAGATCAGTGAACCTCCTTCCCAAGGTCGCCTTTTATGTTTCAGTTCTATACAAAAGCCAACTATCCTCTTGTGAGAAAGATGGTCGCACATGAGGCTTCTTGAGGATTCCTCAGAGACAAGCAGGGCAAATTGCAAGGATATGCCGGCTCACATAGACTTGGCGCCTGCCACCAGACTATTCTCAAACATCTTCGGCGATTCAAAGATTTTACTTGCACCCATAATAACACAACTCATAGGATCCTCTGCAATATGAACCGGTATTCCAATTTCTTCTGACAAGAGCCTTGCGAATCCGGAAAGCAGAGCGCCTCCGCCGGTGCAAACTATCCCTCTGTCAACTATGTCTGCAGCGAGCTCAGGAGGGGTGCGTTCCAGGACTCCCTTGACACTGCTAATAATTTCATTGACAGGCTCACAGAGGGCTAAGCAAGCCTCGCGAGAGGAAAAGCTGATAGTCTTGGGCAAGCCTGTAACAAAATCCCTTCCTCGTATTTCAGCTGCCTCAGTCGGAGCTTGAGGATAAACCGACCCGACCTGTATCTTAATATCTTCCCCGGTCCTCTCTCCTATCATAAGATTGTGCTCTCGCCTGACATACCTGATAATTGACTCGTCGAACTTGTCGCCTCCGACTGCGCAAGAGTCAGCGACGACAATACCGCCGAGAGAAATGACAGCTATATCAGTGGTCCCCCCTCCTACATCAACGACCATGTTCCCTGAAGGTTCCCATATGTCGAGGCCTGCGCCAATAGCCGCAGCCATCGGCTCTTCCACAAGAAAAGTCTGTCTGGCCCCTGCTTGCGCCGCAGCCTCAAGCACAGCCCGCTTATGAACCCCTGTTACCTGAGAGGGAATACAGATAATCACCCTGGGCTTCATTAGAACTTTACGGCCACATGCGCGGCTTATAAAATGACGGAGCATTACCTCGGTTATCTCATAGTCAGCAATGACCCCGTCCTTCATAGGCCTTATAGCCAATATAGAACCCGGAGTTCTCCCAATCATCATACGGGCTTCTTTACCGACTGCCAGAACCTTACGCGTTTCAGCGTCAAGAGCCACCACTGAAGGTTCGCGAAATACTACCCCTTTACCCTTAAGGTAGACTCTGGTATTGGCTGTTCCCAGATCAATCCCGATATCCGTAGACAGCCCGAGCATGGGCTTATTCCTCCTAGGCGCCTTAGTAAACTGTTAGAAAATGGAGCCGGATTGAAAGGCTTATCCAACGTGTAGATAAGAAAAAATCGTCGCAAGATAGTTTCTTCTACATACTGCGAAGATTTCCTCCAAAATAAGGGGATCTAACCCTTCTTTTTTTCCTTATATTTTCTCCGTGTAGCTTCCCCGCCACGAATGTGGCGCTCTGCCTTGTTTTGCTCCAACACTTGTTTGACTTGTTTCGACAGAGGCTTACTTATCATGGGAAGCCTCTCTGTTACGTCCTTGTGCACAGTACTCTTACTGACATTATATAACTTAGCCGTTTGCCTAACAGTAGACTTAGTCTCTATAATATGGCCGGCAATGTCAAGCACTCTACGCCGGATGTAATCCTTCATCTCCGCTGCCCCCCTGCCCCTGTTTAATACCATGTATATTCTTGGGACAGCGAGATATGTCAGACTTACTTATGGGAGGGCGGCATTACAAGAACCCCTCGGGATCCACAACCTTCCCACCGGAAATCACTTCAAAGTGAAGACATGGCCCGGATGTGACACCGGATGTACCGGCTTGCCCTATGATCTGCCCTTGTTTTACTTGATCCCCGCGATTCACGGAACTCGACATCAAATGGGCATACTTGGTCTTGATACCGTTTGAGTGCTCAATAACTATGTACATGCCCAGTTCTCTGGCCCTGTCAGACTCGACCACCTTGCCTGAAAGCGCTGCCCTTACACCGGCGCCTTCAACTGCTCCGATATCGACTCCTGTATGATACCGCCAATCCTGGTAGACAGGATGTTTCCTCCATCCGAAACCGGATACGACCCTTCCTTGGACAGGCATTATCATTTTCTCCTTAGCGGACGCAACACTTTCTCGACGAGGAACTTCTGATTGAGTTTCCGGAGTTTTGGTCGGTACAGGACCTACGACTCCGGTGTCCGCAACAAGCACCGGAGTCGCAGGAGCGCCCTTTTGATTCGTTAAGAGAGCATCCTCCTCGCTCCCGGTAACCTCGATAGCGCCTTCTCCATCAACAGGAAGTTCTCCTCTAGCGTCCTGCGGGGCAAGATCTTCGGTGGAATCGGCTAAAAGAGAGCTTGTGCCGTGAACATCAATCTCTTGAATAGACACAAAGTCAGTGGGCAATACAGACTGTCGGGTCCCTCTTCCCACAAGAAACCCAAATGTAAAAGTAACACCGGTTACAGCAACAACAATAACGATATCCCTTAACGGAGGAACAGTGTTTCCGAGGCCGCCTAAAACTTGGCGAACCCTCTTTATACTTGCGTTAAATTTCGCTCGAACACTGGAAACCAAGGATTCTCTTTTGGTCGGAGAATTCGTCTTGGGCCGCCTTGGTCCGGTATTTCTCTCCATGGCATCACCCCGGACAATATTCTCCCCAATACTTTCCTGTCTATGCAGACGAAGGATTTATCTGGCTTGCACATTCTTATAATCTATAACTTCAATGCCCTGATAGTAATGTTTGAGGATTTCTACGAAGTCTTTGCCTGAGTCCGCCATGACATTAGCTCCGTACTGGGACAGGCCGACACCGTGCCCGTATCCTGTGGTCGTAATGTAGACTTTGTTCCCTGTTATCCGATAAGTCATCTTAGTCGAAGGAAGTCCAAGAAGAGTCCTCAAAGCATACCCACTGAATACCTTGTCACCGACTCTGATTAGCTTGACGCGGCCTGCTTTCGAAACCTCCAGGATTTCAATGGGTTTATCCATCCTTTCTTCAGAGATGACCTGGACATCCTTGCCTGCGATTTTGTAAGTAGTGAATTTCTTATCCTTTAAGCTGATGTCCAGCTTTTTCTCGAGATCATCCACGGTAAAGCTGACTTCCTTGCGAAAATCAGGTTCCTTGGATTCAAACTCAGTAGAAACCCCTCTTAGGTACGGAACAGGGTTAGACCATATTTCTTCTGAGTTGTCTGTAGCTCCTCCTGACGCGGCGTGATAGTAAGCTTCTATCAGATACCCTTGATATGTAGCTACCAGTCCCTTTGTGGAATCTATCGCGTCTTGGATTTTGCGGGCATATGTCGGATAATTAATGTAGCCGATTCTCTTCTTGAACTCGTCTTGGGATATCCATGCCTGGCAATGCTGATGATCCGTACATATGTCAGCGCCGGGATGGGCAGAGCATCCTTGCCCTCCGTTAGCTGTCATCCTTTTCAGAGTAAAAGTTCGAGCTGCTACAGCTTGCGCCTTCAATGCCTCAATACCGAAGGACGCCGGCATCTCTGCAGCTACTACCCCTTTGATGTATTCTTCCAGCGGCATGTCGCAAATCTCGTTTTGCAAAACAACGAAGACTTTGACAGTGTGATCAAAAGAACTCAATTGTTCGGTGGGAGGGTAAATATCAAAATTGCATCCCCGAATAATTACTGAAGGGAGCACTACCACTACGAGAACGCAGAACCCAACGCAAAGGATAATCCATTGGCCCATATGGAGTTCCTCCTGCCAAGAAATGACTGCTTGTCTATTCATCACTCCTATAGACCTATCTATACTCGGCAGAAGAACTAATTAGAACCGGATAACACTACAAGAGAAGAAAGGTGATATTATGAGGCTGTCTGAGCAGAAGCTCCTCGCTCTTTCGGGACGGACCGCCTGACTATATTTGCCCCCAGAGAATTCAGTTTCTCCTCAATATGCTCGTATCCTCGATCAATGTGCCCGATATTGACTACTTCCGTTTCTCCGCAAGCAGCCAAACCTGCAACGACAAGAGCGGCCCCGGCTCTGAGGTCAGTTGCGCTAACCGGCGCGCCCGACAGTTTATCCACTCCTTCAACAAGGGCAGATCTACCGTCAATTTTAATCTTCGCGCCCATTCTCGTAAGCTCATCTACATGCATGAACCTGTTTTCAAATACAGTCTCGGTAATAATGCTCATGCCTTCAGCTAAGGAAAGCAAGGCCATAAACTGCGCTTGAAGGTCAGTCGGAAAACCCGGGTATGGCATAGTTTTAATGTCCACTGCGCGAGAACGTGTCTCAGAAGAAACCCGGATCTCGGATTCTTCAACCTCAACACATACGCCAAGCTCGCGCAATTTGGCGATTACCGCAGTAAGGTGTTCAGGCACCACATTTCCGAGAATTACGTCCCCCTTGGTGATGGCTGCAGCTGTCATATACGTACCTGCTTCTATCCGATCAGGAATCACTGTATGGCTTGCTCCACCTAATTCATCTACTCCTTGGATCCTGATAACACCGGTACCTGCGCCTACCACTTTCGCACCCATCTTAGTCAGAAGGTTTGCCAAATCCACAATTTCCGGTTCCCTGGCTGCATTCTCCAAAATAGTGCTGCCTTTGGCAAGAGCAGCTGCCATCATAGCGTTTTCAGTCGCTCCTACGCTGGGATAATCAAAGTAAATATGGGCGCTGCGGAGTCCTTTGGGAGCTCGCGCCTGAATGTACCCACTTTCCGCGGACAGCTCCGCCCCCATAGCGCTGAAGGCTTTAAGGTGAAGATCTATAGGTCTTGAACCTATGGCACAACCTCCGGGCATAGGCATGCGCGCAAACCCGAATCTTGCCAACATAGGACCTGCGATCAAGAATGACGCTCTCATGCGTCTGACTAAACTATATGAAGTTTCCCTTGGGCTCGCCTCTCCGGCGTCGAGGGAAAGACACCCCGGACCCCATTTTGCAGTAACGCCGACGCTCTCTAAAAGCTCACACATGGTAAAGATATCGTGAAGGCCGGGCACGCCCGAAAGATTAACAGTCCCTTCGGTTAGAAGCGCAGCAGCAATCGCAGGTAAAGAAGCATTCTTTGCACCGCTTATAACAACCTGTCCGGAAAGCCTTGCTCCTCCCTTAATGAGGAGAGTCTCCACACGGTTTCCTCCTCTCGACACATAAACCAGAAATAGTACAGTCTTCGGATATTACTCCGCCCAATAGTCTACCATCGGTAAGATCAAGCTTCAACTGGAAACCTCAGCCTGTTTACCCTATGACATCTATTATGTCCGGGTTATCCCTGAAAATCTCTTGGCCTTAGAGGGTTAATGCCGAACTTCCACAAGATCGCGTCACGAATGCGTAAGGCAGCCTGTCCGTCACCGTAAGGGTTGCGCGCTTTCGCCATCCGCCTGTACTCGCACGGATCATCAAGCAATTTTAAGACGGATGAAACAACTCTCTCTTCATCTGTTCCTACAAGAGCAAGAGTGCCGGATTCAACACCTTCAGGCCGCTCTGTCACATCTCTGAGCACCAAGACAGGCTTATCCAAAGAAGGCGCTTCTTCCTGCAAGCCGCCGGAATCCGTCAAGACCAAATAACATCGGGACATAAGAGCTACCATCGTTTGATAATCCACAGGATTCAACAAATGGATACGCGGCGTATCACCAAGGCTTTGAAAGACATCTTGCCTGACAGCAGGATTCAAATGAACCGGGAAAACCACTTCAACGTCAGGTCGTATTTCCACAAGCGTCTTAAGAGCCCGACATATCCTCCGCATAGGCTCGCCCAGATTCTCACGACGATGGGCTGTGACAAGCAAAACCCTACTGCGTGTGTAATCAATGGATGCAAGGCGAGGGCAGGTAAACCCATAAGGGATTGACGCCATAC
The DNA here is from genome assembly GCA_029551185.1 of Bacillota bacterium. Lineage (GTDB taxonomy): Bacteria > Bacillota > SHA-98 > UBA4971 > UBA4971 > UBA4971. The sequence continues at coordinate 8,742 of JAKPFY010000041.1, forward strand.
CAAGAAGCGCGTCAATCACTGTATTACCTGTAACATGGATTGACTCCTGAGGCGTACCTTCAGAAATAAGATTGTCTCTGTGAGCACCAAGCGGAGCAAAGTGGATATCAGAAAGGCACCCTGCAAGGCGCCTGTTCATCTCCTCAGGATAGGGCGAGTATTTATTATGAGTCCTAAGGCCTGCCTCGACATGGCCAACTTGAATATGGCGGTAAAACCCACTGAGTGCACCTGCGAAGGTTGTTGCTGTATCTCCGTGAACCAAGATTAGGTCCGGTTTTTCCTTCTCTAAAGGCTCCTCAAGCCCAAGGAGAGTACGGGTGACAATTTCCGAGAGGGATTGCGCATCCTGCATTATATCGAGATCATAATCAGGAGTAATACCAAAGATGTCAAGGACTTGATCCAACATTTCCCGATGTTGAGCAGTTACAACTACAACCGTCCGAAGCTCTTCGGAACTCCTGAGAGCTTGGACTACCGGGGCCATCTTAATCGCTTCCGGACGAGTCCCAAACACTGTCATGACCTTTTTCTTTGGCATATCAATCCCCTTTCAACCAGCTTGCCGGGCTGTCCGGAAATGTATCTTCCAACATCGCCTTACCTATGCTGGGTCTCTATATCGCCTCTCCGCTTGTCCTGTGTACGGACACCCCATAGTCTGCGGCCGGATACCACAATAACGCTGAGAGACAGGGCAACCAGAACATAACCGGTAAATGTCACGCCTAATCCGGCCATAAGAATGGCCATTATTCCCAGACAGCCTGTAATTGCGTATATGAACATGACCGCTCCCCTATGAGAGAACCCATTATTAAGGAGACGATGATGAATATGCTCTTTATCAGCTTGATAGAAAGGCGTACCTTTATGAACCCTACGAACTATAGAGAAAACCGTATCAAGAATAGGCACACCGAGAGTAAACATGGGAACAGCCAAAGCAAGCGTAGCTGCGCCTTTTAACGCGCCTTCCACCGAGATCACAGCAAGCGTGAAGCCTAAGAGCATTGCACCGGCATCACCCATAAAAATGCTGGCAGGGTTAAAATTGTATGGCAAGAACCCCAAAGCGCTCCCTGCCAGAGCTACCGCAAGCGCGGAGACGAAGACTTGTCCACGGGACGAAGCCACCACAGAGAGAGCGAAAGCCGCAATTATTGATACGCCTGCAGCCAGACCGTCAAGGCCGTCAAGGAAATTGACTACGTTCACCAGCCCCACAATCCAAAGGACAGTGAGGGGCATACCCCAGAAACCAAGGTAAAGCATTCCGGGGCCGAAGGGATTAGTGATAAACTCAATCTTGACACCGAGTTTCACTGCAACCAAGGCAGCTAAGATCTGCCCGATGAGCTTCGGCAACGGCCGAAGTTCCTGAATATCATCCCACATTCCCACTCCTACGATAATAAGCGTACCCAAAAGCAAGCCCAGTGTATCATAGCCAAGGCCTACACGATGAAGGACAGTAACTGAAAATGCGATGAAGATAGCCAATCCTCCCATTACAGGCATAGGACGGTCATGAACAGTCCGTGAGTTTGGCATGTATACAAACCCTGCTCGAATAGCTCCCTCACGTATAATGGGAGTCAGGAGGAGTGATATTATAGAGGCTTCTAAAAGCATAGGAATATGAGCTGTCATGTAAGGCCGACTTTCTCCTCTCAATTCAAGGCCTTGTGTATGTACACTTTGAGATTATTGAGGTATTATGCAGGCTAAATAAACATCTACGGCTACCGTTCCCATTCTATCCCACGTATATAGGCCTGTCAAGGTCGGTTTCATCCGTGTCTGTTCCGAACCTACGGTGTCCGTTGAGACTCTGGCCTAAAGAGACCTCAGGCAGATACTGAGGCCTCTTTAGCCTTATGCATACTTATGCTAGACGCTGCTTTAGCCTTCCATAAACCTGCGAACCCTTAAACCGGCCTCCTTCACAATCTCGGAAGCGAGCTCGTCAGGATAATCTCCAAAGTGGACTATCTCTTGAATGCCTGCATTAATAAGCATTTTTACACATAATGAACACGGATAGTTTGTAATGTATACAGTAGCTCCCTGGATGCTTATTCCATGTAGAGCAGCCTGAATTATCACATTTTGCTCTGCATGAAGCCCTCTGCACAGTTCATGGCGCTCACCGGAAGGCACATGCCTCTCTTCCCTCAGGCATCCTACTTCCGCGCAATGAGCAAGCCCTGCAGGCGCGCCGTTATATCCGGTGGCCAGAATACGTCTGTCTGCCACAGCCACTGCGCCTACCTGTCTTCTCAAACACGTTGACCGGCTGGCGACCAGTTTAGCAATGCCCATGAAATACTCATCCCAGGAGGGTCGCGTCAATCCTTCTCTCATCATGACTCATTCCTCCTAATACACGGGGCGTAAACTACCGGCAATTTGGCAACCGCCTTTTACGGCCATATTCATTCATCCCCCTGCCGGGGACATAAGCCCTACTTGGTTCCGAAAAGCCTGTCCCCTGCGTCGCCAAGCCCGGGCACTATATACCCATGTGAGTTCAGGCATGCATCAATTGCGGCAGTATATATATCTACATCAGGATGATTCTCCTGCACCATCTTAATGCCTTCGGGAGCAGCCACAAGCACTACCAACTTGATATTTGCCGCACCTCTTTCTTTAAGGAATCTTATCGCGCAGGTGGCGGACCCGCCTGTCGCTAACATAGGATCAACTAATATAAGATCCCGTTCATTTACATCCGGCGGCAACTTGCAGTAATAGTCTATAGGCTTCAGCGTCTCAGGATCCCGATAGATGCCGATATGCCCTACCTTGGCTGCAGGTATGAGTCTTAACATACCCTCTACCATTCCCAGGCCTGCCCTTAAAACAGCGATAATTCCGACTTTCTTGCCTGAAATAACTTTAGCTTCGGCTATGCCTATCGGGGTTTCAACCTTCGTATCCTCAAGCGGTAGGTCTCGGGTGACTTCATATGCCATCAAAGTGGAAATCTCACCCACGAGATCCCGAAAATCCTTGGAGCCTGTAGTCTTGTCCCTGATGAGAGCAAGCTTATGCTGGATAAGCGGATGATTGATTAGATGAACTGTAGACATTCAAACCTCTTCCCTTCCGGCTTCGCCCATAGTTATTTTATCCACACGCCTTGCGTGACGCCCCCCGGCAAACTGTGTGTCCAGGAATACCCGCGTTATTTCCTTAGCTTCATCGAGGCCAATTACTCGTGCACCAAGGACCAGGACATTCGCGTTATTATGTTCCCGGGAAAGTTTCGCTACATGGGCATTCCCTGCTAAAGCCGCACGAACGCCGGGCACTTTATTCGCTACAATTGACATGCCGATCCCGGTGCCACATATGAGAATGCCCTTATCAACCTCGGAAGAGGCCACAGCCTTAGCTAACGGATAACCTATATCAGGATAATCAGTAGAAACAGCGGACTGACATCCAAAGTCTACAACTTCCATTCCAAGAGAGCTAAGGTAAGCCTTCAGGCTTTCTTTCATTTCGAAGCCTGCGTGGTCACTCCCTATTCCGATCTTCATGATTATCTCTCCTTGATTCAAATGAGTCCTTGATTTTCCTTGCCACTATCTCCACCGCCCTGCCGATTTGCGCGGCACTGGCCTTGTAAACGTCAAGAGGATAACCAAAAGGATCTTTAATGTCCTGACCCAGCTCCCGAGTTAAACCTGCGAACTCAGTGAGAGTCATGACTTTTGTTCCGATAATCGGATAGTCTTGTAGCAGCTCATCCTTTAGGGACTCTGTCATAGCCAACACAATGTCAGCGTCATTTAGGGCTTCAGCGGAAACACGACGCGCTCGGTGGAGTGACACGTCAAGGCCAAGCTCCTTCATGGCCTCCTCGGCTTGACAAGACGCAGGATCACCGCACCTTGCCGACACCCCCGCTGAAATCACGCGTATATCTTTGGCTGCGTCCCCCATAACCTTTTCAAGCTCCCGTTTCAACATAACCTCAGCCATGACGCTCCTACATGTATTCCCCCTACAGACCAACATGATTGTCTCTAACTGTCCCATAAAACACCCTCCTTCTGCCGGAAGGAGTTATATGCCCTGTTATGCCACAAAACAATGTCATGCATAGATAATCCGGCTTCTTGCAGCTTCCCGCAGTCTGTTCATAACTGCAAACCCAAGGCCTCGCTCACTGAACCCTTCCGCGAAAAGAACATGGACGTTACAAGTCTCGAAATCCCGCAGAGTACGGTAAAGACCTGCTGCAATCTGAGTCATGTCATGTCTGGAACCAAGGGACCTTATGACGTCTGCGCATCCTAAGTATTGCCCCTTGCTTTCTTCAGAACACATGACACCGACCTTCTTGGCCTGGCTTCGATACTTCCCTGCCTCCTCCTGTATCCGCCTGATGACAGCCTGAGGCTCTCCTTCAACAAGAAAAAACGGTATGTCAAGAGTGTAATGGGGATATTTCCCGCCGGGGCGAACTTGTCTTAGGAAAGGCCTTTCATCTTTTAGGATCTGCGCCTCAACATGTCCTAGAACGTCCTCGAGCTCCTCCCGAGTGACGCTTCCGGGCCTTAAGATTCGAGGGGGGTCTTCCATCAGATCCAAGACAGTTGATTCCACACCTAAACGGGTAGGCCCTCCGTCCAATATGAGGTCAACCTTGCCCCACATATCGTCCGCTACGTGGCTTGCCAAAGTCGGACTGGGCCTCCCTGACAGGTTAGCGCTTGGCGCAGCCAGAAGGGTCCCGGATTCGGCGATAAGGGTTAAGGCTATGATGTTATCAGGCATTCGCACTCCTATAGTAGGAAGGCCTGCAGAGACTTTGTCAGGCACATGAGACTGCTTAGGAAGGACCAAGGTAAGAGGACCGGGCCAGAAAAGCTGAACAAGCTTGTCTACTATAGGTGAAACTTCCGTTGCGACCCGTAATATGTCATCAGGGGACGCCACATGAAGAATAAGCGGATTATCCTGCGGTCTACCCTTTGCGAGAAAGATCTTGTCCACTGTATCGGCCTTGAGTCCGTCCGCACCTAAGCCATAGACAGTCTCAGTGGGAAATGCAACAAGACCTCCTGCTTTGATTATTGCGGCTGCTCGCTTTATTTCATCAATATCAGGGCTGTTCGGATCCACTTTTACTATCTCTGTCGCTTTCAACCTTCTTGTCTACTCCTTTACCCTACGGAGTCAATTACTCATTCCCGTTGTCCATATTCCTCGGAGCTTGCCATTGGGATCGCTATTAACTCGCTATTACCACTCTCTCAATACCCGCTAAATCCAACACAATCCCGACTTCATCATATCCCAGCACATCTTTGGCGAATTCCGCCAAAATTTTAGCTTGGCCATAACCTGCTTCAAGCGCCACAAACCCGCCTGGCGTCAGGTAACGCCGGGAATCCTCGAGAATGGTGAAGGAAAAATCCAGTCCTTGTTCGCCGCCGAAAAGCGCCGACTTCGGCTCCTTGGCCACTTCCGGGGGAACAACGGCCATAGCTCTTCTGGACAGATAAGGAGGATTGCTGACAATTGCAGCAAGTTTATGCTCCAGTCCCCTCCCGGCAAGAGGAGACACGAGATCTCCTTGGAGAAACTCCACCCTGTGATCCACTTGGTGCTTTTCAGAATTCTGCCTGGCTATGGTAAGCGCGTCGGCTGAGATATCAGTCGCTATAACCTTCACCGTCTTTAAGAACCACGCAATGCTGACTGCTATGGCCCCGCTCCCGGTCCCTATATCTGCAACAATTGCAGGTCTCGCCTTATGAGGAGAGATCTTGAGGCGGGACGTGACCTCTTCGACAAGAATCTCCGTTTCAGGCCTGGGTATAAGCACATGCTCGTCCACGATGAACTCTAAGGACATGAACTCCTTTTTGCCTGTAATATAAGCCACAGGCAGCCTGGTTAATCTGCGTTCCAGAACTGCCTGATATCTTTCATATTCACTAAAATCAAGGCGCCTTTCAGGATGAGCGTAGAGGTGCTCACGCTTGATTCCTAACACGTGCATAAGCAAGACCTCTGCATCCAATCGCGCGCTTGGAATACCTGCTTCGCCGAGTCGGCGAGTCGCAGCAGAAAGCGCGTCCCTGGCAGTGACGATTCCAATGGGTTCAGCCAATTTTCTTCAGCCTCTCGCTCTCGTCAACAGCCATGAGGGAGTCAATGACTTCATCAATATTCCCCTCAAGAATCTCGCCAAGTTTGTATAAGGTAAGACCGATTCTGTGATCAGTCAATCGGTTTTGCGGATAATTATAGGTGCGTATGCGCTCACTGCGCTCTCCACTTCCTACCTGCATACGCCTGGCTTCATCCAGTTCCGCTTTTTGCTCGCTTTCAAGCTTGTCGAGGAGTCTTGCGCGCAAAACACGGAGGGCTTTTTCTCTGTTCTTAATCTGAGACTTTTCATCCTGGCACGTGACTACCATTCCTGTAGGAATATGCGTTATTCGAACCGCAGAATCAGTCGTGTTCACGCTTTGACCGCCATGTCCCGTAGACCTAAACACATCAACACGCAAGTCATCAGGTTTTATCTCCAGCTCCACCTCTTCAGCCTCAGGCAGCACAGCTACAGTAGCTGTCGATGTGTGAATTCTCCCCGAAGCCTCCGTGTCTGGAATTCGTTGAACCCTGTGCACTCCGCTTTCGTACTTCAGCCTGCTATATGCGCCTCGTCCCTCAACAGAAAAGATTACTTCCTTGAATCCCCCGAGGTCCGTAGGACTTGAGCTCAAGATTTCCGTCTGCCATCCATTTTGCTCAGCGTACCTCATATACATTCGCATCAAGTCCGAAGCAAAAAGCGCAGCTTCTTCTCCTCCGGTCCCTCCTCTTATTTCGACAATAACATCTCTGTCGTCATTTGGATCTTTGGGAAGAAGGAGGACTTTCAGCTCGTCTTCCAACCCGACTACGTCTCCCCTGAGACGTTCCAACTCTGATTCGAGAAACTGCGCCAACTCATCATCATTGCACGATTTAAGCATTTCCTCGGCTTCTTCAATATCATCCTGAACATTCTTGTATTGTCTGTATTTCGTTACGATTTCCTCGAGGCTTGCGTGAGCCTTGGCAATATCCCTGAACTTATCTTGATCAGCCAACACTTCAGGATTGGAAAGCTCTGCCTCGAGGTCAACGTAACGCTGCTCAATCTCATCAAGTCTATCCTGCATTACATCTCACCCCCTTGAGGAAAGCGGCATATGGGTTCCGGCACGCCTCAATCAGCCTTGCCTAAGCGCCGTCTGCCTCAAGCACGCTTGTAAGAGCCTCAATTGCCACTTCTATCTGATCTTCATCCGGCTCTTGACAGGTGAGTTTCTGCAGCCAGAGTCCTGGCGCGATTATCCATTGAATGAATTTCGGCGGATTGGGCCTGCCGGCGAGCTTAATCACTTCATATGATATCCCGGTTACAACCGGCAGTAGTGCGAGGCGAGTAAGAATCCGCATGGCCAGAGTGGTGGAGCGAAGAAGCAGTGAAAATACAAGCACCATCGTGACCATAACTATAAGCAAGAATGCAGTACCGCACCGAGGATGAAGAATTGTATAGGGCTTCGCGTTTTCCACGGAAAGTTGTTCCCCTGCTTCGAAAGCATGAATCACTTTATGTTCAGCTCCATGGTACTGAAAGACCCGCTGAATATCTTCAATCCTCGACACTGCTACAATATACGTGATAAAGATGGCAATTCTAAACACGCCTTCTGCCAAATTTACTAAGACTCTGCTACGAACAACCTTCTGAATCCAGACTGCAAAAACGTTGGGAAGCACAATAAAAAGGCCGACGAAAAGCGCGAAAGATACCACAAAGGTCAACGCAAGCTCCCATGGTTTTAGCTTCTCTTCTTCATCCAGGCCACCGGCTTGGTCCGCGGAAAACATGAGCGCGCTAAAACCGAGTATCAGCGTTTCGATAAACGAACAAACCCCCCTTATGACGGGCAATCCGAATACAGGATACGTTTCAGCAAGCGTCTTTACGGGCTTATTTTCCACTACAATACTCCTGTCAGGCCTTCTCACCGCAATTGCCATGCTACGCCTGCCCCGCATCATTACGCCTTCTATAACAGCTTGGCCTCCATAGGAGAACTCCTTGCTCAAATTGCAAGCCCCCTAATAATACAGGTAAAGGTACGAACCTTTAGAGATACGAGCGTTATATCGCTCCAAAGCCTTACTGACTTTGTGAGACTCGTCAGAAATACCGGTCTCATAGCCTTTTTTGGAAATCCTGGCTTCATGCCTTGTCAGCAAGGCAAATCAACCGAAAATCCTACTTGTCCAGACCATGCCTTTTCATAAAACGCTCCACTCGACCACCTGTATCTACTATCCTTTGCTTTCCGGTGAACATAGGGTGGCACTTTGAGCAGATTTCTACTCGCATATCCTTCCGGGTTGAGCCAACCTCGAACTTCTCGCCACATGCGCATGTAATCGTAGTCATAGTGTATTCAGGATGTATTCCCTTCTTCAACAAGTCCACCTCCCTATCGGCTTACGCAGTCCACAACTGCAACCTCGCCAATTAGTTATTATAGCACAAGCCCTATAGGCCATCAATGACAGAAAAATGATTGTCAGCCACTCCGCTTCAGCTTCCCGGTGCGCATCGCGCAAAGCTCAGCCTGGTTGAAAACTGCCAGTCCCAAGGGAATCAAGACTACTCCGGTGGCCAAGAGAATTACGAGATCATTCCTTATGTCAGAGAAAGACGCTGCATCAAGAAACGCTGCCCTTGCAGCCCTCAATGTGTAGGTAGCAGGTGATATCACAGACAGTTTTTGCATCCATGCCGGCAACACGCTCACATCGTAATATACACCTGAGACCAACAGGATAGCAGCTTCCAATATATGCGCTGCTTGCGACCCTTTCTCAGCGGACATCAAGGGAAGTGCGGCAGCCATAAGTCCTACCCCGATAAAGGACAGGCTCGAGAGAAGGAGCACAACAAGCCCAGCAAGAAGGTTTGCGGATCCGAGATCCAGGTCAAAGATACTCACCACGGCAAACATGACTATTACTGTCCTTATCGCTCCGTAAGCTGCGGCGTACAGACATACTCCGACAAGATATGTAAGTCTTCGCATAGGTGCCATGAAAGAGTACTCTATTGTCCCTTCCCACCGCTCCCACTGGACCGACTCAGCGACTTCGTGGAACAGGACGGACAAGAATCCCCAAAGCAAAGCGCCGACAACAAGGTAAAGGACTTTATCTTGGCCTGAACCATCGGGAGACAGACCGATAAACGCTATTGTCAGCGTATTCACGACTGTGTAGATCATAAACACGACTTCCCAGCCAAGGTATCTCTTTATAAGGTTAAAGTTTCGTTCAACCAAAGCATAGCTCCTACGGAGCTCTCTATTAATCTCCAGCATAGGCGCAATCTCTCCCTACCGATTGATATATGCGCACATCAACTTCCGTCTCAGTTTGCGGATTTCGTGTGACCCTTCAATGTTTTCCCAGTCAGAGCAAAAAAGACTTCTTCCAATGTTACATAATTACCATTTGTTGACACCTGAGACTTGAGGCCTTCCGGCGTGTCCAAAGCCACAAATTTGCCGTGGTCAATAACGGCAATCCTGTCACAAAGCCTGTCAGCCTCCTGCATATCGTGGGTAGTAAGGACTACAGTCGTCCCGTGACGCTCCCTCTCTTCCAAGACAAATTCCTGAACTTCTCTCTTAGATACAGGATCCAGTCCTGTGGTGGGTTCATCTAAGAGGAGCAGCAAGGGATGGGTAAGAAAAGCCCTGGCTACAGCAATTTTCTGCTGCATGCCTCTGGACAGATCCTCCAGTGGTTCATAAAGCTTATCGCTTTCAAGGCCTAATCGTTCGAGGATGACGGAGGCCTCAGTTTGCCAAGTTCTTCTGTCAAGACCGTATAGTCTCGCAGCATAACTTAGATTCTCCATCGCGGAGAGCCCTTTGAAAAAGGCAGCGTCCACCGAAACCCTGTTGATTAACTTCCTGACTTGAAACCTCTCCTTGACCACATCATATCCGAAAACCTTAATACAGCCTTCATCAGGTAGAAGCAGTGTTGAAATCAGTCGTATCAGAGTTGATTTCCCTGATCCGTTAGGACCTAAGATACCGAATATCTCTCCCGGCGCCACGTCAAAAGTGAGCCTGTCTACCGCTTCTACCGCCTCGTACTTAGGTATGGCCATGGCAAAGAGCCGACTTAGAGCAGTGCCGTTCTTTCTCTCCCTTTTCACATAGAAGACCTTTCTGGCGTCACAACATTCCAGTGCGGATCGCATTTCCACCAAGCCTCGCTTTCTCATATCAAACCCGCAGCAATCCAAGGGATCAGCACACTAAAAAGAGCCGCAGGATTTCCCACGGCTCTCTGAAATGACACAAGCAATTACAGGCCTATCATAGTCAAAAGGTCGTGGGTGTATCTGACCCGCGACCATGACATTATTTTCCAGTCAACAGTCAAGGCGGGGTCGTGCTTTTACGACAACTTCGAGCATAGTTCTGATCATTTAGACGACCCCCTTTCGTCCCTTTATTTTAATGCCTTTTCTTGGATGGATTTCCTTTTAAGTAAAGATTGTGTCTTGAGTATAGAATATGCTAAAGCTCAAGTCAAGCAGAACTTACCTCGTGACGTCAAGCCTACTTAATATTTCACGGGCAGCTACGACACCGGAAGCCGATGCCTGCATGAGCCCACGGGTAACGCCTGCGCCGTCTCCGATGGCAAACAGATTCCTGACTTGGGTTTCAAGAGAACGAGTGACAGACAGCCTGGATGAGTAGAATTTCACCTCTACCCCATAAAGCAACGTATTACGGCCATAGACACCCGGCGCCACAGCATCTAAGGCTTTTAGCATTTCAATGATACTTACAAGGTGCCTGTACGGGAAGACGAGGCTGAGATCCCCCGGTGTAGCGTCCTTCAGTGTAGGAACGACCGTTCCCTTGGCTATTCTCTCCTTAATGGATCGTCTCCCATTTATCAGGTCGCCAAGCCTTTGCACAATTACTCCGTTACCGAGAAGGTTCGCGAGACCGGCAACGTATTTCCCGTACGCAATAGGGTCATTAAACGGCTCAGTAAAAGTTTTGCTAACCAAGAGGGCAAAGTTGGTGTTTTCAGTCTTTCTTTCCGAGTGGGTATGCCCATTAACTGTAATGAGGCCATCTGAGCTCTCAGTGACGACTTCGCCGTACGGACACATGCAAAACGTTCTGACTTTATCGTCAAAGGATCGAGAGTGATAAATCAGTTTCGACTCATATGCCACATCAGTTAAAGGCTCTGCTACCACAGCCGGAAGCTCGACCCTGACGCCGATATCCACAGGGTTGATAGCCATGGACAAGCCCAGTCTGTGAGCCTCATCCGACAACCATTCCGCTCCGTCTCTGCCTGGCGCTGCAATTACGCAGGAGCCCTTAATCACACGGCCTTTTGACGTCTCAACACCTACTACCTTGTTATCTTCCACCAGGATTCTCTCTGCACTCTCCCCGAGGATAATGTCAGCGGATCGCTTAAGCTCGTCCTTCATGCCTTCTAAGATCTCTTTTGTCTTCCCGGTGCCCAAATGTCTGATGGGCGCAGGGATTAGTTTGAGTTCAGCAAGAATAGCCTTGCGATCCAGTTCATGTATGGCTTCTTCGTCCTCGCCCCATACCTTTTTCGGCGCGCCGAAGTCAAGATAAATCCTGTCCACATAACTAATAAGCTCCCTTAGTTTAGCCTCGCCGGTATATATGTCCAGCATCCCGCCTACCTGAGTTGATAGGGTCAGCTTTCCGTCACTGAATGCGCCTGCTCCGCCCCAGCCTGATACAACGCTGCATGGATCGCATCTCCTGCATGATGAACTCCGCTCAGTGGAAGGACATATTCTTGCATCTATATCAGGGCCTTTCTCAATAATGGCAACCCTGATTTGCCCGCTCCTCCCCCGAGTCAGTTCAAGCCCGGAAAATATGCCGGCAGGACCTGCTCCGATAATGATCACATCATACGATTCGCCAATTCTCTGTGTGGCCATTTGCCTACTCGCTCCCTCATCTTAATAGCCGCAAATCACCGGAACATATTACGTCTAATTCCCGGCTTTCGTTTCAAAAGAGTACTCCCGCGAGACGGAAAGATTCCCGGCAAGATCCCGTGAAAGCACCTTGAACCGGTATTTAGTGGACGGTGTAAGGTCTTTAAGACGAATTACATGAAAAGTAGTAAACCTGTCATCGCTTATGGTGACAGTCTTCTTCCTGTCCTTGTCCAGCCTAAACTCTACAGCTGAATCACATTCCTCATCAGTCACCCATGTAATCTCCACTGACGTAGGACTTAAGTGCTTCAAATCAATGAACCAAAGCAGGGGAGGAGTCGTGTCCAACTGGACTTCAGCGGTGATGACACCTGATATATTCCCTGCGCCGTCATGGACACAGGCATACACCTTTTTCGTGCCGTCTCCCGGAGGCAATTGCCAGTTGCGAAGGGAACTCCGGTAAGGCATCCAGTCAGTCCACGCCGTGCCGTCGTTGCTCAGGCAGATGCCGGCGATGCCGCTTAACTTGTCATAGACACTGAAATTCAAACTTACTAAGGTGTTATTGGCATATTTCTCGCCTTCATTGATCTTAAAGGAACCCCACGGAGGCCTCCTATCCAAGGCAATGGAGGCTTCAGCGACTCGCGCTTCATCAAAGCCCTCCCGATAGTAGACTGCTTTGACCTTCTTTACCCCGTCTTCCTCTCCCCGGAGTCTCCACTCAATATTCATTGACTGCCAGTTATGCCACCTGAAACTGTCATCTCCTGCAGAGATAAAAAACCCCTCCAAAGGAACGTCAGTGTCTGTTCCGAGCGTCAGCTTGACATGGGGAGTCATCGTATACTTAGCCCCGGAATTGATAAAAACTACACCTTGAAAATCAGAGGCAACGACACCGGCCTTCTTAGCAGCTGCCTCATTCCTACCTAGCTGAGGCTTCGTGGGAAACAGTACGCTCTTCTTCTTCTCGCTGTACTCTATTACCTGGATGTAATAGTCAGGCACGGGATCATTGGGAGATACGCTAAGCGCTTCTTGAAACATCTCTTTCGCCGCTCTAATTCTGCCTGCTTCATAATTTGCGATCCCAATCAGAGTAAAGACTATAGCCTTCTCCTTCCCTTGACAGATCCTAAGGGCATCGTCAAACAAGGAAACAGCCTCATCATAGTTGCCGGTATCCAACTGTAATTGACCGAGAGCCAACAATGCCCTGAACCTCAATATGGAATCCCTTGTCAGGCGGAGACTCTCGGAATAAGCCTCCTTCGCCTCAGAAGTCCATCCCCTGCATAAGTAGGCATAACCAAGCCAGGCATATACCTTGTCCGCTTCAGGCCCTTCCGGCTCATTCTCGACCAGATGCGAGAAAACCCTTATCGCCTCATCAAACTTGCCGGACTGAAAATAGCTAATTCCTGCCTCCGGATCACAACTTGTCTGAATGCCGTAAGGAGCCTCAGCGGGAGCAGGAAGACCTGCAGCCCAGGCCCCTGAAGACAGGGTAAGCGAAATCAAAACCAAAGCAATGAAACAGGCTTTGCATACATTCGTCATACGACTCTGAACAGGACGTGGCACACGAACCCCTCCTTTATGGATAAATCCTGTTTAGCAGCCTTGGGAAGGGTATTGTCTCTCTGATGTGATCAAGTCCGCATATCCAGGCAACAGCGCGCTCTATTCCAAGGCCAAACCCGGAGTGAGGTACAGAACCGAATTTTCGAAGGTCCATATACCATGCGTAAGCCTCTTCAGGAAGATCGTGCTCCCGGATGCGGAGACTGAGAAGCTCAGGATCATCAATCCTTTGGCCGCCGCCGATAATCTCGCCGTAACCTTCGGGCGCCAAGAGATCCGCGGATAGGCAAACCTCAGGCCTCTTTGGGTCTGGTTTCATGTAGAAAGCCTTAATATCTGTGGGATATCTATGGACAAATACCGGCAATTCGAATTGCTCGGCTAAGATAGTCTCGTCCCCGCCTCCGAAGTCATTGCCCCATTCAAACTCGACGCCGTTTTTTATAAGGATCTCAACAGCCTCATCATAGGAAATCCGCGGAAACGGAGGTTTTATATTAGCGAGTCTGCCTGTGTCCCTTTCCACGGTTATAAGGTCATTTCTTCTCTCTTCCAGCACCCTTTGAACCACATAAGAAATCAGCTCTTCTTGAAGCTTCATATTTCCGTCAAGATCCACCCAAGCCATCTCCGGCTCTACCATCCAAAACTCTGTAAGGTGTCTCCTGGTCTTCGATTTCTCAGCCCTAAAAGCAGGCCCGAAACAGTAGACTTTTCCCAAAGCCATAGCTGCGGCCTCCATGTAAAGCTGGCCGCTCTGACTGAGATATGCAGTGGAATCAAAGTACTCAGTGGCAAATAATGTAGTCGTGCCTTCGCAGGCAGACGGTGTCAGAATCGGCGCGTCAACCAAAACAAACTCCTGCTCGTCAAGGAAGTCCCGGATTGAGCGTATGATTTCATGTCTTATCCTTAAAATGGCTGCCTGCCTAGGGGTGCGCAGCCACAGGTGCCTCTGGTCCATGAGGAAATCAACCCCGTGTTTCTTAAGGGATATTGGGTATTCCTCTGCAATATGCAAAGGCAGGACACCTGTTGCAGTTAGCTCATAACCTCCGGGAGCCCTCTTGTCAGCCTTGATTATCCCGCGAACCGCAAGTGACGACTCTTGAGTCAATCTGTCACATGCTTCAAAATCTTCATCCGGGACCTCGCCTTTTGCGACGACTGCTTGAATAAATCCCGTCCCGTCCCTCACAATGAGAAAAACCACAGATCCGCTGGATCTCTTATTGTACAGCCAGCCCCGAACCTTGACTTCTTCACCTACATGTTCAGCTACATGGGAGATATCGACACTTTGCACCGAGCAACCCCACCAGTCTTACAAGAATTCCCACGGATACCTTATGCCTTACAGGGACACCGTGTGCCCTAATATTATACCATCCCCGAAACATGCCTGCCATAGCCCGATTGTCCGAGGAAACCCGGCAAACCGACAGCCTAAGCCGGTCTGGCAAAGCAAGTCGCGGCAGTGCTACCCTGTGCCGCCCGGACAGGAAAGCAGCAAGCCCAGGCCTGCTTACACCGGCAGAACCTGGGCTTGGATTTCACTTAGAGAAACCTCTTGTAACAAGTTTCCCTCTATTGTATCCGTTTCAGTGTAGTGCTGACATAATAGGTTTGCACATGGTTGACTTCGAACTTCCGCGTGTATGTGTAGTAACCGGGCAATATTACTGTGACTTCATGTGTTCCGAGCGGAACGTCTTTCATGAGAATAGGCGATGTGCCCCGCTCCACTCCATCCAAAAACACCCTGGCCTTAGAAGGGCTCGTCGATACGTTTATCGCAGCGTACCTTGGCGCAGGAGGCAAGACAGGCGCCGGCGGTTGCGGAACAGGTATCGCATAACCTCCGCCGACATAAAAGTATGTATTTGAGCTTACCCAGTTTCGCTGAGGCGCTATCCTTATCTTTGCCTGAATGGCGCCGAGGACTATGTTCGCTTCACCTTCGATAAATGATGTCTCCTTCCCTGACCTGAGGGATTCTTCAAGATATGGAAGGGAAAGTGGCTCCGTTGATGAGAAGATTATCAAGTACTCTGTTCCGGAAGGCGATTCTACCTGCATGTTAGGAAGCACATACGTTCTGTTGGCCCTCACATAGTTGTTGGGAAACCATTGACTGGGAAGCAACCACCTGGAGCGATTAGCAGCATCGATATTAAGGATATAGACATAACTGTCTTTGGTGGATTTGTAATAGACATCTATGGGATCACCGGGGTAATAAGTAGCCCCTTGTCCTTTATCAACCCAGATATCGGCTTTGAATTCCGGACTTGGGTTCGGATTGATAAAGAGCTTAATCGGCGGCTCGTCAGCAGCAACTCCTATCTGCGAAACAGTCAAGAGAACAAACAACGCGACTGCCATGACCGGCCATTTGCTGTGGCTCTTTAACACTTGTATCCGCCCCTTTCTTTACTGTTTTGTAATGACACTCCATGAATCTTGACCCTACAATATCTCGTCTGAATCCGTGTCTGCCAAGCTATAGTTCGGCGCCTCCCTGGTTATGACGACATCATGAGGGTGGCTTTCACGCAGGCCTGCGCCGGTCATTCTTACAAACTCGGTGTTTTTTTGGAGCTCCTCGATATTTTTCGTCCCACAATAGCCCATACCTGCTCTCAATCCGCCTATAAGCTGGTAGACAGTATCTGCAAGCGACCCCTTGTATGGAACCATGCCCTCAATGCCCTCAGGAACCAGTTTATGTCGAGGATCCTGAAAGTACCTATCACCTGAACCGGCTTTCATTGCTTCGACTGATCCCATACCTCGATAGACCTTGAAGCTCCTACCCTTGTAAAGAACTCTTTCTCCGGGACTCTCCTCTGTCCCTGCAAACAATTTGCCAATCATCACCACATCGGCGCCGCAGGCGATCGCCTTTACCACGTCTCCTGAATACTTGATTCCACCGTCTGCTATGACAGGTATTCCGTACCGCTTGGCGACTCTGGCACACTCAAAGATAGCGCTTACTTGCGGTACTCCTATTCCCGCGACTACCCTTGTAGTGCAGATAGAGCCGGGCCCGACTCCCACTTTAACAGCGTCAGCCCCTGCCTCAATAAGAGCAAGAGCCGCCCCAGCAGTGGCTATGTTGCCTGCAGCCACATCTACATCCCTGAAATTCTTCTTAAGGAGCCGGACTGTGTCTAAAACAGTTTTTGAGTGCCCATGGGCGGTGTCTACAACAAGAAGGTCACAACCGGCGTCAACCAAGGCGCCTGCCCGTTCCAAAGCACCGATAACCCCGACTGCAGCAGCTACACGAAGCCGCCCCCGTTCATCTTTTGATGAATTAGGAAACTGCCTCGCTTTCATAATGTCCTTGACAGTAATAAGCCCTCTTAGCGTCTGATTCTCATCCACCAGGGGGAGCTTCTCGATTTTGTGCTTTTGAAGAATAGCCTTCGCTTCCTCAAGAGTAGTCTCTACAGGAGCTGTGATCAGGTTCTCCTTAGTCATCAGGTTCTCTATGGGCTGATCAAAGTTAGTCTCGAACCTGAGATCCCTGTTGGTAAGGATTCCTACAAGTTTGCCATTCTTTGTAATAGGAACGCCCGAAATATGATAAGTCTCCATTATCTTCAATGCGTCAGAAATAAGGTCATCAGGGCCTAAATGTATGGGGTCAACTATAACCCCGTGTTCTGAGCGCTTTACTTTGTCAACTTCACCCGCCTGCATCTCAATGGACATGTTCTTGTGGATGACACCGATACCGCCTTCACGTGCTATGGCAATGGCAAGCCTGGATTCTGTAACAGTGTCCATAGCTGCGCTTGCTAAAGGCACATTGAGAGCGATTCTCTGTGTCAGCTTTGTGGATATATCCACATCCCTAGGCAGAACTTCAGAATACCCGGGTACTAGGAGTATGTCATCAAAAGTCAAAGCGGACTTGCCGAATTTCTCGCCGAATTCCATGTTTTAAGAGCTCCTTTTGGAACTTATGTTGTTCCAATTGTAGCAAATCTTTCCCCCTAACTCAAGAACTGTTATTTTCCATCTTGAGTTATGATACGGGGTAATAAGATTGTCGCTCGGAAAAAAGATGTCCTATTTTCCACCACTTATGCGAGTCTCATTGGTCGAAAACAGGACAAGGTCTCAAAAACCACATGTCGCTTTCTCTCTTATCAAGGCAAACCTCGGGGTAGACTTTATTCCTGCCTACATTTTAAACACCGGCACATTACTTGTGCCTGGCAAAAAGCTTAAGATAGTTGGCCACATGACGTGTGGAAAGAAACTTCCTCCTCACAGTCTCGCGGGCCTCGCGTCCAAGCTTTGCAGCAAGCTCCGGATTCTTGAGTATCTCGCAAACCCTTTCAGCGCATTCTTTTGTGCTGTTTATAATATAACCGTCAACGCCGTCTGTAATCTGCAGTTTGCAACCGGTAGCAGCCCCTGCCACAACAGGCCTCATCTTCCACATTGCCTCAGTTATGGTGAGGCCGAAACCTTCTCGGACGGATTTTTGAACAACCACAGTGGCTAATTGCTGGAAAGCGGCCACCTCAGGCGCGCCGACACCGTCCTCGTTTGAAAGCACGTGGATATCATGATCATGTTCAGCCAACTTCCTCAACTTTCTTAGCAGCTCAATCCCTTCGGGATCGTCGTGCGCGATGGAACCGACCATAGCCAGCTGCAGGTCGGGCGTTTTCCGCTTTACCATGGAATAAGCGTCTACAACACCAAAGGGATCCTTCCACGGATCGAACCTGGAAACCTGCACCATAAGAGGTCTTTTGGGATCTATGCCAAAAGAAGCTATTATCCTTCTCCCTTCCTCATCGGAAATGGCTAAGTTCTTCGGACTGGTGGGGTCTATAGACGGCGTGATTTCGCAAACCGGTATCTTAACCTCCTCTTGCACATATTCCCGACTTGTAAAGATTGCACAGTCAAACCTGTTCAAATGGCTTGCGACTTTCTGCCACGTAGACATCAAAGGTGTGGACAAGTCGATATGACAACGCCAAAACCATCGGCCAACAGCAGGTTTTCGGCTTTCCGGAACACCGTCCAAAAAAGTCAGGACAGCCAGAGGCTGAGGGTCATGAATTATCACCACATCCCACGGGCCGGGCGGAAAGCTCGCAGCAAATCTCATATTAATGTCCTCGTACAGCTTCCATTCATTATCAGTTAACGGAGTCTCTGCACCTTGCAGTGAATTATGAATCTTCTTCGTGACTTCAAAAAACTCAGGAGGCACATTGTCCATAACATACCACCTGGCATCGAGACCTGCGTCACGCGTCAGGGGAACAATGGTATAGAGCAATTCGGCAACTCCGCCCCCATAGGAAGTGGAGTTGACATGGAGCACACGCAGATTCTCCATACCTTGGGCCAGTTGTTTAATCTCTCTTATTGCCTCTTCTCCTGCATATGGTGATTGATCCTTTAGCTGCTTCTCCGGTAATTCCACTTCACGAAACATGTGCAGCACCCCCCTAAGGAATTCTTCATATCATTACTTCGACACCCATCCGACCATGCCGCGAATGTAGTACCTCTGCATCAGAGCAAACACGATGATAGGCACAGTCATCACAATGATACTCCCTGCAGCGAGAACACCCCAATCCACGTGGTACACGCCACGGAGCAGAGGCACGCGCTGGGTGGCAAGGAGTTTTGTAGGTGAGTATATCAGGATCAACGCGAGAAAGAAATCACTCCAAACCCACATAAATTGCAGCACTGATGATGACGCAACAGCAGGGAGAGCCATTGGCATAACTATCTGGAGGAAAATCCTCCAGTCGGACGCGCCGTCCACTTTCGCAGCTTCCTCGATCTCAATAGGCAAGGTGCTGAAGTAGTTCCTCATAAAATAGAGAATCCACGGAATGCCCCAGGCGGAGTGGACCACCATAAGTCCGGTATATGAGTCAACCGCTCCCAGCTTATTCATGATCCGAAAAAGCGGTACCGCTATCATCTGCTGCGGAAGAGTCATCAATGCCACGATAAGCATGAACAGGAAATCCCTGCCACGGAATGAAAACCTAGCAAACCCATATGCTGCAACAGATGCAGCAAGAACAGGGAGTATCGTAGCCGGAACAGCAACTCTTAAGGAGTTTATCATCCCACGGGATATGGGCGCAGCAGGATGATTCCATGCACCCACGTAGTTCTTAAGGGTGGGAGTGAAAGAGTCAAACCTCCACCACCCGCGACTAATCTCAGACAGAGGCCTAATTGAGGCCATAAACACGCCTAAGAACGGAATCAACCAAATAAGTGCTATAAGCCAGGCAACTAAGTGAAGCATGAAGGTTCCGGATTTGCTTCGTCCTGCCATTCTCAAGACTCATCCCCCCTTAAGGCCCTGAATGTAGGAATCGATACGACTAACGCGATTAGCATCAGGAATGTGGCCACAACCGCTGCAGCATTTGCATTAAACTCACGGAATGCATACATATACATCTGCAAAGCCAATACATTGGACGAGCCTCCCGGCCCACCCATTGTTGCCACATAAACAATATCGAAGATCTTCAGAACCCAGAGGAACGTCATAGTAACCACAACACCGGTAACAGGCTTCAGGAGAGGAACAGTAATCATAAAGAAAATTCTTAAGGGAGAGGCCCCATCAATTACAGCAGCTTCATAGACGTAATCAGGAATGGTCTCAAGGCCTGCAGAGTATAAAACCATGCTAAACGGGGTCCATAACCACAGAGACCCAAGTATTAACGCAAACAGAGCAGTGTCAGGGTGAGCGGTCAAGGTTCGTTTTGCGACACCGAACAGACTGAGGAACGAAGGGAGTATCCCTACGCTCCCGTCAAACAGAAATCTCAGGATAATGCCTCCGACAACCATAGGAGTGACCATTCCCAGAAAGATAATAGACTTGATTACCGCGCCCCCCTTGACATCTCTGAGTATTACGGCAAGAATGAGGCCCAGCATAACAGTAAGAGGCAAGTGAATGACAATCCATATAATGTTGTGAATCAAGGCGCCGTATGGGAAACCCCTCTTAAACCCTCGCAAGTCAACTATCTCAGGTTCAGAAAGTATCCGGACGTAGTTTTTGAAGAACGCGAACTCGCCCTCAGGGGTTTGAAAACTCAGCCACACCGTGTTTATCACCGGGTAAACCACGAAAGTTGCCAGTAGAATCAGCGCAGGCAAGAAAAAAAAGATCCTGCCTCGAGTCTGCCCCACACTATCACCTCCCGGACAGGTTCTTGAAACCGGTACTTGGGGCGCTCCGGGGCGGAGCAACCTTCCATCATTCCTCACATATCGCCCCGGAGCTTATCTGACTGTCTCTACTTAGCCTTACGCTGTAGTGTCTCTAAAACTTCGTCCACTCTTCCCGGGCTCACCCAGAGCAGTTTGAGTTGATCCCAGAAAGCAGGTTGCCACTCGCCGCCTATGGTGTCATCCAGGTCAGGCAGTGCGACAACACCATCAAGAAGCGCAGCAACTTCCCGATCAACAGCCGGATATGCGCTTAGGGGAACCTTTGTATATGTGGAGATATGACCGCCTTCAGCCACCTGAATCTCCTGTCCCTTCGTGGCAAGGAACGCCAGGAGACGCCGGGCTTCTTCAGGATACTTTGTATAGGCCGGAGCAAAAGCATAGTCAGGCGCAAACACTATACCTTTACACTCAGGCAACGAGAATACGCCGAGATCATCCGGGTCTTCCACCATGCCTGTAATCCAGCTGCCCATAAAGAAAAGTCCATAGTCTCCGCCCCACCAGAGATCAAGAGCCATGGTCCATTCTATCGGCTCGCTGAAATAGCCCGCTTTCAGAAGGGGGACAAGCTTATCCTTGAACATGGAGGCAACAACCGGATCTTGCCACGATATCTTCTTGTCGATTAGCGCATGGGTCACATCAGGCCCGGCATAAGTGGCAATAAAGTGCTCAGTGATGTCTGAAAGCGGCCAGCCGACTCCGTTTCCGCTGGCAATTGCAGCTTTGATTCCGGGAATTCTCTGTATTTTGCTGCATAGCGCCGTGAATTCGGTCCAAGTTTTCGGCACTGACAGCCCATGCTTCTCGAAGAAGGACTTTCTATACCAGAACCCGGGTTTCACTTTACCTGTATACACTCCGCCATATAGTTTATCTCCGACCTTAACAGGATCCAAGGCGCCGGAAATAAAGTCAGCTTCGTTCAAATATCCGGTCATGTCAAGGACATGCCCTTCTTGGGCGTGTTTGGCAATAAACCATGCCCACATGAAGATAACATCAGCAGGTGCAGTTTTCGCGTCGAATTGAGCAGGAAGCAAGACAGCCAAGTCTTCCGCTCTGTAGATCTGATAGTCCACCTTGATACCGGTTTCCTTTTCAAAGGCAGAGAGAACCGGCATAAACGCGTCCATCTCAGGCCCTGACCATCCACTAATCACGGTAAGTTTCTTCTCAGCGGCTATTCCAGGCAGACTGCAGATTGCAACCAGGACAACGAGGAGCAGAACAAGTATATTTCGCCTCACAACAATCCCTCCGTTTCAGCAGTTTCCTTAAGTTCTCTTTGGCACGCTGACAAAATCTTCGCCTAACCTAAGACAGAGTATTACGATAATATTAGCTGGCAGCCACCCCCTATCTCAACTATAGTGAGAGTTGGACATTGCCGATACGTACCGTATGCACAAAATCAGACCGCACCGCTCACACAGGTGGAGGCCTCCCTGGATATCCAAGAAGGCGGTGCGATAGACCCAGCCGGTTGAAACTCTACATTCAACACCTTATGGA
The DNA here is from genome assembly GCA_029551185.1 of Bacillota bacterium. Taxonomy (GTDB): domain Bacteria; phylum Bacillota; class SHA-98; order UBA4971; family UBA4971; genus UBA4971. Next base: position 31,195 of record JAKPFY010000041.1, read on the forward strand.
TTGGGCACTTATTCTTCCCGTTCATTTGCTCAACTAAGATTTCCACAATGGTCCTTCCCAGCTCTAAGATAGGCTGTCTTACAGTAGCAAGGGGCGGATCCATGTACTCGGCAAAAGGTATCCCATCAAAACCCAGGACTGAAACGTCATTCGGAATTGCAAGTCCGGCTTCGCGTAAGGCTCGCATCACACCAAAGGCCATAACATCATTGCACGCAAATACCGCAGAGATGTCACTTTCATGTTCGAGAACAGCCTTCATAGCTTGATACCCGCCGGTTTGCGTAAAATCACCGGAAGCAACGATATTGCGATCAAGGGGTATGCCGGCTTCTGCCAAGGCTACGCTGTATCCTTTGAATCTGGCTTTTGAAGCAGTCTGGTCCGAAGGTCCGGTAATACACGCTATCCTTCTATGCCCGAGCTCAATGAGACGAGCAACAGCGAAGGCCGCCCCACGTGTGTTTTCTCCGCTCACCCACGATACATCCGGGTCTTCTACCATCCCAAGAAACACGAAAGGCAAATCCATTTTCTTCAGTATCTCTATGCGCTCGTCAAGAACCCTTGGTTCAGTCAGAATCATGCCATCAACACGCGCTGAGTTTGCAAGCTCCATATGTGAACGATATCCGCCTGATCCTTCACGTTCAGCTGCAGAAAGCAAAAGACTGTACCCATACTTCATTGCCGTATCTCCGGCTGCCCCTAAAAATTCCAAGTAAAACGGATCAGAAAGAGACCTGGGAGCGTACGGCACAGCAAGACCGATAATATTCGTCCGCCGGGTAGCGAGGCCTTGCGCGATAGGGTTAGGCCTGTAGCCAATCTGTTCAGCCAAAGTCACAACCTTGGTGCGAGTAGCCTCCGCAACCCGGGAATCACCTGCCAAGGCCCGTGATACTGTGGATTTAGATAAATTTAGGATATTTGCCATATCTTGAAGCGTTGGTCTCATTGCAACCTCTCCTAGCATATCAAACGATTGTTTTTCATATTACATCGCGTTTATCAGCTATTTCGCTTATTTGTACAGCAATTAATGCAACCGGTTGTATTATTCGCCACATCCGCCCGGAATCCTTCTTTTGCTTTCTTAAAATGCAGGCTTTTGCGGTTTTGGATTTTGCAGATAGCAATCATCCTTGAAGGTTTCGAGGTAACACGCTGAACTGTTATGCGAAAGCAAGTGGAGCGCCCCAGCTCCACAGCTAGAGCGCTCCACGTACCATATGGGATCAATGAGTTATGGGAAGTATGGGATTTTGGGTCGCTCGTCGGTCGGTTTATCAAACCTATGTCACGCTACGAAGCATGGGCTTCAGTAGAGTGAGCCTCTTTATATTCAGCAAGGATTCCCTTGATATCCTCAGGTTTAACCTTTGCGTAGACAGTGTCGTCAATTACAACAACAGGAGCTAAGGCACACGCTCCTACACAGCGCACTCCCTGCAGAGTGAACAGACCGTCTTCGCTTGTCCCACCGATGTCGACACCGAGCTCCTTTTTCAAGGCCTCGAGGCAATCAGCTGCCCCCTTCACGTAACATGCTGTCCCAAGGCAGACGTTCACTGTCCACCTGCCCTTTGGTTTTAGGGAAAACAGCGAGTAAAAGGTAGCTACCCCGTAAACCTCACTTTCCGGCACGCCCAGGCCTTTTGCAACAAATTGCTGAACGTCTTCAGGAAGACACCCGAAGAGCTGCTGGGCTTCGTGAAGCACAGGAATAAGTGAGCCCGGTGTGCCCTTGTGTTCTTCGATTATGTCATAGAGCTTATTAAATCTGTCATCAGGTAGTTTCCCATGACACTTGCATTCTCCGATTTGAGATTCCGGTTTGGGACGCTTTGCTTGAGCGCCAGATACCATCTTACATAGCCTCCTTCCGACTGACCGCGGCAGCCTTATCTACACTTTCGTAGGTTGTATGCAGCAACCTATGGGCTATATCACTACCGGGTTTCTTCAGGAATTCCTCATAGAGACGCGCAACTGCAGGATTTTCATGGGATTTACGCATCTCCATACCCCTATCCTCAGCGTAAAGCGCAGCTGCCCTTTTGACAGCAATGTCAGGATCCAGTGACCTCGGCTGGCCTCCACCCATGATACAGCCGCCGGGACACGCCATAACTTCAATAAAGTCATAGTGTTCTCCGGTTTCCTTAATATGCTCTAAGAGCTTGTTTGCGTTGCTCAGGCCATGAGCCACAGCCACTCGAACCTTTCTGTCGCCTAGATCTATGGAGGCTTCCTTTATTCCATCCATCCCCCTGACTTTAGAAAACTCAATCTTGGCAAGGGGTTTCTTCGTCACAATCTCATACACCGTACGAAGCGCGGCCTCCATGACACCGCCTGTGACACCAAATATCGTCGCCGCTCCGGTCGATATTCCAAGGGGAGCGTCAAACGTTTCGTCAGGCAGATCCTGGAACCTAATGCCTGCTTGCTTAATCATACGAGCAAGTTCCCTCGTGGTCAGAACAATATCTACATCCCTTTGCCCTGACGAATTCATTTCAGGCCTTGCGCATTCGAACTTCTTGGCAGTGCACGGCATTACCGAAACAGACACGATCTTATCCGGGTCTATGCCGGCTTTGTCAGCGTAATAAGTCTTGATAACTGC
>JAKPFY010000069.1 GCA_029551185.1 Bacillota bacterium
CAGATAAAGCAAGCTCTACCGAAACTGCCCTGAGACAGCAATTAACTCAATATCAGGCGCAGATAGCCGAGCTTCAGAGTAAGGTAAGGGATTTGGAGAGCAAAAACACTTCTTTAACCAATGAGAATACAACGCTGAAGAACAGAATCAGCGATCTTGAGGACGAGATAGAGGAACTCAAGGACAAAAACGACGTTTCCTTGGACGATATCGAAGACAGGCTTGACGATTATTTCGAAGATGCAGGTGATGATTATTTCGGTGACGACGGCATAAGGATTACGTTCACTTTGAGTGGTGATGAAGATGACCTAGTGTATAAGGCTACCTTTAGCTTCAGCGGTGCTGATGAATACGAGAAACTGACAGAGCTTTCCCAGAGCAGGCTGAAATCCTTCCTGAAGGCTGTAAAATCGAAGATTGAATCCGAGATAGAGGATACGGATTATGAGGATGCTGACATAACCGGGAAAGCGGTAGATAAGAGCAATTCCAGTTATTATGTGAAGTATGACGGGAGCACGTATACTTTTAGCTGGAGCGAATAGGCCGGATAAAGGTGCATCAAGGTATAGTAGATTTGAGGTAATTAGGCATATTCATTGCGCAGACGAGTGAGCCGATGATTTGTCATTTTGCGACCATCGGCTCAGGGGGCAGGTAATAACCGACTGCCTTATTTTTTTGGCTAAGCTGGTTCCCGCTGCGAAGAGTTCGTCTATTGCCTGAGCGGTGCCGTGAACACTCTTCAACAAGTATTCGAAAAGCCATACCCTGGCCTTGACTTCGTCTTCGCCTTCATAACTTCTATACAGTATCAGGTAGTTGTCTATTACCGTTTCATCTGTATTTATCCCTTCCATGGCTAGCTTACGGGCAATTGTATCTTCTCCGACCTCGACGTAGTAGTCAGCTAGAGCAGCAAACATTCCAGCATCCTTGATGTTTTCGGCATTTATTGACTTCACGAGGTCTGCAGACCGCTTTTGCTGCCCCACTTTAATATAGGACTGGGCTAATATCAACTTGGCTTGAACGCTATCCTTTAGCTCCTCGGGCAAGGGCTCATATTGGTTTACTATCTCCTGGTAGCGGCCCAAGTTATACAATGCGGTCAACTTGAATAACTCGCCTACCTTGGGCTGGTTCTGGGCAGTATACTCGTCTCCCAGATCCATTAGTTCTTGCCAGCGGTTTGCGTACATGCCTTCCAATACTTTATATGCTAATGATTGATCCGGATCCCGTGTAATTAAACCGCTTATGATCGCCAGTGCTTTTTGGTTATCTCCCTTTTGGACATACAGGTCCGCTAATAACAAACTGATTTCATTTTGCGGGATTTCGCTCCGGATAGAAAGGGTACGGGAGGCAATCATGTGATCGATTTGTTACTGTTGTGCTATTTATTTCCATGACAATGAAGAGCTACAATACAACGAGAATCAATTAGGCGCGGATAAGTGGTCAGACGCGCGTACATCGGCAGGTTTTGTTTTGGGGTGGGGTATATGCTGGATTACTTGGGCTGGCGTTGAGTGAAGCCGATGCGGATCATCGGGGGTTTCATGCATCATTTCGCAGCGAAGATGAGGATTTTTGGGGTTAGGTTGCTCAGAGTGCTTCTGCAGCCGGATCTCCTTCTTGTCACGTGGTCAGTCTCAACGTGCTTGCCCTCTGCTGCCCGGGGCGCCGGACCAAGATTGTTTCCGAAGAAATGTTAATATCTTCCTTAGAAAAAAGATGTAGAGGATGAAAGGATTACGAATACGGGTATCGAATACAGCATACAGCGTGTGGAACTGGCTGTGTTGAGCAGGGGTGTATTGGCAAAGAGCATTTAGCTATCAGGGGAGAATAGACGTGGGAGCGGACGTTTCTAGCATTGCAACCATACATATGTCTTTAGGCGAAAATATACGGACCTACCTCATTTCATACCTGTATATTCTCGGCGGCCTTGTGCTAATAGTAACGGGCTTAGTCGCTGCAATCGTCCTATATGTGAAACACAGGCGTGAACGGGAATTAAATGAGGTCGATGCCGTGGCCCAAGACCTCCGGACGATAAAGAGGCTGGCAGCAGGCGCCAGTGAAAAGGTAACCCTTCCGGCTTACCCCATTATTCCTTCCCAAGAACCTTACCCTGCTACGAAAACGCTTCATGATCATCAAGCAGGTGCTGACACGACGTTGTTATTGGAGCAATTCATCGAGACTCAAGTCCTTGCTCCTGCGGTGCCAACCCCGAATCATGTAAAAACTGACCGGATGGCGAAGCCTCAAAACCTGCAAAGTGAGGTTAGATCTCATGCTGAAGACAGGTGAGATTGCCTTTGGAAAATACCGAATATTACAGCTATTGGGCAAAGGGGGCATGGGGCGGGTCTACCTTGCTGAGAACGTTAACGTAGGCAATAAGTGGGCCATCAAGGAAATCGAACACAGGCCTGGTAGCCCTTCGGGGTTGCTGGTTGAACCGGAGATATTGAAGCGCTTGAATCATCCAAACCTGCCTCGTATCGTCGATGTTATAAAATCCGACACCAGAATCTACATTATCGAAGACTATTTTGAGGGACAAAACCTGCAAAAACTGCTGGAAATCAGAAAAGCGGTAAACGAGGAGACGGCCGTTAAGTGGGCCAGGCAGTTGGCCGGGATACTCGTTTACCTCCATAACTTAAAGCCCGCGCCTATCATATACAGC
>JAKPFY010000074.1 GCA_029551185.1 Bacillota bacterium
ATGCTGAACGAATGCGACCATGAGTTAGAACGGCGGGGGCACCGTTCTGTGCGTTATGCAGACGATATGATGATATTCTGCAGAAGCAGGAAAGCGACGCAAAGGACGCTGGAGAACATCATCCCATACATTGAAGGGAAACTGTTCCTTAAGGTGAACCGGGGGAGAAGACAAAAGTCGCAGACATAAGAGACGTGAGATTTCTGGGATACGGATTCTATATCTACCGAGGAGAAGGACGGCTGAGAGTTCACCCGAAAAGCGTCAGGAAGCTAAAAGACAAGCTTCGGGAAGTGACAGGGCGCAGCAGCGGGATGAGTGTCGAGAGCCGTAAAGCGAAGCTCAACCACATAATACGTGGCTGGGTCAACTACTTCAAACTGGCGGATATGAAGCAACTCATGGAAACACTCGACCAATGGTTGAGACGTCGGCTGAGAATGATAACGTGGAAGCGTTGGAAGAGAGTACGGACGAGGTACGAAAATCTGAAGAAGGCAGGGATACCGGACCGGCAGGCGTGGCAATGGGCAAATACAAGACTAGGCTACTGGCGCGTAGCCGGCAGCTGGATATTAACCCGGGCGATGCTGAATGAAGCCTTCAAGAAAGCCGGTTGCCTTAGCCTTAAAGAGCTTTATCTTGCCTCGTAGGTGTAAAATCTGGAAGCGCGGTATACCGAACTGTACGTACGGTGCTGGTTGGAGGTCGGCTGGCCGATTAACGACCAGCCTCCTACCCGATCGATTTATCCCTTACTTGATCCCCTTATCGTTCTTTTCAGACTTTAATCATGTTTTTGTTTTCTCTACATTTTTGTCCTTTAGACTTCTATGCTTTCTCGTTAGGATTCTACACTTAGGCCATTTTCTTGACGTCGTCCGGCGTAAGGGTGATAAGTGCATACTCCTCAGGATTCTTTTTGCGTAAGGAGTTCATTACTGCAAATATCAGTGCGCCGATGGCAAGGTAGATGGCTAGCGAAATATAACCGCCAAGAGGCATCTCAAGACAGGATCCCACGACAATCCATGCGGACGTTAATATGCCGATTCCGAACAATAGGTTGCCACCGGGGGAAACGAAGGGACGTTCCCAATGTGGGTACCTATTGCGCAAGATTATTGCATCCACACAGACAATCCCATACACTAATCCCGCAGCAATACAGGACACAGCATAGATATACTGCACCCAATTGTCGCCGGTAAACAGGCAGAAGAAGATACCGAAGAACAGCACAACCAGATTGCATATGACGGGCTGCCCATGTTTGTTCAGTTTCATGAGCTGTTTTGGTAATTGATTGAGCTGGGCTGCTCCATAGATTACCCGGGCTGATGACGTCCAGAATCCCATGAGAGTTGTCAGTGCATGTAGAAGGCCTGAAATAATCGCAATGAAGCTGACAAATGCCGGGAGTCCCACGTTCCTTATAATTTCCGGCTCGGGCATGATCATATCTGCTATTGAGTGCCAGGGTGCCATTCCGCCGATTGCCAACACGACGATGCAATACAGGATTGCCGGGATGAATAAAGCCCCCATAACAACCTTCCATATGTTTTTAATGGGGAAATTCATCTCTTCAGCAAGGGTGGGCGTCAATTCAAAGCCAATGAACTTCAAAGAGAATACGGCCATAGCAATGAAAATACCTCTACTTCCCAGCGGGAACCAACCACCGCTGCCTGAGATATTTGCAAATGACCAACTGTCACTTCTAAAGAACATGAACGCCACAAACAATGAC
>JAKPFY010000107.1 GCA_029551185.1 Bacillota bacterium
TCCCGCGCGCTTGTGGATTCTACCGAACCCGAGTAGCGGTTGGTGAACACGCTCGCCCAGTACCAGTGCCGGATCTTGCGCTGAGCCTCGAGCTGCCGGTTTGGTGGCAGGTTACGGGCAGCAACTTGTAACGCCGCAAAGGCTGGCAGAATAGAGACATAGGGCAAATACTCCGAAGAAATGGCGCCAAACTCCTGAGGGTGGCGCAGAAGGTCGATCGCTTGAGACAGTGCATTTACGGCCTCATGCCAAAGCTCTTCGAATGCTGCAATGTTCGGGACAAGCACCTCTTTGCGCAGCGAACCGTCTGGCTCCCGCACCTTTTTCGTCTGCCCGGGAAGCAAGTAGTAAAGATACTTTGGCGAACAGTAGGCTTGGCGCAGGATCGACATCACCTGAAGGATATAGACATTCATGCGCTCTGTATCGACGAAGTCGAGACGCGCGGCTGCCTCGTGCCAAAGGTGCTTGAGCTGTAGTCCCTTGGGCTTAAGAAGTGCGTTCATCAGGTCGAAGACATCGAGGCGAATACCGCGACTATTGATCTGAGTGAAGATATCACAGATCTTGTCAAGCTCGAGGTCTCGGTCGAGTTCAATGTAGGCAATCTGGTACTGTTCGGTAATGGACTTCAGATGTTCGCCGAAGCGGCGCGCATTCTCCGCATAGTGAGCAGCAACCGTGGCCTCTCTATCGTTGCAGACCTCACGGGCACTTGTTTCCTTCTGCCGCCAGTGCTTTTCGTAATCCTGTACCCAGTTGGGCAAATCCCAGCCACCACTACCCACCACCGCGAGTGGGAACATGTGAGTATCGAACTGAGCAGCGCGGTCCGCGAGGAGGTTCACGCCCCGCCTCGTCCAGTCGTAGTCGAAAGCTTCGTCATACTCTTCTTCCATAAACTTGTCTACCCGGATAAAGTAGAGGAAGCGGTTCTGGCGGGAGGGTGCTGAAACATCGGGCGCCATAAAGGCATAGTACATCGCAGTAAGCCGCTGCTGACCATCTAGCACTATGTGTGTGGGCTCGCCCTTGCCACTGAAGCCATAGAGTGGTTCGCAGGCCAGTGCATCAAAACTCTCACTCTTGCCCTTCCAGAGGAGAAGACTTCCAATATAGTAGTCAAGAAAGATCGAGCGCATAAGCTCCCGGATGTCCGAGGGCTTCCACTCGAACTCACGCTGGAAGTCAGGTATAACGTAACGTCCCTCCCTAAGACGCCCGATAAGAGTAGTTAGGCTCACATGGTCTGGTTTTTGTGCATCTTTCATCCGTTGTTTCCTCCCAAAATCTCTTCCAACAATTCCTTAGCCTCCTTCTCCACCACCGTAAAAATCACCTCATTCATAGTGTTAATCCTCCAAAAGATTTATCAAAAACTCCCTCAACTGCCAGAATGTTGGCACAAATTTCCTTTATTGTTTCGTTATCTTCTTCGTTTTTTATATTGCTATGCGTTTTTGTTCACGCTTGTATTTTATCATACAGATCCTTTAATCGACAGTCAAGTGATTATTCTCGCAAATGGCAACGTCAGCCCAGTTGAACCGCCCCGGGACTAACGGAGAGTAAAATTCTTCAAGAGAAGGAAGCCATGAAAACACAAATCAGGTACTCACACATAGTAAAGGAACGGGCGGTTCGTATGGTATTTGAACAGGAGAAGGAATATCCCTCTTGAGTGGGCTGCTATTAACTCCATAGCCTCTAAGATTGGTTGTACACCTGAGACTCTTAGGACTTGGATTAGGCAAGCTGAAAGAGATCAAGGGATACGTCCCGGAATGACCAGCGCGGAACGTGATCGCATGAAGGAGTTGGAGCGGGAGAACCGAGAGCTGCGCCGTGCCAATGAAATCATACGCAAAGCAGCTGCTTTTTTCGCCCAGGCGGAGCTCGACCGCTTGAAGAAGTAGTCACATTTATCGATGAACACAAGACAGATTACGGAGTCGAGCCGATTTGCCGTGCATTACAGG
>JAKPFY010000119.1 GCA_029551185.1 Bacillota bacterium
AGACCTGAAAGACCAGAAGATCAGGGTCATGGAGAACAAGGTATACATCGACCTGGTTAACATGATGGGAGGAAAAGCAGTCCCCATGGCATACGGTGAAGTCTACAGCGGACTGCAGACAGGAGTTATCGACGGTGCTGAAAATGACCCCGGAGCATACTACACACAGAGGCACTATGAGGTTGCTCCCAACTATGCTCTGGACGTTCACACCATTGACATCACAGGACTTCTCGCCAGCAAGAAGACATGGGACAATCTGTCCAACAGCGATAAGCAGATCTTGATCCAGTGTCTCCCCGCATTCATCGAAGCAGGCCGCAAGTCCTGGGCCCAGTTGACAGTTGATGCTCTCAATGCTTTGAGGGAAGAGGGCGTCAACATTATCGAAGTCGACCAGGAAGAGTTCAAGGAAGCCGTAATGCCGCTCTGGGACGAGGTTCTCGACAGGCTCGGAAGCGACTTGGTTGACTTCGTACTGTCCGTACCGTGATGTGATCACAGTTCGCTTGCAGTACGAGGTTCTCGTCTGCAAGGAAATACGGAAGAAAGCTCTCTTCATAGCAGGTAGAGAAATCTTCTTTTGAACTGTTGCCATATGAGGAAATTTCATAATTGCGTTTCGCAGTTATGGAATTTCCTCTATCTCAGAAAGAGAGTAATCCGTTCCGAATGAATGTGAATGTAAACGTCTGAAGGGAGCACGGTGTCAATGATAATAATAGACACGCTGCTGAAAGTTTTAAGGGCCATAAAGAGAGCCAGGTTTGTTGAATACATAATAGCAATACTTGCGGCAATTCTCTCAGTGGTTGTACTTCTTCAAGTAGTGTTCCGCTACGCATTGAACAATCCTCTCCATTGGACGGAAGAGATGGCTCGGTTTCTCCTCATATGGATTGTTCTCTTAGGGGCAGCGATCGGAATAAAGCGCAAGTCACATTTTTCCCTTGATATTCTAGTGAAACAGTTCCCCAAAGGTGTTCAAGAAGGTTTGGCCTTTGCCATGGATGTTTTTCTCTTCATATTGATCTTTGACGTAATGGTCAATAACGGGGTCTATCTGACTCAGCTGACCTTAAGACAAATCAGTCCTGCTCTGGGTATTCGTATGTCTTACGTATACTCAGCGGTGTTAGCCTGCGGTACCCTGTCTTGCTTCTATATTCTTGAAGATATCTTGTCCTTTATCAAAGACGCCATTGAGAGACGTCGAGAAAGGATGGCAGAGAACGTATGAGTGTTGTATTAACATTCTTAGGTATTTTTGCATTTTTCATCCTTCTTAACTGTCCCATTATTTACGCCATAATTGCCACATCCTGGATCATGCTGCGGTGGGGCCCTATACAGATTCCGGTCTCTTTGATCGGCCAAAAACTGTTAGGAGGCATCAACTCCTTTCCTCTGTTGGCAGTGCCCTTCTTTATGCTGGCTGCGAATATCATGACTAACACCAGTATTCTGAGGAGACTGGTTGATTTTGTCACTTCGATTATAGGTTTTGTCAGGAGCGGGCTTGCCATTGTAAACGTGGTTGTATCCATGATATGTGCAGGTATGTCAGGATCTGCTACTGCTGATACAGCCGGTGCAAGCGCTATGATCATGCACGCTATGATCGAGGAAGGCTATGATCGGCCTTTCAGTGTAGCTGTTACCGGTGCATCTTCAACTATTGGAATTATTATTCCGCCGAGTATCCCTCTTATTATATATGCCTGGGTTTCCAACTCATCTGTAAGCGCTTTGTTCTTGGCGGGTATAATTCCCGGAATATTGATAGGGCTCGCACAGATACTTCTAGTCATGTACAAGGGTCATGTCAGGAACTATCCGAAACATCCGCGGGTTTCTTTCAGACAAATGCTTAAGAATACTTACAAGGCCATACCTGTACTCATTCTGCCTATCATCATATTAGGAGGAATATTCACAGGAGTATTTACTGCCACTGAGGCAGCAGTCGTGGCAGTTTTCTATGCGTTTGTGTTGGGCTTATTATTGAGAGAACTGAGGTTAGACACTTTGATTAAGTGTCTGGCTGAAACAGGGGTAACTTCAGCCGTTTCATTGACGCTGATCGGAGCAGCTGCCCCTCTCAGCTGGATACTGGCGCTTAACAATGTTCCGAACACAGTGGTCAATTGGTTCTTGTCTGTGACGAGCAATCCCACTGTTTTTATGCTCATGATAGTCGTCTTCATGCTGGCTATCGGTTGTGTCATGGACAATGACCCTGTTATCATGCTTACCACCCCCATGTTTCTGCCTGCAGCTATGAAGCTGGGGATCAGCCCCATCTTTTATGGAACGATTATCAACATTGCGCTGGCGATTGGCATTGTGACTCCGCCTGTAGGTTGTGTGCTGTTTGTTGCTTGTGCTGTAGGGAAAACAACCATTCAAGAAGTAATAGGAGAGTTTATACCCTTCTATTTGGTCATGATTGTTGTGTTGCTATTACTTGTATTCTTCCCGCAACTAGTCCTCTACCTGCCTATGAAATTCATGCCGGGTGCAGTGTAATCAGGTGTTAAGTGACAATAGAAGGCAACCTACGGGAGAGTGAATACACACGAAAGGGGAGTTTGAAATAACGCAAATGGAGATAAGATACGCAGTCAACCCGGAATACGTTAAAGGCCTTACAACAGAGGGCTTGCGTCGCGAATTTCTCGTCCGGAACCTTTTTGTTCCCGGAGAGCAGAGACTTGTTTACACCCACTTTGATAGGATGATCGTAGGCGGCATATGTCCCCGGGAGCCCATTGCCATAGAGGGGTATAAAGAAGCTACCGGAACTGACTACCTCCTGGAAAGAAGGGAAATGGGAGTCATTAATATCGGCTCTCCCGGAGCGATTAAGGTAGACGGCGAAGAATATGTCCTAGGCTACAAGGACTTGCTATATATCGGTATGGGAGCACGTGACATTGAGTTCTCGAGCAGGAATCCTGAAGAACCGGCCAAGTTTTACTTGGTGTGTACAGCTGCACATCAAGCTTATCCCATTAAGAAGGTTGAGTTCGATTCAATAGAACCGATCTACATTGGTTCAAAGGAAACGTGCAGCAAA
>JAKPFY010000132.1 GCA_029551185.1 Bacillota bacterium
TTTTTCTAGGGACTCCGCCCCACGTACCCTAATCCCAGGGTTCTATAGAAACTCCTTTAGGTCACTCCTACGGCTCCGCCGCCGGCTCCCCCGTACGGTACTCGGTACTGTACTCTGTACCCCCATTAACTTTACTCAGTCAGCAGGCGACTTCTTCATCGACATAGCGTGTGCGGCCACAGGCAAATGGACAGGCGGGCCCGCAAAAGTTGCGGTTCTTGCAAGTGCATTCTTTGGATCGATTTCAGGAAGCTCCGTGGCTAACGTTGTAGCGACAGGGACATTCACTATTCCGGTGATGAAGAAGGTAGGTTATAAACCGGAAGATGCAGGCGCCATAGAGGCGGTAGCCTCGACAGGAGGACAGTTCATGCCTCCGGTCATGGGCGCAGGTGCGTTCATCCTGGCTTCGTTTACTGAAACACCCTACATCAAGATAGCGATTATGAGTGCACTGCCTGCAATTCTCTACTTTTACTCAGTCGGATGGAAAGTGCATTTCCAGGCAGTGAAAGATGGAGCGATGGGCCTCCGTAAAGAAGAGATTCCTGATCTCAAGGAAACGTTTAAGAACGGATGGCACTTCCTGTTACCTCTTATCCTCATCGTCGTATTCCTGGTGAGAGGATACTCCCCTTCAATGGGTGCTTTCCTTGGTTGCGTGTCAACGGTTGCCTTGAGTTGGCGCCGCCGTGAGACAAGGATGGGTTTACGGGAAATATACGAAGCTCTCGTAATAGGTGGTAAGAACTCTATGTCTACCGGGGCGACAGTAGGGACTCTTGGAATAATTATGGCAGGAATCGTACTTGGAGGGCTTGGCCCTAAGTTCTCAGCTATGCTGATTCAAGCGTCGCGCGGCAACTTGTTCCTGGCGATAGTGCTGGTTTGCATAGTTGCAACGATCATAGGTATGGGCCTGATTACGACGGCATCCTACATAGTGTTGTCGATAGTTGCTGCACCTGCGCTGATATCGCTGGGCGTGGATAAGGTTATTGCCCACCTTATCTGCTTCTGGACAGCTACTTTCTCAAATATCACCCCGCCTGTTTGCGTATCAGCTTTCGCAGGTGCCGCCATAGCGGAGGCAGACCCAATGAAAACCGGGCTGAGTGCATTGAAATTTGGGCTCTTCCTTTTTATAATACCGTTTACTTTCGTATACTATCCTCAGATCCTTGGACAAGGTTCGGCAATGGAGGTTATATACTTCACAATCGCTTACTTGCTGGCCATCCCGATGTTTGCAGCGGCACTCATCGGACAGTTCTACACCAAGCTCAACATGCTGCAGAGAATATGGGCCTTTGCAGCTGCATGTGCTCTGTTTTTCCCTGTTGCCGGGTTTGTTACCACCCTCATTGGATTGGTGTTAGGTGCTGCGTTCTTTGTCCTGCAACGGCGTCAGACACAAGCGATGGGAGTGGCAGTGTAAATCGGTTTTCAGTATAGAAACCGGATAGAAGTAAGACGTAACACAGGGCTTGGTTATACGAATTGGCTTGGCGAGAGATTCGGTATATCCATCCTTGCCGACACTAAATGATTCTAGGGGGAGAGGAAATAGATGCATCGTATCGGTTTTATAGGTTTGGGGTTGATGGGCCAGCATATGGCAAGGCGCTTACTGGAAGCAGGTTATCCTCTGACTGTCTGGAACCGTACACCTGAGAAGGCAGAGAGCCTGCTGGCCAAGGGTGCTGTGTGGGGAGGCTCCCCCAAGCAATTAGCCTACGATTCAGATGTAGTTATCATGATGGTTACGGATGCAGCTGCATCAGAGGAAGTGTGCTTTGGAAGAGACGGCATTTTGGAAGGCGCACATCCGGGGTTGATACTGATTGATATGAGCAGCATCCATCCGGAGGAATCCAGGTCTATTGCCGAGAGAGTAAAATCAAAGGGAGTAGTAATGCTGGACGCACCTGTAACTGGAAACCCAAGAGTTGCTTCCGATGGTAAATTAGGAATCATGGTGGGCGGCCCCAAAGAAACCTTTGAAGAGTGTCTCCCCATTTTTGAAAAGATGGGCGTTAAGATCATTTATGTGGGTGAAAACGGTTCCGGGTCTACGCTCAAGCTTATCAATAACCTGATCCTTGGTGTTGCTATTATGGCTTCGGCTGAAGCGCTTGTCTTTGCTACCAAGGCAGGTATTGATCCTCAAAAGGTCATAGATATTACTTCGGTCGGAGGGGCGAGAACAGGAGCTATGGAAACCAGAGGCCCCAGGATGGTCCGTCGTGAATTCTCGCCTCACTTTTCCGCCAATAATATGTATAAAGACCTTTCTAACGCGTTAGGGCTTGCAGATAAACTAGGCGTACCTCTCCCGGCTACCAGCATTTCAAGGGAGATTCTCCGAGCGGTGCTTGCTCGGGGGCAGGGGGAAATGGATTCATGCATTGTCATGACGATACTTGAGGAAATGGCAAACACTGTCGTTGAGACAAGAACTGAGACGTGAAAACAGGTACTTTGGATGGTAAGGAGGAGGAGCTGTGTTTCAGACCATTGATTTTAGGACTCCTACAATCCTTTTCGGTATGGATTCATTGAATGAAATAGGGAAGCAAGCCAAAGGCCTTGGCGCAAACCGTGTTTTGCTCATAACAGGCCCAAGGATTGCCAAGACAGGCCTTGGAGACCGCGTAGTGTCTTTACTGAAGGAAGAGGGAGTTGGAGTTGAGGTAAACATTCAAGGCCGGGATACGCCTGAGCCTGCTACAGACGTAGCTGAGGAAGCAGCACGGGTTGCACAGGAAATGAAGGCCAAAGCCATAATCGGCTTAGGCGGAGGAAGCATTCTGGACGTATCGAAGATGGCTGCTGCGCTGCTCACCAATCCCGGGAAGGTCCGCGACTACTTCGGCCGTGAGAAGCTCCCGAGGAGGGGCATTCCTACGATCATGGTGC
>JAKPFY010000134.1 GCA_029551185.1 Bacillota bacterium
GCTGGTTTCAATCCACGCACCCGCAGGGGGTGCGACGACCTCCTCCTGTCTGCTCGGAGTGCGGAGCGGTGTTTCAATCCACGCACCCGCAGGGGGTGCGACAGCGGACCAAAAATCCAGCGTTCTACCTGATAGTTAGCATTGAGTTCCGCGAACCCCTTGAAAAGAGGAACCTACCTGACCATAGAACCAAAGAATAGCAAACAAAAGCCAAGCTACAGCGCTTATGCGAATCTCCCTGGGAACTTGGGATCACTTGGGGTTCGCGGTCTGCAATCAAGTAATCAACACCCCTTCCGGATCGTAACTGGGTTTAGCCCCAATGTGCTCCACACGATGTTTCCAGTTCGCTCCAAGCAGGTAGAATCTGAGGCTATCCTTTTTGGGATCTATCAAGCTGGCAAGCGTGAATTTGAAGATCGCAAATTGCGCTGGATCCAGCAAACACTCGAAAACGGAATTCTGAACCCTTTGGCCTACATCTGTGCAAGCCTTAGCTACTTGTCTGAGTCTTCGCCGACCTTCAGGATCTGTCGTATTAACATCATAAGTAACCAGCACCATCATTTCGCATAACCTCTACTTCCAAAAGAAAGGTGGGTAACCGTCTAAATCTCCTCGCAAATGGCGGGCAAGTATCATTGCCTGTGCATATGGGATCAGCCCAATTTCGATTTTTTCATTCAGAAATGGATGCATAATCTGCTCCTGCTTTCGTTTCTGCCAGGCACTTATTACTGTCTTCCGTGTCTCATCATCCATGATGACTCCTCCGGACTCCAGAGTCTGAAACCCCGAAGGAGAAACCTGCTTGCGGTTGACCAACGAAAGAGCTAGGCGATCTGCCAAAAACGGACGTAGTTCTTCCATCATGTCCAGGGCTAGGCCGGGCCTCCCCGGCCTGTCCTGATGCAGGAATCCCACTTGTGGGTCGAGTCCCACAGTCTCCAACGCAGCCTGAACATCATGAACCAGTAATGTATAGAGAAATGACAAGAGCGCATTCATATTATCCCTCGGCGGTCTGCGGCTTCGCTCTTTGAAGAAAAAGTCCTGCTTGTTACTGAGAATCAGATGATCAAATACGTGAAAATAGGTATTGGCAGCTGCGCCTTCAATACCTCTTAGTGTATCAAGAGATGAACCGTCAACGTTCATTAGGTAGTCGGCTAGAGTTGCTGATGCAGCCGTGACCTCTTCCGCACAAATATTGGTCTCGTGATCTCGCACAGCGCGTTGAAGCACTGTACGGCAATTTGAGATCTTGCCAACAATAATGTCAGAGGCAATACGCGCTGATTCATCCTTAGAATCAGCAACTCGATACTGCTGTCTTCGAAGCAGCACATTCCCTGATACTCTTCCTGTAACTCGAGCCATGAACCGGCCGCTTTGGCTCAGGAATGTCAGGGCTACCCCACGGTTTGCGCATAACTCCATTAATGCAGGACTTGCCCCTGTATATCCGAATGTCGCAATACCCTCGAGGTTGTGAACAGGCATTCGGAACTTAACTTCACCGTCCACTGACACTACTACATTTTCTCCGTCTCGACTGAGATACGCATCCGGACTTGTTACGAATAGCATGTTCAGTAGTTTTCTCAACGGCATCCCCCCATAGCACCATAATCGCAAGAGCCGAGGACTGTACGTTGTGAACAACTATGACTCCGTATTCGATCTCACTTGCCTGCGAATGTATGCTTGCACTGAACGTGACTTCAGCGTGAGATCCGGAAGACATACATCAACAAGCGAGCAAAGTGAACAGTGTTTCCCTTGTTCAGCACGGGGAGTATATCCCAAGTCGAACAGCTCATGCATACGCAGGCAAAGCCGTTCCACTCTCTTGCGCAACACTTCATCGAATATTACTCTCTCTCGCCGACGAGTCTCTCCGTAATAAAGATCACCCATAGAGATCTTCGCGCCTAGCATTTCTTCCAGACATAACGCTTGAGCACATAGCTGTACCTTGTCGCGATCGTCCCGCTTAGGTCTCCCACGCTTGTATTCCACAGGCTTAGGAATCCATAGACCGTCCCGTGCGGGTAAAGATGCTCCTCCATCGATGCCCTCGCCTGCAGGCCAGAATTCTACCACGTCAGCCTGACCGTAAAGTCCCAGCTCATATGAAATCAGAGGCACAGACCGTGCGACGATGTGCTCGCTGTCGTAATTAATGAGCTTGGGATTATGCACCCGTTCATGCATGATTCTACCCTCGGCTGTACGCACATTTTCCGCCCATTGACGCTCGATATGTATAAGCGCCCACTGCCGCTCGCAGAATGCAAGGTGCTGTATCCCGGAAAGCGGCAGTAAGCTATCCTCATCATAATCGCCTGTCATATTAACGCAACCAATTTAACTCCACTGGGCAATGCTGTTTCATCTACTGTCACTTCGTAGTCATCAAATCGTCGGGGGGGAGTCGTAGAATCACGGCGCACAGCGTCAATACAATCAAATAGTTTGTGAGCAGGCGCGTTCCCTATTCTGCTTTCATGCTCGAAAACAAATAGCTTGCGCGAAGCCATTTTCCCGCGGGCAGCTGAACGGTCGTGGTCAAACATATTTATAAGGGCTTCCCACAGCAAGTCCAGGTCTTCGACGGTAAACCCGGTTCGTTCAGCTAAAGGCGCAGATACGTAGCCCTCACCACGATATAGGCCGTACGGCACAATGTGCTTCCTGCCCATTTCACGGTCTTTCCTCTCAGCATCCCTTTCACTGGTGACCGCTACCCGAGTGATTGTTATCTCTTGCTGCAGAATGGGATCCATACTCCGCGCGAAGTTGAGCTGCACCGGCCCACGAACCTGTCCACAATTGATTTCGGTGGTCATCACGGCACCAAAAGCACGGATGTCATAGAAGTTTGCACACATGAACCGAGTGAGATCGTCGCTTGCCAGTTTCTTGGGTTGAGGTTCAATTCCAAGAGCCGTGTACGCTTTACGGTGTTGCGCATTCAGAACCGCGCCTTCTTTCACATAGATATCAAAGCCCTCTTGACCTTCCCTGGTTAGCTCTACATAGTTTCGAATCTTTCGCTTTAAGCAAACATCAGTGACTAATCCAAGACTGGTTTCAGGGTCGATGCGTGGCATATTCCCTGCGTCCGGATCGCCGTTAGGATTACCGTTCTCCACATCAAAGAAAAGCACAAATTCGTAACGCTTGTCGATAATCTTAGCCATTATTGACCCTCCTCTGGCGTTTCTTGAGTTTCAGCTGATCTCTTCCGGTAGAAATCCTGACGCTGATGATAGTAACCGAGTACGAAATTCCCCTGCTCTTCAAGGTTCAAATGGGCGGGAAAACTGTCAAGTTTGCCTACAATAGCCTCGATTTGCCTATCTGCTATTCCCCCGTATTCAGCTTTGGCTATGTGGTGCTGCGCCAACCTCAATAACACCGGGAAAACACTGCGTGGCGTGGCTGACGCTGCTCCAAAATAACGATCACGAATAGTCGCGTTAAGCTTGGCGCCTGAAGCCGCGTCTTGCTGTACCTTTTCCAAGGTCGCAAAAAGCCTGCCTAAGAGATAAGCGGTGTCCGTCCACTCTTCGTTAAGACTCACTGTATAATTCCCCTCCTTTTCTTTAGCGCCGGATATCCTCGCACTTCTGGCCAAACAAGCCTTGATCATAGCCGCTTGTACAGGGCTGACTTCCTGCTCAGCTCGGATCCTTGCAAGAAGTGCAGTATACATACCTTGTGGATAATAAGTGCCCATCAGCACTGCCCGGGTGAGCGCTCCACCTAAGAGTGGAGATGCTCTCTTTCCGTCACGCTTACCTTCAATAAGTGGAGCAATTGAGTTTACAATCATCCATATCGCAAACGAACCTGTCTCCCATGGAGGAAGAACGATAGCCATATCAGAATAGTGCTGACCAATTTTCTTAAGCAAATTCCCAAACGTATCAACATGCCAATACCTGACTGAAATGCGAGCATTGTTCGGTGACAGACCAAGTATGTAAAACTGCACATCCTTATCAACACCGACTATGCTTTCTTCTAAGGGCTTGCCTTGGGCAGCCCTATCAAGTGCATCCCTAACCATCCTTGTGGCCTGAAGATCGCGACGGAACTTCGTCTCTCCGTCCTTAGTTGAAGATTCTGCTTTACTCTCCGTATCGACATATGCCGTTGGGTCAAGCAACTCAGCCAGTATATCCTCTTCCAAATGAGCAGGCTTCTCTGCCCAGAACACAGTGGTTGTATCTCCGATTCGAAGACGATGCCGATCACTTCGAAGCAAGTAGTTTAAGGCAGTCACATACCCGAAAGCAGCTTCTTCGCTGACCGGAGCATTAGTGTTCTGCTGTTTGCCATAGGACGTAAAAGCGTCCAGGTTAAATGAGACCAGCGCAGCCCCGGTCCCCTGGGCGCCGGCAACCCCCTTAACGCTGTCGTGGATTAGTGGGACAGGCGCATGTTCGCCTGTCACGAGACAGTGCCCGATATTCTCATGGGATGTTCCGGAAATAGCACGTTCCCACGCCTTGTGAATAGCAGGCCTCTGGTGTATGAAACCCTGCGTGCCGTCGAGTTTGAAAATGAGATTCCCCCCACGCATTAGCTCATCCCATACACTCACCAATACAGGATGTTCCTCGGCATGCTTAGGATCCCAGGAGGAGAAGAAACCAAGGATTGCTCTTGCCCCCGGATCATCCACGTTTCCGAGGATTTCTTCATGTCGCGTCCGCATATCATTGAATTTCTCGTCCGTGACTTCGACCGGCCGGCCTTTCTTCTGCACCACTCCAAGTACATAACCGCTGTTATCGCACATGAAGTTCGCGCTGACACCTGAGGTCCGTTTCACCTGTCTGGGAACATCCATATCCCTGGGGACAAGCCGTTTGCTCTTACCCTTGCCTTGCTCCCGCAAATCCAGCACATCAAGAAGTTCCCCGGTCTCGGACAAGTTAAGAGCGTATGATACTCCTGCCTTACTGTAGTTAGGCGGCGAAATTTCTGAACCAGGCTCTTCCAATAGACGTCCGTAGAGCTGATACAGCGCTTGAAGTATCAAAGCATTTCACCTCCTTCCGGCATCTTGGGAACATCGATAATACCGTCACGCATCGTAGCGCGGAAAAAGCGCGGAGTCATGTTGTCGCGGTAATCGATGTCCAAGAGCATCCAACCAAGATCCCGTTCACCTTTATAGGGTGATACAGGAATTGGGCCTTCAACAAGACTGAAATGAGCAGGGAATTCTCTACACCCAAGATAAGGACGGTGGTAACACTGACCTTGTCTCGCGCGTCGGATAACCATGTTGTAATGTTTCTCAGGTGTATCATCAGAACCCATCTCGTCAGTCATCTCGAAATGCGCCTCGATTACATAGAATACATCCCTAAGCACCAATGAGGCTCTCTGCTGACGATCTTCGGATGCATATTGGCTTAGTAGTACTGCATCCCCCTTCATTGCTTGCTCCACATTTCTCTTTGGGATCTTGTGTCCTACTTCATTCCGCCGAATATTGTCGAAGCGTATTTCATTTAGCACGTGTATCCTGTCAACTACCCAGTGAATAGCCGGTTTCCAATGGATGGCCTCAAGGATTCCTCGCGCAGCTGAAGGCGTTATGACATCATAGCTGACGCGCTCCGCCTTCATCTCAGGTCGCGTGAAACACGCGTAGTCCCCCCAAACTTGAATAGCGACTCCGTATCCCATCTTTTCCCTCCTCTCCGTTTTTTCTATAGTTGATTGTGTCAAACAAACCAGACCTCTCCTGTAGCATCAAGATCCTTTGATACCTCAAGCCCCACCTCCGTATAACATGAATCATCAATAAGGACGTGAATTGCCCCTTTATCCCCTCCGAGGGTGTGTATCTTACCACTTTGTTGAAGCTCTGCAAACTGATTGGGGTATACCTGTACAACATAGGACTGCAATTGCCGGAACAGTCGGTAGGACGGCAGGTAGGTTGCTTTCTCTATCAAGTCACAAGCTTTATCATCCCATGGAATTACAATTGGAACAGTATCGGAATCGATGATACGAAATTTGCTTGCAATCTCTGCAAAGGGGAAACTCAGTGTCTTCCGCTCTCCTTCCACGGAGTTCATAATGCGTTCCTTATCCAACCCGTCACCTTCAATATCGTACAGAGTACGAAAATAGCTTTCGACTGCCTGTAAACCCAGCGGGTCATCGGTGTTCCTTAGGACCATATGAGTAACAGAGGCAGTTCGCTGAAACCAACCCAGCAACTTGTGGCCAACAGGTTCAAATACATAGACATGTCCCATAGCCAACTTGCCTTCCCGGTTGCACCTACCGGCAGCCTGAGCAATGGAGTCAAGTCCGGCAGCAGCTCGGAACACAACAGGAAAGTCTAAATCAACACCTGCTTCCACAAGTTGAGTTGAGATAACAAGGCACTCATTGTCTTCCTTGAGCGCACATCGAATCTTATCCAACTCTTCGCTGCGGTGCTTCGGACACATACATGCGCTCAGGTGAAACACGCCTTCTCTGTCTGCAACAAGCTTATAAAGTTCACGGGCATGGGATCGTGAATTGACTATGCACAGTGCCTGATGATATCTTCCAAGCTCAGATGCGAGGGCATTATCGTCCATCGGGCCAACCTGCGTCACCTCTACTCTGCGAAAAGCCTCGTAAAGACGCGGGGGATCAGGGGCTATCTCGCGAACGTGAACAGTCTCTGGCATCAGATCCCCTAATGCCGGCTGAGTCGCTGTACACAACACAACAGTGGATCCGTAGTTCTCGGTGAGTTCACGCAGTACGGCAAGACACGGTTTCAAATAATCTGTAGGAATCATTTGAGCCTCATCCAGTATGATGACGCTGCGTGCTATGTTGTGGAGCTTACGACAACGAGAGCTGCGGTTTGCGAAGAGGGACTCGAAGAACTGGACATTAGTAGTGACAATGACAGGAGCATCCCAATTCTCGGTAGCAAGACGCAACCTGGCAATATCCTCATTCCAGTCCTCTGAATCCTCGTTGGGAAACTCGAAATTACTATGGTGCTCCAAGACCCCTTCATCCCCTAAAGCTCTCCGGAACACATTAGCATTCTGTTCAATTATGCTGGTAAACGGAATTACATAGATGACGCGTTCTAGGCCATAGAGAGAAGCATGCTTCAACGCAAACGTCAATGATGATAAGGTTTTGCCTCCACCTGTAGGAACTGTCAAGCTGAATAATCCGGGCTCAAGTTCCGCCCTGTCTATGCAAGCTTTAAGAATATCCCCGCGATACCGGTTTACCGGCGTGTCTTCAGTTGAGGCTAGGAGTTTTGCCAGATGCTGATCAAGACGTTGTTTTAACTCAGGGGTAGTTGGATACCGGCTTTCGCGAACATATGCTTTCTTGCGATCCATTACACGCTCAGTGTCAAGAAAATCAGCATCAACGAGGCAAGAGTACAGCATTCGAATGAAGAATTGGAGGCTGAAACCCTCTTGGCCTTCCAGGAGAGATATAGGTAGTTTCATAGAATTTATCCCGGGAAATGGAAGACCTACTTCTCTATATGCGCTGTAATCGCGAACCTTACGCTTGAGGCGCGCAGTCAAAGAAGGCTCGTCCGCTACACTTCCGTAATCGGGTATACCGGCGTGATGCCCTGCCACCACATACGAAAGGACAGTGCCGATACCTGGTCCGTATAGGGCAATCGCTTCCTGCGCTCCTGCAGTCGAGTGATCTACTCTAAGAGGAGCTCCGTTCAGGCGTTGTTGGAACTCTTTGGAGAATTTGCCTAGGTCATGGAGAAGGCCTGTACTACATCCGTATTCCCCTGCGCCGAATACTGAGGCAAACCCTCGAGCCAGTTCTGCCACAGATACAAGATGATCTTCCAGACGCTGCCAATGAACTTTGTCTGTACCATTGGTGTGCGCGTAGTAGACAGTCATCTGAGACATCTCTCCCACACTGTAAGCCTTTCAAATACCGGTGAAAGCTTCGAAATGGCAGGGTATGGTTGGCGCAAACCAGGCTTATAAATTGTTTTGCGTAATATGTCATAGATACGTCAAATTAATGCTATTTTCTTCTCATGACAACTTTATCCTTCTTTCACTATCCTTCGGCAATATAGGAAACCGGACCTTTCCTTGTACATCAAGTCCGGTTTCTTCTCGGTCTCAATTGATAGGTGTGGGAGCGCGTCTTTTCCGTCCGGAGTGACACCAGAGGCGTCAAAATATGCCTGTACATGCCATTTAGGCACCACGCCGGTGTTGATGCAGCCTTCGCCTTCAGCAGCATAAGGAACCAGGCTCTTCTTTATTCGCCGAATTCCTCCGCGTGGATCGGACACATCACCGATATATCTTGGGATCACATGAACATGCAGGTGAAATATGGTCTGTCCGGCAGCTGCTCCTATATTAACGCCTACGTTGTAGCCATCAGGGTGATATTCGGCATCCAGCTTTTCCTTTACTTCAATGAGTAAGCGAGTGATTGCGTCCTTCTCATCCAGAGTAGCATCAAAATAGGTCTCTACATGCCTCTTTGGCACTATAAGGACATGGCCTTGATTTACGGGATACCTATCAAAAAAGGCTAGGGCTAACTCATTCTCTACGATTATTTCATCTGTCGGTATGTTACAGAATATACATTCAGACAACTGCCTCATCCTTTTCGTATCAGTCTTTGAATCTGCGTCGGAAATAGTCAATCCTGCGAAATTCCAGAATATCTCGTACATGGGACGCAAGCAAAGGAGACAAGAATGTTTCAACTTCTCGATCTAAGTACATAATTTGATTTATTTCATCAAAATGAAAGAAATTCCCGTTTGACAAGTACTTGACAGGATTCTTCTTGGCTAGATTGCCAAATTGCTTGCTCCCCCAAGTTTCCCAATTGCGATGACTACGATCTCCTAAGTCTTTTTGATGCAACGGATGGTTTCGGTAGAAGTTCATCATTTCCTGTGCAATTTCATCGAGCTTTACTCTTGATACTATATTGCCTTCACGCAGAAAGGCTCCAATGGTAGGTATCTTGTAAGCCTTAGTCAAACGAGTCTGCTCAATTTCAATGAGAAATTCCTCTGTCGGGGTTCCCAACCAGCTTTTCTCTTCAGGCTCAAGCTCCCCCACAGACTCCAAAAACCTAAGCCACCCGTCCTTGAGATACTCTCTAATGGGTATATCACTACCTCTATAGATGTCCAGTCGATTAGGTCTTCTCCCAAGCGATTGCTTAATTCGCCAATATGTATCCCTCATTCTTATCGGTAGAGGATCACGGGCAGCGAGTTCTTCAAACAAGTCAATAATGCGAAGATCGAAATTGACTATGCAGCCTTCAGGAAACTCGTAGTCTTCCACCCGACGCGATCCGGGAGGCTGTGCAGCCCATGGGTTTTCGCCTGCAAGAAGAAGTGGTATGTAATGAGCTCTTTTGTAGTTACCAATGAAGTCGATCACGTTAAGATACTCTTTGTCAGGGTACTTACGAAGACCCCTTCCTAACTGCTGGAGGAATATCACGTATGACTCCGTCGGCCTGAGAAACATGACCGTATCCAGAGAAGGTATGTCAACACCCTCATTGAATATGTCTACCGCGAAAATAACCTTTATCTCGCCTTTTTCCAATGCTTCTATTGCTTTGTTTCTGTCCATCGTGCAGTGATTACCCGGTATCCCACTATGAACTGCAACTGACACTACTCCGTTAGCACTGAAGTACTCAGCCATATACTCAGCATGTTTAATGGATACGCAAAATCCAAGAGTACGTTCGCCTGCCAATCGGCGATATTGTTCAAGAATCAGATCCGCTCTTTCCTCATAGGATAACTGCCGTTCCAAGTCTTCAATTACATAGCGTCCGTTTACCATTTCTATTCGGTCATAGTCAGTGGGATCATAAACAGCGTAATATCGAAATGGCACCAGCAAATCTCTTTCAATGGACTGCTTCAGTGAAATCTCATAGATGATATTGTCATCGCAAAGAGAGAAAATGTCCTGGTTGTCCATACGAAATGGCGTAGCAGTAAGACCGAGGAGAAAATCAGGCTCAAAATAGTCTATTATTCTTCGATAGCTTTCAGCAGCCGCATGATGGAATTCATCTACGATTATGTAATCAAAATAGTCCGGCGAAAACACTTCCAAATGCTCACTCCGGTTGAGAGCCTGCACACTACTGAAATAGATATCCGCCCCCTCGTCTTTCTGTGTCCCGGTATAAAAACCTAAGCGGCATTCAGGTCTTAACTGATAGAAAACGTCATATGCCTGCTTTATTATTTCGTCACGGTGAGCTAAGAAAAGCACCCGCTCAAACGGTAAAGCATCAAATGCCGCTAAGTGAGTCTTCCCAACGCCGGTTGCCGCTACTACTATTCCTTTATCTACTCCCTCAATGCGCGCTTGTTTCAAGTAGTAGAGCGCTTCAATCTGAGCCCCGCGGGGTTCAGGTTTCGATGGAGGCGTCAATAAAGCGGACTTTTCCTCCAGTCTGACAAAGGCCGGCTTTTTCCAACGGAGGGCATAATCTTTAAGCACTTCCGGTGTCACCGGTTGGGAACAATAGCGAAACAACTCATTGAATGTTTTCGAGAAGCTTAGGTAATCATCGGGATGCTCACTCTTTAGGAAACGATAGTTCCACTCCACCCCTGTAGTTAATGCGGATCGGGAGAGATTAGATGAACCAACGAATACTTCGGCTTCATCCCCGTAGTCAAATATATACGATTTCGGGTGAAACGCTCTTATGGATTCGTTATAGAAGCGAATATCAATAGCTGAACCCAATTGATCATAGAGGTAATATATCGCAGGAGGCTCGGTTACAGACAGATAGAGCCCGGTTAAGAGCTGGATTGGGACTCCCCTGTTTACTGCCTGCTTAAGGTGTGGCACAAGAAGCTTTACTCCTGACTCCATAACAAACGCCACGGCAAACCGTATCCTATCTGCGCGGAGAATAGCATCTTCCAAATACGGTTGTAAGGGATCGTTTCTACCGGTTGTGACATTCGTCACTACCTACAACACCTCACAGCATATCTCATTCCAATGGAGCAACACTTCCTGTGTCATGCCCTATCGCGATCCAATAGGAAAGTATTAACCCTTTGCTCCTACGTTGATATTCCTTTCCATACCCCAAAATCCTTTCATCATCGACATTCTTTGATTCCTCTTTGGGAAATATGATAAAGACCACCACCCTTACATACCCGCTATGTAGCAACTACCACAACACACCTATTAGGAAATTTATATTGCATTTATTGAAGGAAATAGAATAATTTCGTAGAAATACATTTGATAGTAACCCCCAATCCAAAAGAGGAGGAGACATTTATGACCGGTAAGTCCAAATTCTCTAGGTTAGCTGTGGTTTTGGGTGTAGTCTTACTTATTATGACGATGACGGTAGGTATAGCTTTCAGTGCCACCACTCTTGAAGTATGGATAATGGAAACGGGCAACCCCGACGGCGCAAAGGCTTTCTTTAATACAGTGAATTCAGAGTTCGAAGCTGCTCATCCCGGTGTAAAAGTCAATCTAAGCTGGATCCCATGGCTCGGTGCACAACAGAAGTTCCTAACATCGATTACCGGAGGAATCGCTCCCGACGTTGCAGAGCTTGGAACAACATGGACACCTGACTACGCTTATATGGGCGCGCTGGAAGACTTAACCGAACGCATCAATGCCTTAGGTTATGCCTCTGAATTCGTCCCTGCGCTCGTAGAAAGTGCAACCTTAGACGGAAAGCTCTACGGCCTGCCCTGGTATGCAGGAAACAGATGTATGATTTACCGTAAAGACTGGCTCGAAGAAGAAGGAATCAAAGAATTCCCCAAGACGTGGAAGGAATTCATAGAGGTAACTAAGAAACTCACAAAAGACCTCGACGGTGATGGCAAGCCTGACCGGTTCGGATTCTCGGTAAACGGCGGATCTCAGCACGAGTTCATGCCACTCATATGGATGAACGGTGCAGAGATTGCAGTAAAGACTGAAAAGGGCTGGAAGTCCAATGTGGATAGCCCGGAGGCAATTGAAGCCATCAGACTCTTCTCTGATCTTTATCTCGAGCACAAAGTGAGCCCTGAAGGCTCAGTCACCTGGAGTGTACTTAACAGCCGTAAGGCATTCACCACAGAGACTCTTGGGATAGTTATTGACCTCCCCTTACTGGTAGACAGGTTCCAGACCGATAATCCCAATCTCAAGGGGAAAATCGGTGTCGCCCCGATTCCTGCTATTAAGCAAACTGCAAGCTTTACAGGCGGAAGCAACGTAGTAATGTTTTCCCAGTCAAAGAAGAAAGACCTTGCTTGGGACTACATGAAGCTCCTCCTTGAGCCCAAGCACCAGTTGGCATGGGCCGATCTTGTTAAGTTCTTCCCTGCGAGAACATCCATACTTAACGATCCGTCAATAGCTAATGACCCGGTGCTGTCTGTGTATGCTGATAACCTGAAATACGGACGCACATACCCTGCGATTCATCAGTGGGGTCAAGTCGAAAACACCAAGATCCTCATTACTGCGATGCAAGAAATCTTGCTGGAGAAGAAGACTGTTGAGCAGTCCATGGCAGACCTTGCGAAAGCCATGAACCTTCTATTCGGATATCAAGAATAGGAGTTAAGCATCTAAAAAATGCAAAAACAAGTTGCGGGATTACATAAGAATGTGGGACGGGCTTCGCCCCGTCCCGCATCAAAATCGCTTTTGCGCGAAATAAAGAAGAACTGGATCGCCTACCTATTCATTCTGCCGGCAATGGTAGGGATATTCGCTGTTATCCTGGTACCTCTGGTGCAAGCTATAGTAATTAGCTTTAAGCGCTATTACATCCTGGATATTCTCCGCGAAGACCCACCTTTTGTCGGACTGGCAAATTACGCAGCCATACTGTCAGATCCGCAGTTTTGGTACTCGCTCAAGATTACTGTTTGGTTCACGTTCGCATGCGTCGCTCTTACCATGCTTTTTGGACTGCTTATAGCCATCCTTCTTGACCAGGATTTCCCCGGAAAAGACATAGTTGCTGTCTCTGTCCTGGTGCCCTGGGTGATCCCGAGAGTCGCCTCATCTATCCTGTGGAAGTGGATATACGATGACCAATTCGGGATCTTGAACTACATGCTATCGAAAATCGGTCTAAAATCCTTTGCCAGCTTCCCGTGGCTTTCCAGAGCCGGATCTGCTTTTTGGGCAGTAATCATAGTGGTGGTGTGGCAGAGCGTCCCGTTTATCGCAGTCAGTCTACTCGCCGGTCTAAAAACAATCCCGAACGAGGTATACGAAGCTGCTGAGATTGACGGGGCAGGTTTCTGGCAAAAAACAACGCTTATCAGCATCCCGATGCTTCGCAACCTTATTACAATCCTTATCGTCATGTCAACAATATGGGATTTCAAAGTATTTGACCAGATGTTCGTTATGACTGAAGGAGGTCCTGCAGGCAGCACAATGGTTTTGGGAATCTACACATGGATGATGGCATTCGGAAGGCTTCAGATGGGTCTTGCTTCCGCGCTGGCCATGATCATGTTTGTACTGGTTATGATTGTAACCGTTATTTACCTCAAGCTCTTGATGCGGGAGGAGACATTATAGTGAGAAATCCAAAGTTAGGACGCAGAGCGCTGCTTAAGTATACGGTAATCTACGTAGCTGCAGCGGCAGTAATGTTCGTATCGCTGTTTCCGTTCCTATGGATGATATCTACATCTTTCAAACCAACCAGTGAAACCTTTACTCGAATACCGAGACTTATACCGAAAAACCCCACACTGGACAACTACAAAATGGTACTTGGGGAAACCATGATTCCAAAGTACTTTTTAAACAGCTTGTACGTAGCAGTCCTGACTACCGCCATCTCAATAATCGTTGCCTCGCTCGGAGCATACGGCTTTTCACGGTTCAGATTCCCAGGGAGAACTCCTGCTCTCATCATGATCCTCGGTGTTCAAATGTTTCCGTCACAGGTCATTATTATCCCGCTGTTCATCGTTATGAAGAATTTGGCGCTCTTGAATACCCACAAGTCGCTCCTGGTGAGCTACACAACGTTTACACTGCCGCTCACGGTATGGATGTTGAAGGGATTCTTCGACGAGATTCCGCGGGAACTGGAGGAAGCTGCGCTTATCGACGGATGCTCGAAACTCGGCGCTTTCACTAAGATAGTATTACCCCTCTCACTGCAGGGGATCGTAGCATCTGCAATCTTCGCATTCATAGGCGCATGGAATGAGTTCATGTTCGCAATGACCTTCATAAACCTTGAGGAGCTCAAGACCATGCCTGTTGGTCTTACGTCTTTCTTTGGCAGGTTCACAGTGGAATGGAATCCGCTCATGGCAGCGTCCGTGTTATTCACAATCCCATCTCTGATCTTCTTTGCGTTGGTCCAACACAACCTCGCCAGAGGGCTTGTGGCAGGCGCAGTTAAAGGATAGAAAAGGGAATCCGGCTTTACCGTCAGCCTGAGTTAGGAAATAACGAGGATTAGCTAAAACAATAGCCTGCCATGGGGATCAGCACATACTGCACCTCCCCTGGCAGGCCATTCACATGAAACAAATCATATGTCAAATAACATCTCCACTATGGATCGGATATCAGTTATGGAATTGACATTCTCCAGGTTTACCGCATCTGCCTTAGGACCGACCACTATAAGCGGTATTTCAATATCGGTGTCAAGGAGAGTCCCGTGACTCCCCAATGTATAATCCATAAACAACAATGCCTCTATAAACATATAACCTCGTTCTGATATTGCGATAAGAGGAGGTGTACGCGGATGCTCTATATGAAGTTCAGCCCGCCTGGCTTTATCATTAATATCTATAACTTCAGCCACTCCTTCAGTCTGTCTTAGAGCATCAGCAATCTTACCTCTGTCTTCGTCATCTGCCCAAACGTATAAGGCCCCTCCGTCAAGAGTCATCGGCACGTCTTTGTCAGTAATGTCGCCTACGATGTCCCTTGCCGCAATACCCGTATCAACCCTGGTCATACCGTGGTCTGCAGTTATGATCAAGCTCCATCTGCCCGGGCGGGTCGCTTCCAAGGTCGCAACGAGCTCCTCCAAGCCTTCGCTGATAGCGCACAGCGCGTCAGTTGTCTCGGCAGCAGGCACAGGGCCAAACCTGTGTCCGCATGTGTCAGGGCTCCCGAGATTTATTCCTACGAGTGCAGGGCCATCGTTATACTTCAGGTATGCCTCGACAGTCCTTAATACCCACTGATCCAGCTCAATATGCCATCCGGCATAGTTATCGTATTGGGTAGACTCATCCGGCGGCTCCCCCACAGACTCAATTACCCAGTCAGGCACTGAGCCAGGCCAGATCGCAAAGTCAGTTGCGCCTGAAAGCCTTCTGCACACATTGGCCTTGGCTGAGATCATCGCAGTGCCGTACCCTGCCGAACGAGCTATGTGAAACAAAGTCGGCACTTCTGTAGTATCGGGAGTATTGAATCGCACCGGCTCTCCATCATCGCCCAGGTATTCTTTGCCTGTAATTCCGTTCTTATCAGGATAAGTTCCTGTGAAGATTGCTGCATGTCCCGCTGCTGTTGAAGACGGAAACACCGCTTCAATTGTCTTATGTTGAGAGTTCGCATCCAAACACAATCTTCTGAGGTATGTGATTTCAGGTAAGTAGTCAAGTGAGTGGTCCGGACATCCGTCCAGCACACATACTACTACCGTCATTGGTTCCTGTTGCTCGGGCCCGGCAGCGCCGATTGCCGACGCTGCCTGAGACCAGACTATGATTAAGGCTAGCAGCAGCAACAGGAACCTGTGATGCTGCTTACGCATTTCTATTTCACCCTCACTTCAAGGACGGTGACAAACCAGTTCCAGCTCTCCTTCGGGTGCTCCTTGTCAAGGCCCGGGTTATCATCATACGGGAAAACCAGCTTGACCGGACCGCCGACTCCTGATCCTATTGCCTTGCCTCCGTCTTTTGTGGCAAGCATAATCTTGTACTTGGCAACCTGTTCACCTGTTATGATAACCTCTTTCCCGTCTTTGGCGATAACTGCAACTTCTGCGATCTCTTCAGGCGCGCCTACATACTCCAGTATCTTTGCAATGGTTACACCTGCATATGTCTTGTTGCCGAGCCACGGATCCTTAACCTTGTACTCAATTATTCCAAGGCCTTCCAGCATCTCCAGGTCAAATTCGAATCCTTCTTCAGCATTGGTATTAGCTATAGGACCCTTTACAGTGAGGAGAACCTTCCCTGCAGGTTTCACAGCGTCTGCAAAGCACACAGAACTCAAAACTACAAGCGTCAGACATAACACAATAACCGATCTTGATTTTCGCATTTCGTCTCTCCCTTTCAGTATGTTTTTGGCATGGAGCCATTGTCATTGCGTCGCTTTATAGGTCTCATAAACCTGATTCCTTGTGACTATCCTTGCCTTTTGAGCACCTCCTTGACAACGTGTATAGTAGATCCTTGCCTAATCAACATTAATCCTCCGGCTACCAGAAGAAGAGAAGACACATAAAACGGCATGTCTCCTGATAAGGAATAGAGAAGCCCTCCCAGATAGGGTCCTACTATTGACATCCCCCATGTCGCCAGATTGAAAAGGGCAAAAGCCTTTCCATCTGCGCCTTTACCCAGGATCTCTCCGACTCCTGCAAATGCCACGCCGTGACCTGCCATGAAACCGCCTAAGAGAAAGAGACATATGACCACTGCAACCCGGCCTGGAATCGTGATAAAACACAGCATCGAAGCAACAAAAACCAATGCGTTGACACCTACGGCAACCAGGATCCCCCTGCGATCCGCCATTTGACTGACTATAATGGTTATCAATGTCTGCCCGAGAGACATCAAAGAGCCTAAAAGATTTACAATGCTTATGCTTGTGTGACGTATGTCGCTGAGGTATTGAGGGATAATCTGCTGTACCATGTAGAAAGAAAAAGTGCAAAGTGAATAGACAAGCACAAACTGCATGAACGGTCTCGTCGCAATGAGACTTGAGTATGTGGAATCACTTGCTGCCTTCGTATGTTCAGGTTCAGGAGGCAGAAAAGCCATAACACAACATGCCGCAGCAAAGAACACAAAGGAGAGAATGAACAAGTTCCGAAGAGGCCAAATATTAGCCAAATACGCAGCCAAAAGCGGACTGGCTATCATCCCACCTGAAAACCCTGCGCTTATCAGACCGAATACCCGGCCTGACTCATCTTCAGGAGATAAGGCTCCTGCATATGCATTCAGAGCAGGGTAGCCTAACATAGACCCGGAGTAAAGCGCAATCCCCAAGGCAGCCGTCATCCAGTCCTTTGCGAAGTAATACAGGATTACAGACGGCACGCCCATTATCCACGACATGAGGATTATCTTT
Source organism: Bacillota bacterium (assembly GCA_029551185.1). Lineage (GTDB taxonomy): Bacteria > Bacillota > SHA-98 > UBA4971 > UBA4971 > UBA4971. Next base: position 17,421 of record JAKPFY010000134.1, read on the forward strand.
CTTCTGTTATACTTGTCCGCCAGGATTCCCCCGGGTATGCTTGACGCTGCCATGACTGCCATGGATATAGAAAAAACCAACCCTACCTCCTGTGGGGTGCATCCTATGTTTCGGAGATATACAGGAAACATGTATATGTGAAGACCGTATCCGAATCCCCAAAGAAACATGCCTATTGCTATCAATTGTATTCCTTTGGGCAGACGAGTTGCTCGCAACCCCACAAACGCAACCTCCCATCAATACTCCGGACGCGTTCTTGCTTCTTGGCTGCTCCAGAAGTCCACAAGAACATCATCCGCCTTGCAAAATGCAGCGTAACCGCTTCTGTATCCGTCACCCTTCGTCTCTTCAGGCATGAACACAGTATCTATTGAGACTACTGTCCGGACAGCTTCTTTGACG
>JAKPFY010000135.1 GCA_029551185.1 Bacillota bacterium
GTACTGATCCACTTTGATCATCTCCTTACCTCCTGTACACGAAGTGGTGGTACCTTCAATGTACAGGAATTTGATCAGAGTGGATCACTTTTACGTCAGCGCTTTCCCCAAAAATGGATCAGTTTTATGTTAGCGTTTACAACGTTATCGATCAGCTTCACTGTAGCACCACCCTGGGCGTTGTAGTACTCACATCGTTCCGAGCTGTTATAAATGTGTTCGACTTGAATTGTACAGTAAACGCCCCGAATGGACACAACCCGAAAACCTAGATGCTTTATTCATCGGCATTTCCGAGATTGTGGATAACTCAAAACCAGAGATCGTGTAGGCACAACAAATGTGCATAAAATGGTTGTATTATGTTGATATCCGTGGTATCATATAGATACAATGTACATTAGAACCGTGAAAAGCAGAGGTTACGAATACGTCCAGCTTGCCCACAATTATCGCGATCCAGAAACGGGCGCTTCAAGGGCCAAGGTCCTGTTCAACTTCGGTAGAAAGGACCAGCTAGATGTGGAGGGTCTAACAAGGCTTGTAAGCAGCATTGCCCGCTTTCTGGAGAAACATGATTTGGCAAGCCTCCCCTTGATTGAGAGTGATGATGCTCCATTCGAGTTTGTGGGAGCCAAACAGCTTGGCGGTCCCTGGCTTTTGGATGGGCTGTGGGAGCGTCTGGGCATGCGCAAGGTTCTAGAGAAGCTGCTGCGTGAGCGCAATTACAGCACTCCGGTGGAGCGGATGATCTTTGCCATGACAGCTAACCGGGCCCTTAACCCATCCAGTAAACTCTACATGGAGCACTGGGTGCAGGAAGAAGCCTTCATTCCTGGCCTTCCCGAAGTCGATGTGCACTATCTCTACCGGGCCATGGATTTTCTGCTGGAGGCATCTGAGTTCATTCAGGAAGAGGTTTTCTTCCACGTGGCCAACTTGCTGAATCTCGAAGTGGATCTGATCTTTCTAGACACCACCACTACATACTTCGAGATTGCTGAGGAAGACACTGATACGGAGGAAGGGCCAGGTTTGCGCAAGCGCAGCCAGCACAGCAAGGATGAACGGCCTGATCTGCCCCAGGTAGTCATCGCCTTCGCCGTAACTAGAGGCGGCATCCCAGTGCGCTGCTGGGTGTGGCCCGGCAACACATCCGATCAGCAAATCATCAAGGAGGTCAAAAAGGACCTCAACAGGTGGCAGTTGGGCAGGGTTGTCATGGTTCAAGATGCCGGGTTCAACTCTGAGGAGAACAAACGGCTCCTGCAGACTGCCGGCGGCCACTACATCATTGGCGAGAAGCTCCGCCAGGGCCGAAAGGGAGATCCAGTCGAAGCGCTCTCCAGGCCGTTTTCGAGGGTTGTGTACCTGCCTGGCTTGGAGATCAAGGAGGTTATCCTTGAAAAAGGCAGTGAAGCCAGGCGCCGCTATGTATTGGTTCGCAATCCCGATGAAGCGAGGCGCGATGCCCTCAAACGAGCTGACATCGTTAAGGAGGTTGAACGCCGTCTCGAGGAGCTAAAGCAGCTCGATGGGCAGCCACACAAAAAGGCAGCCTGTGCCCTTCGGGCTCACAGTGTCTACGGCAGGTACGTCCGGCAGACCAAGACTGGAAAGCTGATGCTCGATAAGGCCAAGATTCGCAGCGAAGCGCAGTACGATGGCAAGTACCTGCTCAGCACATCTGATCTCGGGCTTTCAGCCGAAGATGTGGTTCTCGGCTACAAGCAGCTGTCAGAGATTGAGCGTGTTTTCAGGGACATGAAGCACCTGATCGACATCCGCCCAGTGCGTCACCGCCTCCCTGACCGTATCAAGGCGCACGTGTTGCTCTGCTGGTTGGGGATGCTTTTGATCCGGGTTGCCGAGCAGGAAACCGGCCAGACGTGGTTCCAGATGAAGAAAACCCTCGCCACGTTGCAGGTGGGTATGTTCAGAACCCTGGATGGAGACATCTGCCAAACAGGACAAATTCGGAAAGAAACAGCGGCCATATTCGATGCTCTGAAAGTCAAAATGCCAGCTAAGTACCTAAATTTCCCGAAACCACTACCCGAAAACTAGTGGGCACAACACTTTTTTACTTCGACACGCCTCAAATGTGCTCGGGATCGCCATTTTCAGCGATTCGTTGTGTCTGTGACTGTACAATTCAAGGTAGGCTCTATTCTCCAATTGCTCAAAAAAATGTCTTTCCTCCTGGGCTAGGAGGTTCAATCTGTACCTGCGAACCTGAGGCAGTCCAATACGCTCAATAACGCTGCGGCGAGCTGCAAAAGCGCGTGCTGCTTTATCACG
>JAKPFY010000138.1 GCA_029551185.1 Bacillota bacterium
CCGTTCTGTATGCTTCTTAGGAAATACCTTATAGGTTCAAGGATTAACCTGGTTGATCAGGTGGGTCTTGACAGAATCTTAAGGATTACATTCTCACGATCCAAGGAAGAGACCTCAAAGTCGTTGATAATCGAGGTAATGGGGAGACACAGCAATATCGCGCTTATTGATGAAGGTTCAAATATGATCTTAGACAGCATAAAGCATATCGGTTCTGATGTGAGCAGAGTCCGCCAGATGGGTCCCGGAATTCAGTATGTGCTTCCTCCTGCTCAGGACAAGTTGAATATCCTGTCTGTGTCCAAAGACGGTTTGGATGAGGCGTTATGCAAGTTTCAAGAGAACATGCCCTCTGTATCCCTCAATAGATTTCTGGTGTCCCGACTTGAGGGGTTCGGCCAAGAGTCAGCTGCCCGGGTTCTTCATGAAGCAGGCCTCTTTCCTAATGAGCCATGCTCCGATCTTAACAGGGAGGGAGAGGCAAGACTTTGGGATGTCTTGTTGAAATTGGCCGATTCTGTTAGGGACGGGAGCTTTCTGCCATGTCCGAGTCAGCTCCTGGATTCTGCGTACTCGTTTAAAGAAGACGAAGATGCCCTCTCAGGCCAAAGGGCGGAACTCCTTAACGTGGTAGACTCGAATATCTCAAGATGCAAAAGGAAATGGAAGGCTCAGAGTGATGAAGTATCCCAAGCCAATAAGGATTTGGAGTGTCGGAGACTAGGCGAGCTGCTACTGACTAATGCCCCACGTATAAGTGTAGGAGCAAGTCGGGCGAAACTGACGGATTACTTTGACCCTGAAGGCAAATGCATCGAGGTTCAACTTGATCCCAGGCTGTCGCCGTATGAGAACGCGGAGCGCAACTTCGAAAGATACAGGCGTGCAAAACGAGTATTGGAAAATGGTTCTAAACAAATGGAGATGACCCGGGCCGAATTGGAATACTTAGAACAGGTATCGACAACCATCAAACAAGCGGATAGGTTAAGAGAGATGGAAGCTATCCGTCTTGAACTTATAGAGCAGGGCTATCTTGAGGAGATTCATGGCAAGAAGTCAGTGCAAAAGAAGCAGAAGACTTCAAACGAGGCTGCGCTGTTGTCCTTTATTGTTGACGGCTATGTTGTTATTGTGGGCAGGAATAATAAAGAAAATGATTTGATTACCATGAAGATTGCAGCCGCAGATGACGTATGGATGCATGCCCGCGGTATTCCAGGCGCGCACGTCATAATACGAACAGATTCAGCAAAAGGCGAACTCTCCGAAGGAACCCTTATGACTGCTGCAGGGATTGCCGCTTACTTCAGCAAAGGCAGAACCTCCCGGAAAGTAGCAGTGGACTATACCTTAAGGAGACATGTTAGAAAACCTAAAAGCGCAAGGCCGGGTATGGTCATATATGATCATGAGAAGACGATTATCTCAGCGCCTGCTCTTCCTGCCTCTGATATCAGGCAGTAGCTTCCCTGACCTTACGTTCTAATTCAAGGACTTCTCCGAGAATACGGTCGCCTAAGCGCTCAACTGCCGGAAAGTCCATACTTTCTGAGTAGATGGCTTGGACCTTATCATATTCCTGTTTAGCCTTTTTCAGAAACTCAATGGCTCTTTGGAATGCCTGATGAAAACGCTGTTTTGAGTCTGCAATAACCGAGTCGTACTTAGCGACAGTCTTATCAGATACAGCTTGGCGTGTCTCTATGATTCGGTCAATGTCTTTCATCGGGTCAATGAGATGGGGCCAGGATGAACTTACCAACGCCACCTCAAGTTCAGGTATGACTATATGCTCTGTTTTTGACGGGTCAAGGGGACAATGGTAAATCTCAACATCGAGTCCGTGGCAGAGCGCAGTCTCCGCCACCTTCTTGACGATAGTTGATTTTCCTGTGCCGGGTTCACCGCTTAGGATATACCTCCGCGACATGTGTCCTATCACTGTCTGTAGGTGGTTGATAGGCCCTGATGCTGTTACAGCGCTGGCAAAGAGATGCCGTGGTCTGCCTGGGTTGCGCGATACCTCTGTACCGTGCAACATATCAGACCCGAGCTCTTCCGCCATGCAGTTTAGGCACCCAAGATCAAGGGCTTGAAAGTAACACGCCTCCCAATCATCATGGATGATTCGCGCCTCTTTCAGATAGCGGAACGCCCTTTCGAAAAGTGTTGACACCTCTTTTAATGTCTCCACTATCTCTTGTCTATAGGTGCGAAGCTTCTTTTTATTGAGAAAGTCTCCTAGGTTGATAATATGTTCGACTATTCCGGGGAATCGTGGTTCCAGAATATGCGGGGGAGTCCCGTCAAAGAGTGCAAGCCCCAATTTTGGGACAACCACCCCATCGTACGAGGCCGCATCTTGCGAGCAGCAAGCATATTCGGTATCGTAACCCATATCCAGGAGGGCTGTTCCTATTCGCTTTATCAATGTAGACTTTCCTATGCCTGGCCCGCCTTTTATGATGATGATCATGTTCCCGTCAGGGTCGATCATGTAATCGTAGAATGAGAAAAAGCCTTCAGGCGTATTTGCGCCGGGGAAGACTTTTTTCGGCCTACCTCGACTTTGAGATTGCATATTCTCCCTCCTGGCTGTATGTAAAAATATATAATAGTCCTTTTTGCCCGAAGGTATTGGCCTTTCAGGCGATGCGACTTTAGCGGCGAGAGGGGCCGGGGATTTGAGCCGACCCAATCAAGCGCTTCATACAACATGGTATTGTCCGAAGAAGGCTTTGGTGCTTGGATATGTCGGACCTGCCTGCCTTTTGGAGCATAAATATCGGTTTTCCCACGTATAAAGCGGTAATTCATGGCAAAAACCCTTGTAGAGACCAAATGCGCTGTAGTAGAATAGGTAGCAAGGGGAATGTAGATAATGCCTTATAGTATGACAGGTTATGGCCGTGGTGAGAGTCCGGGGCCGGAATTTAATTGCATAGTTGAGATGCGCTCTGTCAATCACCGTTATCGGGACATATTTCTTCGCCTTCCACGAGAGCTTTCAGAATTCGAGGATAGGCTGAGGCGGCTTGTGGCGAAACACTTTGACCGTGGACGTATAGATGTTTCAGTAACTCTGGAGGAAGCAGGAGAAAGCCTAACCGCTGTCAAAACTAATCGTAGCCTGATAGATTCATATGTGCATCATACCCGACAACTTGCGGACGATTTGGGATTGCCATGGGATTTGGGTGTTCATGACCTCATCTCGCTGCCTGGTGTTATGGAGTTAGTCCCTATGCAGGTTGATTGTGAGATAATCTGGAGCCGGTTAGAAGAGTCGACTCTCTCAGCTATAACGGGGTTGCAAGAGATGAGGTCGAAAGAGGGCAGGTTTTTGGCTCAAGATGTTATTGCGAGAACGCAGCTGATTGAGGAACTCATAGAGAGAATCGCAGAACGCGCTCCTCGCGTTTCAGAAGATTATAAGATGAAGCTTAAGGAGCGTCTCAAGGAGTTCCTTGGTGATACCCTGATTGATGAGAGCCGTATTACAATGGAGGCTCTGGTTTATGCTGATAAGAGTGACATTACTGAAGAGCTCGTAAGACTTAGGAGCCATATTGCTCAGATCTATGAGGTGATTTACCAAGACGAACCCATAGGGCGCCGTCTTGAGTTTCTGGTTCAAGAGATGCAGCGAGAGGTTAACACGATAGGTTCCAAGGCTCAAGATTCAGATATTTCTCATATGGTTGTGAATATTAAGAGCGAACTTGAGAAAATCAGAGAGCAAATCCAAAACATAGAGTAACCCCGCCACATGGTAGCAGAGTTTTCCGACAAGGAGGTGAGAGAATGACATTACCAGAACTAAGTCCGGAAGCCAAGAGAGAAGCTCTTAGGAAAGCCCAGGAAATGCGTTCGCAGAGAGCCAAAGTTCGTGAGGATCTCAAGCAAGGCAGGCTCACCTTGGAGGAAGTCTTGGATAATGCTGATGATGCGGTAATAGCCAGGATGCGTGTATCTTATCTGTTGGAATCCCTGCCCAGAATCGGGAAAGTAAGAAGCCGCAAGATCATGGAAGAGATTGGCATACATGAATCCAGGAGAGTACAGGGATTAGGGGCCAGGCAAAAGGAGGCATTACTAAATAAATTGGCCAAGTAGGGAGAGGTGTCGGTTATGTCGGTTAAGCTCATTAACATAGGGTTCGGGAATATCGTTGCAGCGAACAGGATTATTGCAATTGTAAGTCCCGAGTCAGCCCCGATAAAGAGAATAGTGCAAGAGGCTAGGGAACGCGGTAAACTAGTTGATGCTACATACGGGAGAAGAACTCGGGCGGTTGTCTTGACGGATAGTGATCACATTATTCTTTGCGCGGTACAACCGGAAACTGTGGCTCACAGGGTTTCAGGAAGGCAAAGCCAGTCAGGACGTGATTCTACAGAATGACTAGCCTTAAGAGAAAACAAGGGTTCCTGATAGTTCTTTCCGGGCCGTCCGGCGCGGGAAAGAATACCGTTGTTAATGAGCTTGGTAAGCGACTGGACGGAATTCGCTATTCAGTATCTGTAACTACTCGCCCGCCGGGTCCAGGAGAGTTAGACGGGGTTCACTATGACTTCGTTACACATGATGAGTTTCAAAAAATGCAGGAGGCGGGGGAGCTCCTGGAGTGGGCAACAGTATATGGCAACTTCTATGGCACCCCACGTAGATTTATTGAAGAGACTACGACAGAGGGGTACGACGTAATACTTGATATTGATATTCAAGGTGCCAGACAAGTGAGAAGCAGGTGGCCGGCGGGCATTTTCGTGTATCTGATGCCTCCTTCCATGGGGGAGCTTTGGAGGCGCATATGTGCACGCGGGAGAGACAGCAAAGACGCTATTTGCGCCAGATTCAACTTGGCGTGGGATGAGTTGGAAGCGGTATTTGACTATGATTATGTAGTAGTTAACAGTGATTTAAACGAAGCTGTTGACAACCTTCGAGCCATAATAACGGCAGAGCGCTCCAAGGTTCATAGATGCGATCTATCGAGATTTATTGAAAATCTAAAGAGACAACAGTTGTAGTTTTCTAGGATAGGGGTAAGATTGAGGAAGAATTACTACAGCCCGGGGCGCGTAAGGTGTTGTTTACAGGAGGGAATTAATGCGCTATGTTGCATCCGCCGCTTGAAGCTTTTTTTAACAGTACAGGGAGTAGATATGCCTTAGTAGTCGCCACTGCAAAAAGAGCGCGACAATTGGTGAACGGGGCAAGACCGCTTGTGGAAACAAAATCGGACAAGCCGGTCACCATAGCGATGGAGGAAATCCTGGCAGGCAGAGTCTCCTTTGAGGAGCCGGGGTCAGGCGCTAGTTAGGGCGGATGGCGCCCTGGAGTCAGGGCGCCATCCTGATAATGGGAGGATTCTATGGAAGGCAAGGCCGTTGTTCTGGGTGTGACCGGGGGTATTGCTGCATATAAGAGCGCAGAGATAGCAAGTCTGCTTGTTAAGAAGGGCCTATCTGTTCATGTAGTCATGACAGAAGCGGCTACTCGGTTTGTCACTCCCCTGACAATGAGAACAATCTCAGGGAATCCCGTTTCATGTGATATGTTTCAGGATCCCGGTGTATGGAATGTCATGCACGTAAGTCTGGCGGAGAAAGCTGACATTTTGGTAATAGCACCTGCTACCGCAAATTGCTTGGGGAAAGTCGCCCATGGGATCGCAGACGACCTCTTGACCACAGTGATCACAGCGACGAAAGCCCCTGTGCTCTTTGTCCCGTCAATGAACGAGGCTATGTATGAAAACCCTATTGTAAAGGGAAATCTCAACGCTCTCAGAAGCATAGGCTACCATGTGATGGAACCTGATTTCGGTTATCTTGCATGCGGCAAAGAGGGGAAAGGACGCCTGCCTGAGCCGAAGGATATTGTCCTTGAGATTGAGAGGATTCTCTCTCGGGAGACCCCTCTTAAAGGTGTAACTGTGCTGGTGACTGCAGGCCCCACACAAGAACCGCTGGATCCTGTAAGGCACATAACAAACCGCTCATCAGGGAAGATGGGGTATGAATTGGCTAAGGAAGCGAAGGAGCGAGGCGCAGATGTTATTCTGGTTACAGGGCCGGTGACTTTGCCTCCTCCGGTCGGGGTTAAGGTGGTTCGGGTGAGGACCACCCACGAGATGTTTTGCGCAGTCATGGATTGCCTAGGTGATACTGATGTCCTTATCGGAGCTGCTGCTCCTTGCGACTTTCGTCCTCGAGAGACGGCTTCTGAGAAACTGAAGAAGAACGAAGGCCCCGAGTATATTCCCCTTGTAAAATGTGAAGATATTATGTTAGAAGTCGGCAAGCGTAAAGGGGATCGAATTACTGTCGGGTTTGCAGCCGAGACCCGGGACTTGATTGAGAACGCTCGCCGTAAACTTGTATCCAAAAACCTTGACTTTATTGTCGCAAACGATGTCTCCAGAAGTGACTCAGGATTCGAATCTGATTACAATGAAGTAAAGATCCTATACCCTGAAGAACTGAGAGAAGACCTGCCTTACATGACCAAGCGCGAAGTCGCAGGCGAGATTCTGGACCGTATTGCATCCCTGCTTAGTTCGCCTCGCTGTATCCCAGGCTCCTAATCAAGTAATATTGAGTCACATCTTTTCCTACGAGTCACGAGATTAGGAAGATAATTGACGCAATCTAATGAATAGTAATTCTCGACGAATTCCTGTGAATGTATGGGTATTTTTCCATAATGTGACGGGAAGATGCAGGAATATCTTTTTTTGTGTCTAACTTTTGAAGGCATGAGTGATATTTGAACTGATTCAGGGTGTGAATGATATGGGAAAGGCTTCAGAAATTAAAGAGAATACGGACTGTCGGGTTCCTTTAGGTATGACGCCCAGACGCAGATTAGGTGAGATTCTGGTAGACGCAGGGGTCTTAGCAGAGACCGATCTGAAAAGAGCGATATTGCTGCAAGAGCAGAGCGGGGAACGACTTGGCTCTATTCTTGTATCCCAGGGATTGATAAATGAAGACGTTATGCTTTCCGCCCTTGAGACTCAACTTGGAATTCGCAAGGTTCATCTTGCCAGGTACATCATCAGTCCTGATGTGGCGCAACTTGTTCCTGAGATATTCGCCAGGGCAAATAGGGTTTTCCCAATAGAGAAGACAGAGGATCGCCTGACTCTTGCCATGGCTGATCCCCTTGACGTTTTTGCCATGGATGATGTCAGGATCATGACCGGCCTCGAAGTAGAACCGGTGATAGCAAGTGATATTGAAATTCAAGCAGCTATCAATGAGTATTTCGGGACAGGGCCTGGGACGAAACTGGCACGCGAGGTAGAAGCGCAAGCCGACGAAGCCGTTCCCGAAGCAGAAAAGGAAAAGCACGAGGATGCCCAGGTATTAAGCCAGCCTGCTGTAAGACTTGCCAACGCAGTAATCAGAGAGGCAGTGAAAGCCAGAGCGAGCGATGTGCATATTGAACCCCAAGAGAAAGAAGTCCGTGTGAGATATCGAATCGATGGGGTTCTCAGGGAGGTAATGACCTTCCCCTTAAACTTAGGGCCTGCTGTGGTCTCTCGCATCAAAGTCATGGCAGGAATGGATATTGCCGAAAGACGTCTGCCGCAAGACGGTCGGGTTGAGCTCAGGCTTGACGGTGAAGAGATTGACCTTCGCGTGTCTACTTTGCCTACCATCTACGGGGAAAAGGTTGAAGTCAGGATCCTAAGATCAAGGGGTGTGGTTGGAAACCTTGAAGAACTCGGGTTCCTCGACAAAGACGTGGACCGGCTGAAGAATGCCTTGCAAAACCCAAATGGCATCATCCTTGTGACAGGGCCGACGGGAAGCGGCAAGACAATGACTCTTTACGCAGCCATTCAACATTTGAATACAGAGGAGAAGAGCATTGTCACTATTGAAGATCCGGTGGAGTTTCGCATTCCCGGAGTAAGTCAGGTCCAAACTAATCCCAGGGCCGGCCTTACTTTTGCTCAAGGCCTCCGCGCTATCCTCAGGCAAGACCCTGATATAGTAATGGTAGGAGAGGTGAGGGACAGGGAGACTGCTGAGATTGCCGTACGATTTGCTATGACAGGCCACCTTGTCTTGAGTACTTTTCATACGATAAATGCAGCAGGCGCTTTGATAAGACTTACTGAAATGGGTATAGAACCTTATCTTGTAGCTTCATCGGTGACTACTGTCATTGCGCAGAGGCTTGTGAGGAAGGTATGTCCCTATTGCGTTGAGACCTATGAGGTTGATGATGCTACATGGGACGCGTGGTTTACTTTGGCGCCTGAGATTGCAAGAGAGGTTGAAGCAAGCCGAGGCAGAACATTTAAGCGCGGACGAGGGTGCAGGCAATGCAGAAACACCGGATTCTTGGGACGGACTGCCATATGTGAGATTATGAATATTGCCGGAGACATCAGAAGCCTTGTCATGGAAGGTGCTCCTGCTGAGGCCATAGAAGAAGCTGCTGTCCGAGGCGGAATGACTAAGCTTGCGATAGATGGGGTATCTAAGGTCCTCCTTGGTATAACCAGCCCAAAAGAGCTGGGGAAAGTATGCGCTGTTCCCAAAGTGATAGGAGGGTTTTAATGATAGGGTTGGAAGACCTGTTAAAGATCTCAGTTGAGAGCGGTGCGTCTGACTTGCATATTACAGTAGGACTTCCGCCCATGTTGAGGGTCACCGGCAAACTTAGGCCTATAGGTCATTTGAAGCGTCTTACGGCTGACAATACTGAGCGTCTGGTCATGTCCATAATGAACGAAGATAACAAGCGAGTTTTTGATGATGAGGGACATGTGGATTTTTCTGTGGGTCTTCCGGGGATCGGACGCTTCAGGGTAAACGCATACAAACAGCGGGGCGCATGTGGAGCTGCCATAAGAATCATCCCGTTTGACGTGCCGAACCTAAGAGATTTGGAGATGCCTCAAGTCATAGAGACGTTTGCAGACAAACCCAGGGGGTTTGTGGTGGTGACAGGCCCTACAGGCAGCGGGAAATCTACGACCCTGGCAGCCTTGGTGGAAGTTATCAACTCGAAGCGCAACTGTCATGTGATGACCATTGAGGATCCTATCGAATATTTGCACCAGCATAAGAAAGCGATAGTGAATCAACGTGAAATCGGAGAGGACGCAAAGTCATTCCCATCTGCGCTCAGAGCTGCGCTAAGGGAGGATCCGGATGTAATCCTCGTAGGTGAAATGAGGGACCTGGATACTATGGCGACTGCGATAACCGCAGCTGAGACAGGACACTTGGTCCTTGCTACGCTCCATACAGGTGACGCCGTTCAGACCATTGACAGGATTATCGATGTCTTTCCCGAGTACCAGCAGCATCAGGTAAGGGTTCAACTTGCAGGGACACTGGAAGCGGTAATTGCCCAGCAGTTAATTCCCAGAAAGGACAAGCCCGGCAGAGTGCCTGCTGTCGAAATAATGGTAGGAACTCCTGCTGTAAAGAGTCTCATTCGTGAAGGAAAGACTCATCAATTAAGGTCGCTCATTCAAACAGGCGCAAGATTCGGAATGCAAACAATGGAGCAATCCCTCCGCTATTGGGTGGAGCGGGGGGTAATATCTCATGAGGACGCCATTTCTGTCGCGGTTGACGCAGATGACTTGAAGCGCCTTCTTAAGGCTACGTAGAATGGGTTGATGAAGGAGGTGCAAAGTGAAGGCGACTTTTTCATACCGGGCGCGGGACGCAGGCGGGCGATTAGTCCAGGGTACAATTGAGGCCCGGGACGAAGCTTCAGCTTTTGATATGCTTAAGGCTCAAGGGCTTTTCGTTACAGGACTCACCCGAGACGAGAGAAAAGAGCGTACCGTCATAGCCATGCCGGAGAGGCTGTCCGGTGGTAAACTCAGTCTGGTGCAGCTTTCGAGGATTGCAAGGCACATGTCGATTATGATGACTGCAGGAGTCGGGCTTTCGCCTGCTCTTCATACCCTTGCTGAACAGGCCGAGTCGAAACTTGAAAAAGAGGTGCTGGATACTGCCAGGGTGAAGGTGGATGCCGGAATGTCTCTTGCCCGATCCTTGGCTGACACAGGCGCCTTCCCTCAGCTCTTTCTCCATATGGTTGAGGCGGGTGAGGCTTCCGGCAAGCTTGATGAAGTCCTTGTAAGATTAGCTGCATATTTTGACAGAGACTACGACTTGAGGCAGAGAATCAAAGGCGCGATGACATATCCTGCTGTGGTAGCCGTGTTTGCAGTAATCATCGTCATTATCCTGCTTGGCACGGTAGTTCCGAGTTTTGCAGGCGTGCTTGAGGAATCCGGTGTTCCCCTGCCCGGACTGACCAAGGCCTTGATTTCCATCGGGAGATTCATTGCAGCCCGCTGGTATGTGCTTGTTGGGGTTTTCGCTTTAATTGTATTTACAGCAAGGTATTATGTCCGGACTGATGAAGGGGGTTACAGGTGGGATGCTCTTGTCCTGAAGCTCCCGGTAATAGGAAGCTTCACAATGAAAGTCATTGTCGTGCGTTTCTCTGAAACCCTTGCAAGTCTTGTCGGTGCAGGAGTGCCCATATTGCAAAGCCTTGAGATAGTGGAACGAGTCGTAGGCAATCAAGTAGTTGCCCTTGGGCTCCGCAAGGTCAGATCCGGGGTCAGGGAAGGAGCAGGTATTGCAGGTCCTCTTGCAGAAGCCGGAGTCTTCCCCCCCGTTGTCGCGCAAATGGTGGCAATAGGAGAGGAAAGCGGAGCCATTGATCAGGTCCTGATGAAACTTGCGGAGTTCTATGAGAAGGAGGTGGATAGGGGGATTAAATCGCTCACAAGTATCATTGAACCTGTTCTCATTGCAGTGGTCGGCATATCAGTAGGCTTGATAGTAGCAGCAGTAATGCTGCCTATGTTTGAGATGGTACAGGTGCTTTAGGTTGAGGTCTTGAGGTTTTCGGAAAATTGTACTATTAGTCCGGCAGCAGATTTAGGGGAGGAGAGGAGACCATGAAGGATATCATGACACGTGTTAAGGAGCATGTGCGGAAGGCATTACATAACAGCCGGGGTTTTACACTGATTGAGCTTTTGGTTGTCCTTGCTATTATTGGCATTATCGCG
>JAKPFY010000170.1 GCA_029551185.1 Bacillota bacterium
ATATCCCTCTCTTTGGATCCGCGCCCTCCTCCCGTACATATAGCGCCTTGTTTCGCGGTGCAAAAGCTTCATCTGTCGGATAAACATAATCCGGGAACAAAACAGCCCCGTTTATCCTGAGTGTATCAAGGAGCACAAGAATAAGAGTCCATGCTTCATCAGGGCTGAGGTTCCAAGGGGGGCCCAGGAGTTCCTCAGGCGGCCCCACTCCTTTAGGCGTCACAAGAGAAAAACCCATAAGGCCGAGCCCTTCAAGACTGTTATGACGGTCAATTGCGAGGAATTCCTGAAGCACCCATTTCCATGCCTCGTTCTTCAGTTGCTGAGGGCTGTAATTAGGGAAGAGATCCGCCTCTTCTATACACTTTGCAAGAGGAGCTACAAGATCCTGAAGTCTCCACCTGTAACATAACGCATCCTCTTTATGTCTTCTTAATGTCTCCAGGATCAGGGAGCGGCGTAGGATACGTTCATGTGTACGGTTGAGGTACGGGGCGAAAAACGCAGCGTCTTGCCGGCTGTCTGAAAACACCAAGAGCTTCGGAGACAAAGTGTCATCGTCCTCTCTTCCATCCTCCTCTCCCGCCCCGAGATTTTGATAAAGAGCGGTAGCGAGCACACTGCCTGCAGCTTCAGCCCCCACCAAGAAACGCCATACTATACCGTGGGGATTCCGTCTTCCGCATGCCCTGCATAGAAAAACTCCTTCCCTCTTAGATCTCGATTTCTTTGCCTTAAGCACAACATACCTGTTACCGTCATCACAGTCACACAGCGGTAACAAGGCATTAAGAGAGTCTATTGCCCCACACGTACCACACAGACGATACTCCTCATAGGGCTCCGAAGATGGGGACAATTCAGGGAATCCCACTTCATCATCTTCGTTAGTGGCTACGTCTCCTATGTCGTCCTCTGCAAGGAGAAAGTAATCCGGATGTTCTTCATAAGCCTGCGCCTGCTTCAAGAATTTCTTTTCACCGTTAGATTCGATCTTGCCGACGAGATACGTGGAACCGCATTGACGGCAACCTGCCACTTCAAAGACAGGGTATTTCCTTCCATTTTCGGTGACAGACTCATGTCTTTCAAGATACAATCTCTTCTCTCCGGAAAGACTGATGTATGCTCCTTCAATTGCCCGGACGAACAAATGGTATCTCGCAGGTAGCAGCGCCTGGCTTTCATCGTCCGCTTTTGCTTGGTTTGCAAGATCCACAAGAGCCACAAGTTTCTCGATTGGATCATTATCGTCAGGGATCACGATTTCTGCCAGGTCCCGGACAAACCCGGGCTCAGTCTCGAGTTTGCGTTGTAAGTCAATCAGTCTCATGTCACCCTTTAACACTTCATAAAGAAAAGCCTGCCAGCCCTTGGCCTTCCCTATTTCCCCGGCCTCTTTCACCACGGCTTCAGGGACTCCGCCTCTATGTGCCACCTTAATTAACTCGTCCAGGATAGAGGACTCCGGCGTGTTCTTTACTGCGTGTTGAAGTTCCGGGTAGATCCTAGGCGTAGGCCTCCCCCAGCCGGGCCTTGCCTCCGTAAGAGGCAGCCTCGATGCTTCAACCACATCCTGGTTGTCAGGATCCCCTTGTCTCCAAGCAAAAGATTCGCCAAACAGGCTTGAGGCGAACTTGGCTACATGAGGGTAATCATCTCTTCCGCGACCCAGCGTCGCGCTGGTGGCTATACACTGTATTCTGCCGGCCTTGCCCTCAACTACCCGGTCTTTCAACCTCCTAAGCAGCATGGCTATTTCTATGCCTTTTGCACCTGCGTATGTGTGAGCTTCGTCAATGACAATGAATCGCCAGCTATCTGCATAGTCACCGTCAAAAAATACGCTATCGTATGGCCTGAGCAGGAGATACTCCAGCATCGCGTAGTTAGTCAAAAGAATATGAGGCGGAGATTTCCACATAGCTTCCCTGGAGATAAGTTCATTTCGAGGCGGATCAGCTCCAAATAGCTTTCTGTGTTTCTCAAGGGCAGCGGAATGCCTTATCTCGGTTTCTCCCGTGTACCTGCCAAAGGTGATCTTCGGATAGTTCACCAGTAGCTTGCGAAGCCTTGCCAACTGGTCGTTGGCAAGAGCGTTCATAGGATACAAAAGAAGAGCCCTTACGCCGGGACTAAGCGTTCCCTTTTCGTCCTCCAGAAACAAGTGGTTCAAGATGGGGATAAGAAAAGCTTCTGTCTTACCGCTACCGGTTCCGGTTGCAACAACCACGTTTCGCCCTTTCTCCACAAGCTTCCTTACTGCATCTTCCTGGTGTCGATACAGTGCTCTGGAAGGAGGAAGAGACGGGGTATCAAGTTTGAGAAACCGTTTTGACAGCACTCCTTCTCCTATCATCTCCTCAATGGAAGAGCCTGTGGCAAACGCAGGCGTAGCCTCAAGGATTGGATCCTTCACAAATCGCGCGTGCTTCCCTAACGTGTCTACGAATTGCTCTTGAAGGATAGGATCCTTGAATCGGAACGTAGTGGTAAGGTAATTGAGGTAGCTTCTTCTGATATCACGTGTTGCGTCAATGGGGTTCATGCCCATTCTTAGCTTCACTCCTTAAGAGCGCTGATATTAGCTGCCTTTCTAAAGACAGCAGAAATCCGGTAAGCTTTGTCAAATAGTCATTGCTATCGTCTACACCCGACAGTTCAAGAGGTAAAGCCCCATGGGTGGAGCCGGAATGCAAAGTTCGAGGTCGATGCCCTGCCAAAGGATATGCACTAAGCTGCGCAGATGCAATCTTGATGGGATCATCTACTATGAGCAGAGATGCGGTGACATCTTTCTTCTCCGGATAAAGGCTCTTACATTTAGGATAATGGTACATCTGCCACGTGTGTTGGTTAGCTACAAGCTTATTGCAGGTAGTGCAATGCACTCTCCCTGTACTGAGAGAAATTCGCAGAGAATCCCGGAGTTCTGACCAAGATACGACTGCTTTGTCCGTTGCTCCCCCAATCCTGATGGCGACTTCCACCTTGTCGTCATCCCCAAGCCAGGCCTTGATAACCTTCCTGCTATCCTCCTCGGACAAATCCGGCTGCTCAAGGGAACCTTCTTCACATTGAATTCTTACGATTGGGCTGTATCCTGTGAAAGAGGGACTTACTGACGACGCTTGCTCTGAAACGCCCGGCAGCGAAGACGTCTCCTGGGATAGGAGGGACTCCCGCAGTTGTGAGGCAAGGGGCCATTCCAATAGGAATGGGGACGCAGGCTTTGGCGCAAACCACCACTCAAGCGGAGCGTGTTCAGGTAGAACCGCAAAGAGGTGTGATTTGGGTTCAGTGTCGATAGTTATCCCTATCCAGCGAGCAGAATTCTTGATTCTATCTCTATCCTTGATGCTATGCTTTGTCCCGGCCTTGCGGGCTGCAACATGCCCTTCTTCTTGTATGGGGGCGCCTAGCACATGAATTGTGAACCTACCGGTAGAGTCGGTCTTACCATATGCCGTCCATGAACAAGCCTGTCCTGCCCTGACTCCGAAGAGTCTTGCGCACACGCAAGTTCCTTGCGGAGTGCCTGCTACGCTCCCGGTAATCTTGGCCTCATAGTTGCTTAACCAGTGAATATCCCATACCTCGAGATAAGGACGGTCATCGTGAAGATGGACGATAAAAGTATTAAACTCATCCCCCGGGAATGAGTCTCCGGCACCTGCGGGAGCCCATCTGTCAAGAACGGAGAATTTTACAAGATAAGCTCCCTGGGGTAAGTGGTCCTCATCCACGTCAACTGCCGGACTCATCTCGCCTTCCGGGATATGCCATTTTAGCGGTTCCGCCCATGGCTCCCACATGCGCCAAATACGGAGAATCCTGTCCTCGGCTTGGCCTTTCTCCTGCCAGGTAAACTCAAGATGCCAAATACCGCAAGATTTCTTCCTAACACAGATAAAATCTGACACTTCCCAACGGCAGCGTAAACGAAGAATCGATCCTTCTCCAACAAGTCTTCCTGAACTGTCAAGAAGCCTTGCAGTGATCTCGCCTACTGAACCGCCTGCCTTCAAAGTATCCATGAATTGCAACAAGCTGACTTCCGCCGTACCACATTTGGCAGGTGCCTTGTAGTATTGCCTGTCATCCAATGCAAAATGAACTCCACTGATGTGGACAGGGAGCTCCAGTTGGAGGAGGAGTATGTTAGGTCGGTTTAAGTCGCTTACAAACACTTCTTCTACATGGCAGGACCAGTCCGTGTCTCCGTCTTCCCTTCCTTCTTTCAGGCGCCACCTGACCTTCGGGATTTCAATTGTAATCGGGATGTGTATTTCGTCATCTGTCAACAGGATCTCAAGCATTCCTGTTACAAGGCTTTCCGCCGGGTCTACCTGAATCTGATATTCACCGTCTTCGGAAGATAGGATTTCAGAAGGAGAATCGACATTAAACCGTGCACCATCCGGCACGCTAACAAGGAGTTTAACCCTGGATTCATCGCCTGCGACAGGAAAAACAATTGAAGGTTCAAATTGATACCAGAAATCAGGGACCACCACAAATCCTAAGGAGAACTGAGACCTTCTTCTGCCCCTGTGCCGTAAGTGTATCGTATATCCCCCGACAGGATTCGGTCCTAAGAGCTCCGGGATTCCGAGAGGTATTTCAACGCTCCCATCCATCTCTTTGACTTCCGCGATTGAGCAAAGCTCATCCAGTTGGAATTGCTTACGTTCAGCAAGCACACCTCCGCCGTAGCGCAAAACCACATCCCATGCGCTTGCTTCAGTATCATTTGAAAGCGGAATCATGAGGTGCGGAGGAGCGCCGATGTAAAGAGGGATACCATCGATTGAAACACCGCTGATGGGTTGGCCGCAGACGAGCATAGGTTCAGACACCTTATCACGGGCCACCCGAAACTCAAACTCCCCTCCCCTGCCGTCTCCTACAGAAACCGTGTCTACCATGGTAAGATCCATAAGAACAATACGGCAAGCATCCTTGAGGTAGAGAGGCGTGGCATCCTGAATCATTGGAACTCTCTTAGTAAAACCCCGGTCTCTGGGAAGCACAAACCATAGCCTGGATCTGGGGAGGTATCCTGAGTCAATCAACTTGCCGTCCTCACTAAAGATGAGGCATGGTGTCTTGTCATCAAAAACCTTTAGGTCCCAGGTAACGTGTTTAACATCGCCGATAAGCATGGAAACTTGATATGCGTCGGCAAGGCCGGGCAGGCCCATGGTAATAGGAGACACTTCAGTCATGGTCGAATGCCCGTCTACAATCGTGCCGAGAGCGTCATCCAAGAGATTGCCGGAATCTGCGTCCACAGTTGTGCTTCCATCGGTATCCGCGGTTATGTCCCGGCTGGAATCCATGTGGGTGTCGGTTTCTGAAAAAGCCTTGTCCAATATCGGTAGGATATACTCAATCCGCTCGGTTTCAGCAAGCCCGGGCATTCTGCTTCGTATGGGCTTTAATGGTAGCGTCTTCGACCACCCGGGACTGGTCGGCGATGTGATCACAATAGAAAACGACGAGGCTCCTTCTGCATATTCCAGTTTGAATCTCTGGGAATCAACAACAATCTTAATATCGGCATGGATAGGATCGAGTCTAATCTGAGGCGCGGGGAGTCGTTCTCCTGAGTATTCATATGAAAAGCCTTCGTCTTGGATAGCAGCCTTGCGCGACTCCCACCATTCCTTGAATCCCCGGACCACTCTGAGGGGCAAGTCCGGCCTAAAGTCTCCCGGGATCTCCTCTTCCCCCTTGGCGAGCTCGAGCAGGTCTACACACCCTACTATCCACTTCTCCGCCCATTCATCGCCATAGAGCACAAACCGCTGGACAGGTTCGTCTGTATAGGGATATGCCGGAGGATAGTCTTGGAGTTCAACTTCGGTATCCTCTATTGAAAGCGCAAGCTCCTTGAGAACTTGCACTTTTGTGTCGTATAAGTGCAGGAGATCTTCCAATTCATATTTGTCCTTATCAGCCAGGGAAAAGAGCGCTTGCCCGGCACTGTAAATGCCGGCGTTAACCTTGTCAAGCTCAAGGAAGGCTTCGTGCTTAGACTTAAGAACGCCTAAACCGGTCTCGAAAGACCCGTTACCTAACCCGGTTACAGATTCGTCAAGTTCTCTGATATGTATCTCGATTTCCGTAGCTTCATTGTAAAGCGCGTGAAGTCGCGGCTGAATGTATTCTCGAAGATGCGCTCTGGCATTCATGGTATCCACGCTCCGATGGATGGCGTCATCAAGAGAGGCCTTAAGGAGCTCTACAGCTGATTTTAGGGTATCGCTGTCACAGAAATCATCTATGCTCCGTTGTCCCCTACACCTGTCATTTCCATCTTGGATTTCCGGTTCGCTCCCGCTCTCATTTTGCAGCTCGCTATTTCGGTCGAGCCCGGGGAGTCCTGCCAGTACCAAAAGTTCATCGAGTCTTTGCTCCCATTCGGCGATTGAGTCTATGAGTTCGCCTCTTCGGAGTAGCAGCCTATGATAAGACGCGAAAACATCAGCTACTGACCTAAGTTCAGGGAGCGCCACACGCAGCGCATCGACTGTTCCTCCGGAGGCGTCATCTGTCCGCCCGCTGGAATCAACTGTTCCCCCGCCAAAACCGCCTGTCTTTGAAAGAATCGCCTTCATAATCACTTGAGGCTCATGAGGCAACTCTTCCATTATTGAACTGACAGCCGTCTCAAAGTCGGCAATCTTTGATTGTGTTTTGGACACTTCCTTGGAGATCGCATCATAGCGAGCTTTCCGGCGCTTGTTATCCCTGTATGCTTCCTGGAACCTCTGAAGACTTAAGATTATAGAAAGGCATCCCGAAAGAGCAAGGGCAATAGCTATCCCTAAACCTAAAGGAGAATGTCCCGTAATAAGCCACATGCATAACGCTGCCGGAAGGGAAGCTGAACCTATCCAAAAGCTGGTACCAGGCTTTATAGGTTGTGGCACAAACTGGTCTGCCTCATCGTATAGCTGGGATAAACGGCTTTTGAGAGCGTCAAGTCGACTCGCAGTCTCAACCAGAGCATTCAAAGTGTCTACGGTATCTGCGGAAAGCCTCGTTAAGGCCTCATCAGAGGAGCTCAGCCAGAGGGCTTCTCCCTGAATGCTTCCTGCATACTCCTCCAGCTTTGCCATACACGCAGCCTCATCCGCCTGGAGGGATGCAAGCTCCGCCTTATCGCGAAGGACGGCTGGCAGTTCCACGCTGATTACGCAAACTAACTGACCAAGCTGAAGGACGGCTTCATGTTCCCGGGTGAAAGCGGATATTCTATCCAAGCAAAGTCTTTCGTCACTTTGAAGACTGGAGATCTCATTGTTGATGTCTTCTATCTCGTTTAGCTTATCAAGTCGGAAGGTTTCGTAATCCTCTGGGACATGGCGCCACTCGTCAGGATTGCCCACACTTTCCCGGAGTTTTACGGCTTCTTGTCGTAAGTCAATGAACGAGGCGAGGTCTTTTGCCTCTTTGCGGCATTTTGATTCGCTTTGTTTAAGTTCTTTGAGCTTTTGTCGAAGCGCAACCCGGGTCTTCTCATCTTCCCTAAGAGAGTGAAGGTAGTCCCTGATTTCATCACCTGTCACAAGGTTGAATTCCACCATGTCCATGATTACATAGTCAAAGAATTGGCCCAGACATTTCTGGGGAATGCCCCCATGAAGCAAGATGGGGGTAACAAATCGCAACGCGCCTTCAATGGGGAAATCGGGCAGATCCATACACCGGAGGAAGTCGATGAATGTCTCGCCAAGCTCCTGTTGCCACCTGGGCTCTTCTAAGCCGATAGCCCGAAGTGCAGGTGTCCAGTAGTCGCCTTCCTCATATTCTATGATGCCTTGCCAAACCAGGAATGCGGAAATAGTCGCAGGGGCTTTCTGCTTAAGCAAGTTAAGCCCATACTTAGGATCAGGATCAAGTTCGATAATAATAAAGTTGATTAGCTTCCGGATATCTTCAGGGGAGAGTTCAATTTCACCGATGAACTTAACTTCTTGAAACTTCTCAATAAGAACTCGCTCACAGTCATAAAGGGAGACACACGTTTCCAGCATACCAAGTCCACCCCGCGTGAGACGTTTTATGAAGTCCTACATTTTATTTCGACTATTCCGTCTAATATCCTTTTTGAATCGCCATAACAAAATCAGGTGCGCCTGGCGGACGCAAGGTGTGGTAAAATTAGAGGAACGAGGAGCACTCAACTCAGTCACATTTTTGAAAATTAGCTGGTCCTTGAGATGCTTGAATGATAATATTGAAGACAAGCATGACTAGATAAGGCATAGCTCGCGCAGATTTTTTGACAGCATCCGCCGGTCGATAGCTGCTTCGTACGCAGCATATACCGGCACACCGAGGAGGAGAACCGAATGCAAATTGTCACAGACTACGGAGCGGACATCTCCACTGAGCAGCTTGAAGGTCTTGAAGTACACTATCTTCCCTTGATGATTACAATAGACGGTAAAATCTACCGTAGCGGGGTGGACATCACTCCTGACGAATTCTACGAGCTCCAGGCAAATGCAAAAGAGATCCCAACCACGTCTCAACCTTCACCCGGAGATTTCGCAGATCTCTATCGCAGTCTTGCAAAAAAGGATCCGGACATTCTCTCCATTCATATATCTTCCGGACTCAGCGGTACAATCAATGCTGCAAGAATCGGCGCAGATATGACACCTGAAGCCAATGTGGAAATATATGACACGAAAACCCTTTCAGCTGCCCAGGGATGGCACGTTGAGATGGCCGCAAAAGCAGTACGTGCAGGATGGGATAAACCTCGCATATTGTCTATGCTGAAACAGGTTACCGAATCAACAGAGACACTTTTCACCCTCTCAACGCTGAAGTATCTGATCCACGGCGGACGGATCAATCACTTGAAAGGCTTACTCGCGTCATTGCTTAACATAAAGCCGGTAATCGGCGTGGAAAAGGCAGGCGGAACATACGTTAACCGCGGACAGGCCCGCACCATAACCCGGGCAATTGATATGATAGCAGATATAGTTGTCTCAACCTATCCTTTAAAGACCGCTATGCGCGTACAGATTCTTCATTCCCAGAACCCACAAGGCGAAGCCTACCTCAAAGAGCAAGTGGACAAGATGTTCGAGTGCAACTGGCTCTCGTCCGGTCCCATCGCACCTGCGCTTGGCGCACATACAGGAAGAGGCCTTGTAGGAATAGCATTTGCCCCGAAGTCGTTGTTCCCCCAAGTGCCGTAGCAAGTGTTTTCACCTGCTATCGCACATAGTCATAATCCTATTTATCCAATGTCCTTGCCATAATAAGAACATGACGTGTCATATAAGAAAGCTCATTTCCTATAGATTAAAACAGCCGGACGAAGCGCTCTAAGATGCAATGACGTGCCTTTCTCGAGCACTCTGCTATCCAGGGCTGCTTTTTCCGACTTTGCTTATTCCTGACCCAAACATATGACAGGATTTAAGAACTCGGCAAGATTATCTAGCGCGATGTTGTGTGTTCCTTTGACCAACGCCCGAATCTTCTCTCGAAACAACTTTCCTTCGCCCATGAAAATCTTCCCATGTTCTGGTTATTTCATTTCCGAAGCATAGACAACAAAATCGCTTCGCTCAATGACCATTATAGCCCTTTCATCACTACTACGAGCTTTTCAAGAACCTTTGGACATTCCCGAGGCCTTTTCAGAAATTGCAAGGGCATGCATTGAATCCGACAGCTTGGAATAAAGACTACTATAAATGGCGTACACTTGGTCGTACACTTTTTGATCTGCATCACATGGCTTAGATACGTCCGCTAATTGCACTGTTGATCGACATGCATCCTGTACAGTCGAATATATTCCTACCCCCACACAGGCCAAGAGAGCTGCGCCGAATGCAGCACCCTCTGCTGACGCAACTACGGCAACTTCTCTTCCAAATACGTCTGCATGCATCTGCCTCCACAGCGGACTGCGAGATCCACCACCGGACACGAGCACTCTGTCTACAGAGATACCGAGCTCTTCGATAAGTTGTAGGCAATCTCGCATGCTATAGGTTACTCCCTCCATGATAGCTCTCACCAAATGTGCCCGTTTGTGTCTCGATGTCAGTCCTATGAATGCCCCACGAGCAAAGGGATCTAGATGTGGTGTGCGTTCACCCATTAGATACGGAAGAAACACCAATCCGTCGCAGCCCGGTGGTACCGTTTCAGCTTCTCTGGACAGATAGTCGTATACATCCTCCCCTGTGGCCCGAGCTACTTCTTCCTCGCATGGACTTAGAGTTCTACGAAACCATTGCAGTGAACCACCGGCAGCTTGCGTAACACCCATTACATGCCACATGTCAGGCACAGCGTGACAAAACGAATGCAGTCTACCTAGACTATCAAGGCACATCCCTTCAGTTGACGCAAATACTACACCTGATGTTCCTATCGTACATGACACAACACCGGGTTTCACAACTCCGCTTCCTATTGCGCTTGCAGCCTGATCGCCAGCACCTGCTACCACAGGGGTGCCTTCTATTATTCCCGTACTAGATGCAGCATTATGCGTAATATGGCCAACAACCTCTGTAGACTCAAACACTGTGGGTAGCCAGTTCAGCGGGATATCCAAAGACTCCAACATAGCTGATGACCACTGCCTATTCCTCACGTCAAGAAGCAATGTTCCTGACGCATCTGACACATCAGTCGCGTAGTCTCCCGTAAGCATCCACCTGATATAATCTTTGGGAAGCAACACATGCGCTATACGATCATAATTAAACGGCTCTTTGTCACGTAACCATAGCAACTTAGTAGCTGTGAGATTAGGCAGGGGTGGATTACCCGTCCATTTGGTAATATTAGTTTCTCCCAAGTGTTTTCTCATCCAATTGCACTGGGCGTCAGACCGCTGATCGCACCATATGATGGCTGGTCGAATCACCTGACCTGCCGCGTCAAGACACACCGCACCATGCATCTGGCCTGAAAGTCCAATAGCCTCAATATCATGAGGCCTCACACCCAAGAGCGCCGCATCCGCTATGGCTTGCCGGATGCTTCCCACTGTGGCATTCCACCAATCCTCGGGGTTCTGCTCTGCCCAACCAGGACAAGGTTGACTCAACTCATATTTCGCAACGCTCGAAGAGACCATATTGCCATTATCTTGAAATATCGCCGTTTTCGTTGCTGAAGTTCCCACGTCTATACCCATCACGTAAGCCATCTACGCGTACCCCCAATGTCGTAGAACCATCTGGACGCCCAAGTAGTTTCGCACAAAACAACCTGTCAGTCAGTATGACCGCTAACCTCTCAAAGAATCTGTGTACCGGCTTTCCTAACTTGCCACTGTCCGCAATTTCCTTTACTCTGACATACTCAGGCCAGAACCGTAGGACATGACCTGCCATAGCATGAGTAACACTTCACGCCAACACTCTAACCAACTGCCAACCCCTTATCTGGTGTAGGGTCAACTACAGCCGCTACCCGAGCACAATCGATATTCTCTGCAATAATGCTCAAAGTAGCACGGCTGGTGGACCGTCGTTAACATCAGAAAATATGTCTCCCGGAGATCCTTCTTACTGACCACTGTATCAAACTTATGCCGAAGCACGAACATTTGACTTATCTTTTGTGTCAGCGTTAATCTCTTTAATAGATCGTTTACTCTTTCCTCTGTTGGCTTATTTGGATTCCTGAAAACAGGTGTTCCTTTTACCTCTTTCATAACCGAAGCCTCCTATTACAGAGATCAGCTTTTACAGATAAATCTCCCTGTTATGTGTGTCAGGAATACCTGTTTTTCGATAAGAGCAGGTATTGATCACATCCTACCTCTCCTTTGCACTCTCCGACTACTCATATAGTCTCTCTAATTCCCGTTGCAAACGTTTGTGATTTATATTCTTTCTTAACCCTCCCGGCTTTGCATTAACCCTTTTACCTGGTCAATACCTTAGCAGCAAGTGTCATATATGCTGTATTACGGTTTTTTCCGTTACCTCAGCAACGGCAGCAACCTGTTCGACATTAGCCCCTATACTCCTTTATTTCACCGTCGACTTAGGTGTCTCATAACCAATACGCATTCTTGAAGTTGTTGGGCTTAAGATGCGGTGCGCGCGGGTTCATAAGCATGGAGCTTCTCCCTTTCTTTTCGCCGGTCTGTGTACGTATCCTCCCGTACGGGTTCGGACGGACGCTGTTTCCCCAACCGTCACACCGTCAGTGTAGCATACCTGCTGTACGGAGCCGGACTGACGGACCCACGACATCCATTGGTTCCAGAAAAAAACCCCGGCTCGTAACAACGATGCAAGGTCTTCACTAACACATGTGAACCCAAGACTAGGTTGCTTCAGGTCATCTAATTGCGAAGGCATTACCTTGGCTCAGAAGAAACGGTCTGTAGTACCCGAGTATATCTGACATAGGCAACACATCGTCGCCTAGTTCAATCCCTAACACGTCACGAATATACTGCCTGCGCCGTTCAAACCGAGCCCATACATCAGGGGATTTTGCCTTGATACCTGCCTTCAATTCCTCGTCGGCCAGGACGACACCGTCTTCCAAGTCAGCTCCGAAATGCGGAGGGTCAGGAGCGATGATTAGATCAAACTGTATGTAGTTTCCACTTTGAAGCCTCACGTCAGAACCCGGCATGAACGGTGTGGAAACCCACTCATCAGAGGCAATAAAATGACCGGGGTTCAAGTTCCAACCGAACTTCAACTTGGGCAAATTGGTTTCAGCCATTTCCCATATTTCACTACCTTCCATGCCGATCCGGATACTTTGGAACCATCGCGCTGCGGTAGCGAAATAGGGTACGGCAATATGCTCAAGCCAATCCTGAGTGCCAGAGGTGAGAGCCTTTTCATCACGGGCGATATAAGCTGCCCGGCAGGAGAGTGCCCCCTCGATCCCATAGGCTGCAGTCATGAAGTCTCCCAGGTTAGCCTCTCTATTTGTAGGACTTGTCAACCCAAAGCGAGCTTTCTCTCCCACAGAAACCATGGGATGAACTGAAAGCGGAATCCCCATGCTCTGAAACCTACCGGCCAATTCCATCTCTGTTTTCCCTACATCTACGTAATTCATCAGAGCCAACATTGAACGGGCGACAAGACATGCGGCATACTCAAACACAACTACTTGCTCGGGTTCTAGCACAATACGCAGCCCATCATATGGTGACATGAATATGTCAGTGACATTCCTGACTATACTACCCTTATCCGTGCCGGATCCGGCAGACGAAGTCTCCCCCACTACCTCATGAATAGTCTCAACTATATAGTGAGGTATCTCAAACGACCCGGCCGGACATCCATCTTTTGCATGGTAATACTTCCAGCCGACAGTCCCCACTGTCATGCCTTTTTTCAATCCAGCATCCCGCAAGATATCCTTGAGAGACTTGACTTCTTGTCGTGGCTGTCCTATCAAGCTGAAAGTGGGATAATGAATGCCTTCCAGTTCTGCGAGAGTATATCTCACCATATTGATATTCTCTGTCCCGAGTACTGCTTGGGGAGTCCCGTCCAGGCCGACTATGAGCAATGCCTCCTCAAAGCGGGGGCTAAATCCTGCTAAGTAAGCGAAGTTGGCTGCATGCTCTCGGTCAGCGTATATAATGACCTGATCAAGGCCTGCTTCTTTCATTCTCTCTCGCAAGCGTCGGAGTCTCACTTGATAAACCTCTCTAGGCAGCTGAGGGCATTTTGACGGAATCTCACTGTCCGGCTGCGGTATGTTGAGCAGTTTAACTCTGCTTATCATCTCATATCACATCCTTTGACCAGTCTCGCCTGGAAGCCCAGATCACGAGTTGGGCGCCTCGGGAGCCTCCTAGTTTCCGTGATACAGACGTGTACAGGTTATCCCGCATCTGGTGATAGCTTACTCCATAGCGATGCTTACCTGGACTTGACATCTATTAGCACGGCCACCATTAAGATAAGACCCTTGATGATTTGCTGCCAAAACGCTTGGACATTGAGCATGCTTAGGCCATTATCTATGCTGGCCATAACCAAAGCTCCAAGCAGAGCGCCAGGGATACTGCCAGAACCTCCCTGAAGGCTTGTGCCTCCGATGACACAAGAAGCTATGGCGTTCAGCTCAAACTGATTGCCTGCATTGGCAGTAGCTGCATTCAGTCTGGCGGTCAAAACAATTCCGGCTATAGCGCCTAGAATTCCCATTAGGGCGAAGATCTGTACCATCACTCGCCGTACATTCAGTCCGGACAAACGAGCAGCTTCCAGATTGCCTCCGATAGCGCAAGTATAGCGACCCAATTGGGTCCTATTGAAAATAAAGGAGCAAATGACTGCTATGACAATCAAGAGCACCACCGGAATCGGCACGCCTCGATAACGATTCATAATGATGACAAAGCCGATGACCAATCCTGAGTAAAGAACGATCAAGACGACCTCTGTCCATAGTGGCTTTACGGGGAAATCATACTTAAGCTTGTTCCTGCTTGACATGATGGTATACACAATAATCAGGGCGACAGAGGCAATCGCCAATGCTATTCCTGTAGTGTGGGAAAGATACGCCTGACCAAGGCCTTGAAATGTCGGGTTCATAGGCCCGATGTTTATTCCTTTGGTAATGCCCAGAATTGCGCCTCTGAAGATCAGAAGCCCTCCCAAGGTCACAATGAACGCCGGAACCTGACCATAGGCCACCCATGCCCCCTGCCATATTCCGATAATGGTGCCTACTATCAGAGCGGCAACAATGCTGATAATAGTAGAAGGCCAGCCTGCTTGTAGCCAAGCAACACCCAGTTCTGCGCCTAGTGTCGGCAGCCACTGCACTTGCAGCATTGCAGCGATAGCACCGGTCAGTCCTGCTACTGCTCCCACCGACAGGTCGATATGTCCTGCGGTAATGACAAAGACCATGCCGATGGCAAGGTAACCGTTGATGGCTGTCTGCCGGAAAAGATTCGATAGGTTGCGGGGCTCCAAAAAGGTGCCCTGTGTGGCTATGGCCAAAACCAGCCAGATGGCCAGTAGTGCAAAAACCATGGTATATGCCCGCAAATTGTCTTTGAGTTTTTTCCCAGGAACCTGCTCTACAAGAGACATATCTACAGTGGATTGACTCGTTTCCAGCCGTGTCTTTCCCACTCTACCGCAGCTCCCTTCTCACGAATTGCTCCTCCGATCTTCTCTGGCGCCCATCGCGGCCAACGACATGATCTTCTCAGGATTGGCTTCTTCAGACTCGACTATGCCCGCAATTGTGCCTTCATGCATTACCAGAATCCTGTCACTCATTCCCAAGATCTCCGGTAAGTCGGATGAAACCATAATAATCGCCATCCCGTCAGCTGCCAGCCGGTCCATAAGCTCATAAATCTGATACTTTGTCCCTACGTCGATTCCTCTGGTGGGCTCATCCAGCATCAGTATTCGCGGATTAGTCATGAGCCATTTGGCGATGGAAACCTTCTGCTGGTTGCCGCCGCTTAGCGTTTCCACTTTGGACTCAACCGATGGTGCCCTAATGTTCAACTCCTTAATAAGCTTTGACGTAGAAGCCAGCTCCAAACCGGTGTCAATCACAGGACCATTGCTGAGATTAGGCAATGAAGGTAGTGTCATGTTGTGGGTAACTGAATGCATAAGGATAAGGCCTGTATTCTTTCTATCTTCGGTAACCAGCCCCATTCCAAGGGCAATAGCATCACGGGAAGAGTTTATCTTGCACTTTTTCCCATCAATCATGATCTCACCTGAAGGCTGAAACCCATATTCACCAAATAGGCTCTGCAGAAGTTCGGTCCTGCCTGAACCCATAAGGCCCGATACGCCAAGGATTTCACCGGCTCTGACATCAAAAGATACATTGCGTATTGCATAAAGGTCCTTATTTTCGGGATTCCTGACTGTCCAATTCCTAACTGAGAACATCACCTTACCGGCTCTCCTCGTTTTGCTAGGGAATCGGCCGGTGGGAGCACGTCCAACCATCATGGCTATGACTTCGTCCTCGGTAATATCGGCAGTTGCTTCAGTCCCAATGCACCTGCCATCCCTGAGAACGGTGATGCGGTCAGCAATGTCAAAGAGTTCTCTGAGTTTATGGGATATGTAAATGCAGGTTACACCAATATGCTTTAACTCACGTAATGTCTGCATGAGATTTTCAACCTCTGCATCATTCAAAGCTGATGTAGGCTCATCCAGAATCAGGAGTCTCACATGTCCTCGTAAGGCCTTTGCTATCTCCACCATCTGCTGTTGACCTACACCAAGAGTCCTGACCAGAGCAGTTCCTGGAACATTGAGTCCGGATCGCCTAAGCAACTCCCGGGTTTCACTGTATAGGCTCATTTGATCAATAATCCCATACTTGGCTGTTTCTGCGCCCAGGAAAATATTCTCAGCCACAGTCATCTGTTTGACCAGGGCCAGTTCTTGATGAATAATGCGAATGCCTCTTGCTTCTGCATCTCGTATGCCAGAGAACCTTGTAGGTTCACCCCCGAAGAATACCTGTCCTTCATAGGTTCCGTACGGGTAAGTGCCACTGAGTATCTTCATGAGGGTAGATTTACCTGCCCCATTTTCTCCACAGAGTCCATGGATCTCTCCTTCCCGGACTTCCATCGACACATTATCAAGGGCTCTGGTTCCAGGGAAGTCTTTGGTTACATTACGTATATCGAGAAGAGCGCCAGATCCTTTTTGCACTGTTCTCCCTCATTCCGAAGGTGTATTCGATTATTCCCTATATCAGCTTTGCGTCAACTATGCTATGAACAATCTCGGAACGCCGCGCCCCTTCGCCACGCTGAACGCGAGTATAGTGTGGGAAGAGACGCAGCACTCCC
Source organism: Bacillota bacterium (assembly GCA_029551185.1). Taxonomy (GTDB): domain Bacteria; phylum Bacillota; class SHA-98; order UBA4971; family UBA4971; genus UBA4971. Next base: position 16,850 of record JAKPFY010000170.1, read on the forward strand.
CGAGAAATGAGACTAGCCTTTCGGCCACTCATCCTTGGGAACGTTCCTGTAAACATCCTCCAGCTTATGGAACCCACCTTTGACGATGACCTCGTATAGATTCTTTTGAGTAACAGGTATCACTTCTACGAAGATAGCATCCTGCTCAATACCTTTCTGTTCGTTAACATACTTGCCGTTAATGCCGGCAGGGCGCTTACCCTGGGCTAACTCCACGGCAGCATATACGGCTGCATCAGCCAGTATCCGGACATCCTTGAATATAGTCACTGTTTGGGTGCCTTCGGCAATTCTCTGGCATGCCACGAGATCCGCATCCTGACCACATGTCGGTACCTTACCGGCAAGGCCCTGCTCTTTCAAAGCCTGCACTGCGCCGCCGGCTGTACCGTCATTAGAGCAGACCACAGCATCGATCCGGTTGGCGTGAGCAGTCAGGGCATTCTCTACATGCTTGAGGGCTTCTTCAGGGCTCCAAGCATCACACCACTGCTCTCCTAAGAGCTCAATGTCGCCACTGTCAATTAAGGGCTGCAGCACCTGGAAGTGACCTTTGCGAACAAGATAGGCGTTGTCGTCGGTGGGAGAGCCACCTATCCAGAAATAACGGCCCTTAGGAACCTGCTCCACAACTGCCTTAGCCATCTCATAGCCAACTCTTACACTATCAAAAGAGACATAGATGGCATCAGGATGGTAAATGGCGACGTCATACGCAATAGAGGGAATGCCTTCCTTACTAGCCATGTCTACGCCAATGGCAGCAACATCGCTGTTTCTAGCGATAATAATCAGGGCATCGATACCCCGGGCAATCAGGTTCTCGATCTGAGAGTTCTGCACAAACTCATCATTATTGGCATCCGTGAAAATGATGTCTACCCCTAGTTCTTCGGCCTTCTTAGCCATGAGTTCTCTCTCCCTAGCCCAGCGCTCTTCAGAAAGGCTACGGATTGAGACCCCAATGGTTAGTCGCTTGGCAGCAAAGGCCGGCATGGTCAGTGTCAGTGAGAACAAGAAAACAAGTAACACAAAACCGGCAACTAGCCTTGAACGCTTGACTGTCATCCTTGTTTCCTCCCCCTTACTTGATTTGCGATGAGTGATCCCCTACTAAACCTTGAATCCTCACAGTTTTGTGAAGTCTGGTTCACCTCCTTTGCCCGCCACTGCTCATCGCCGCTAATTCTGCTGCGTTCTCGGAGCAGGGACCCAAACGTTCTTAAGAGGGTCGACTCTCTTCCGCCTAGAGGGCATCTGCTCGTACAACTGACAAACGTGGCGTCTCCTCTTCCTAAAAATCGAACACTCCCATTCCAACCGGCGCCCGTATGGCGCAGAGCGACTTGCAAACCGTATCTATTCTATGAACGCCGACCGGCATCAACTTTACGTCGGAAGTCTTCATCCAGTCCCATCGCTTGATAAACCGCCTTGTATGCGGCGACGGCGTCATGGTGCGCCTGAGCTTCGGCAAGTGCAGCGTCGTCGATCCTGGCTGCAATGGAATCTATGAACTCCCACTGATAAATGTTCTGCCGAACAGCTTCAATTTGGTCTTCGGTGTATGGGAACAGATCAAAGCCTATACGTTCTCCATTGCTCCCATAGCCCGCTCTCCTCAGCTCCACGGCGAGTTCAAGGGTCTCCATGAAACACGTAGCCCCTGTCATATTATCGTCATCGAACGTGCCCCAGCCTGAGTTTCCGTGGTGGTGTCCGAGCAGGCCATCCTTGGATAAAAGAGTAGCATATTCTGCCAGCGATTCACCGTTCATGATAAGGTGCTGCCAGTCCATGTTCACCTTGAGAAGGTCGGTGGACACGCCAGTCTCGGCTACCTTGTGTATGACATACAACGTCATGCCGATGTTGCGCATAAGTATCTTCATGGCAGGCTCCGAGTTTTTATGTTCAAGGAGAACGGTGACGCCTTTGCCGTGGGCATACTCGACCACCTCAGCGATTGCACCGATAAAATAGTCCCAAACCCGACCATACGGTATCTGGAATGGATAGTTGTAGCCCTCTCCACCGGGCCATATGATAAACTTGGCATCGGCGCGCGCTGAGATGTCCACCCCGCGCTTCGCAGTCTCAACCGCCTCCGCGCGCAGCTTCGGGTCGGGGTTAACGAACGAACCCAGGGCGTACTTGGGAATAGAAAACAGCCCGAGAGCCACAGCATACAAGTCTGCGTCTCCTAGAGCCTCGATAACTTGGTCAAAGTTGTCCTCCGTTACCTCTGAGGGGTAGTGAAACTCATAGCCGTCTACGAGGTCTCCCAGGCTATCGACTATTCGGCGCACCTTCGTTGGCATGTCCTCCTTGAGGGCTTCCGGATGATAGCCTGCGGGCATGAAGCGTGTCGCATTGGCGCCGAATGCCCAGATTCCGACGCTGTTCTTTACTCTCTTAACGGTCATAATAGCATCCTCCCCCGCTGTTTTGGACTTTAATGGTCACCGCAAAATCAGGCCTGGATCAACTCTTTCCTGTTTCTACAAAGCGATCTTTGGAGGGCTGAGAAGATCATTCAGCACCAGAGAAATTCCTCCCATTGCACATGAATCTGGTCCAAGGGAGGCTTGCACTACCTGGACTTCCTTTGTCAGTTGAGTGAGCCCTCTTGCCCGGATCTCCTTCTCAGCCTCGTCAAGCACTAGCCGACTGCAGCACCCGACAGTACTCCCGACGATGACCAGATCGGGATTGAAGGTGTTGATCAACCCTGCAATTCCGATTCCGAGATACATACCTGTGTCTACAAGTGCTTTCCGAGCAACTTCATCGCCGCTTGCGCATGCGTTGACCAATTCGTCCATTGTGAGTTTATGCTTTTCACGCCCGGCAAGAATCGTAGGTCTTCCTTCTTCAATGGCCTGTATAACACGTGCGATCGTGGCGCTCTCTGACGCCAGAGCCTCCCAGCAACCTCTGTTGCCGCACCCGCACTCCGGCCCATCCGGTTGTATGGTGAAATGCCCCATTTCCCCTGCATAACCGGCGCTCCCGTGGTACAGTTCACCATTGATGACAATGCCGACACCCAACCCAATTCCAACGCTAAGGTAGACCATGTTCTGTACATCCACCCCTGCACCAAACCATCTCTCTCCCATGGCGCCTACGTTGGCCTCGTTGTCCACAAACACGGGGACACCTAACCGTTCCACCATGATATCCTTAAGCGGCACGTTCCTCCATTTGAGGTTAGGAGCAAACGCCAACAGGCCGCTGCTTGATCTCACCAGCCCAGGCACGCCCACTCCTACTCCGATAAGCCCCCAAAGTGTGGAGGGAACTGATGCCGCCATGGACTTGATGGCCCGCAGCATGGTTTCTACGATCGTGTCCACACCGTCAGCAGGGTCTATCGCAAGTTCGCTACGGGAAATCACATTCGCCATAATGTCAGATGCGATAAGCCTGATGCAATTGACAGCTAACTCAACGCCAATAATGATTCCTGCATCTGGGTTAGACTGCAGCATGATAGGCTTCCGTCCCAACGCGGACTCTCCGACGCCCACCTCTATCACGTACCCCTCAGCAATCAGCTCATTAACAAGGGATGACACAGTAGTCCTGTTCAACCCGGAAGCCCTCGATATGTCTGCCCTCGATGTCGGAGCTGACCTCCAAATCATGTTGAATACTATAGCCTTATTCAAATCCTTAACCAGACCCTGATTGCCTGTAATAGGCCATGAATGCCGGTTGTTTCCTTCTGACTGTCGCAAATTCTTAATATTCATGTAACAACTCCTATTAGTTTGTTGATTGGCTCAACTAATGTTGTACTTCTTTATTCTACTTCTTGTCTGAAATTCCTCCCAACAAGAGCCGCGTTGTAGTATATTTTTTGCGACTAATTCGTTGCCGGGTTCGACTCATGGGACAATTATGGCGTATCGTAGGATCGGATTGATGAGAGCAACAGAAAGAAGGCAGGCTTTTCGCAACGCCGCCCAGCTACTACAGGTTCAAGACATATTCAGTGCCCTCGCCTATTGTATGGCGCTATTCCCACGCCTTGCCCGCCCGGCAGGTCGTCTTCTCTTCGTTTTCCCTGCGTTCCGTCTTCCCCTTTTAGATCGGACGTGCCTACTGCCTCATGTGTTCTAAGGCGAGATTACGCATTGTGTACGAATCTGATCGCTACAAGGACGCTCCAGAGAAGATTGCCGAGACTCAAAATTTCCGAAACACCAGAACTTTCCCTTGTCCGTCCGCATCTTCGATACTTACTCTTATGCTGTCGCCTGGCACGAACCGGCCTTGCAGTGTCTCAATGGCCAGCGGATTCTCGAGTTCTCCTTGAATCGCGCGTTTGAGGGGTCTGGCCCCGTACGCCGGATCATATCCTGATTCAGCCAGAGACTCTCGCACCTCAGGTGTCCATTCCAGTGAAAAACCTTGTGATGTGACTCGATGGCAGACCAACTCCAGCTGAATCTCGACGATCTTCGATAATTCTTCCGGTCCGAGCCTGTTGAAAATCAGCACCTCATCGATTCTGTTGAGAAACTCCGCCAATGCCTTACATTGAATACTGATTGACAATTGACTGTAGTTTTGGATACCATTACAGTACAAATTAGCTAAATGCAGTTTGATATACTATTGTTTTATAGTAGCGGGAGAGGTTGAATTGTGCGCAAAAGATCGGAACGAAGCATTACACCTAGGGTTGGATGTAGGCTCAACTACAGTCAAGTTGGTGTTCCTGGATAAGGAAGGTCAATGGGTTTATAAGGATTACCGGCGTCACCATGCAGACATCGGAAGCACTCTTGCTTCCCTTCTTAATCAGGCATTCAATCACATCGGGAATGTACCTTTGACTGCTATGGTCACCGGTTCAGCCGGCATATCCGTGTCAGAGAGGCTGGGCCTTCAACATATCCAAGAAGTGATCGCCTCAACCAAGGCAATTGAAGAGCTCATTCCGGAGACTGATGTAGCTATTGAGCTGGGCGGTGAGGACGCAAAAATCACCTATTTCACCGATGGTGTTGACCAGCGAATGAACGGTATATGCGCAGGCGGCACCGGTGCGTTCATAGATCAAATGGCTTCCCTGCTTCAAACGGATGCCGCAGGCCTCAACGACCTTGCTTCCCGTCATAAGATGATATACCCTATTGCAGCCCGATGCGGAGTCTTTGCCAAAAGTGATATCCAGCCTTTGCTTAACCAAGGAGCTGCAAAAGAAGATATTGCGGCTTCAGTGTTTCAGTCAGTAGTCAACCAAACCATCAGCGGATTGGCTTGCGGCAAACCGATTCGCGGCCGTGTGGCTTTTTTAGGAGGCCCGCTCCATTATCTTCCCGAGCTTAGAAAGAGGTTTACCGAAACCTTAAAGCTTACGGATGAGACAGCTATTGTGCCTGAGAACGGCCATTACTTTGTTGCACTCGGTGCAGCTTTGGCTTCCAAGGCCCTCCCTGTCATGAGTTTCGAAAGTGTGATCCATCGCCTCCATCTACTGGATGAGGAGGTCGCACCTGAAGTATGGAGGCTTCCGCCTCTGTTTAATAACAGCCATGAACTCAATGAATTCAGATCCCGGCATGAGAAACATAAGGTTCGCCGCGGGGAGCTCAGCTCCTGTCAAGGACCGTGTTTTTTGGGCATAGACGCAGGTTCCACCACTACCAAAGCTACCTTGATAGATAAAGATGCAAACCTTTTGTATTCTTTTTACACAAATAACCACGGCAGCCCCATCCGGTCAGCCGTAGGAATCTTAAAAGATCTCTATTCCAAGCTTCCCGAAGGCGCTTTTATTGCAAATTCTGCAGTAACCGGGTACGGGGAAGGCCTCATCAAAGCCGGACTGCGTGTGGATCTGGGCGAGGTCGAGACCATAGCGCACTTTAAGGCTGCAGACTATTTCTACCCCGGTGTCGATTTTGTCCTTGATATGGGCGGCCAGGATATGAAGTGCCTGAAGATTAAAGACGGCGTTATTGACAGTATTATGCTGAATGAGGCCTGTTCCTCAGGGTGTGGATCATTCATTGAAACCTTCGCACATTCCCTGAACCTTACGGTAAGTGAGTTCGCAGATTGTGCTCTTTTAGCTGAGTCTCCTGTAGACCTGGGTTCAAGATGCACTGTCTTCATGAATTCCAGAGTCAAACAAGCGCAAAAGGAAGGCGCCTCTGTAGGGGATATTTCAGCAGGACTGTCATATTCCGTGGTTAAAAACGCCCTCTTTAAGGTGATTAAGATCCGGGATCCTAAGGATCTGGGAGAAAGAATAGTAGTACAAGGCGGTACATTTCACAACGACGCAGTGCTGAGATGCTTCGAACTTATCACCGGAAAAGAAGCAATCAGACCTGATATAGCCGGCCTGATGGGTGCGTTCGGCGCTGCTTTGATTGCCCGTAATGAATACGTGCCCGGCAATAAGAGTACACTCATATCCCCTGATGAACTTGATAGTTTTGACTTTAAATCCTCTACAGGACGATGCGGCGGGTGCACAAACAACTGCCTTCTCACTGTAAACCGTTTCCAAGACGGGAGAAAATTCATCTCAGGCAACCGTTGTGAAAGACCCTTGGGTCAGGAAAGAAGCAACAAGGAGTTGCCGAATCTGTTTGCTTATAAATTCAACCGGCTTTTTCATTATGAACCTCTTCCGTTGGAAAAAGCTCACCGAGGGGTTATCGGAATCCCCAGAGTCTTAAACATGTACGAAAACTATCCATTTTGGTTTACCTTTTTCACCCATCTGGGATTCCGGGTGGAGCTTTCTCCTCCGTCTTCCCCTACCCTTTTCGCTCTTGGGAGTGAGACTATTCCTTCCGAGTCCGTGTGTTATCCGGGCAAACTCGTTCACGGACATGTAGCGTGGCTGATAAAGCAAGGGATAAAGACTGTTTTCTATCCTTCCATAACTTTTGAAAGAAAGGAACAGCAAGAGGCTGATAACCAGTTCAACTGTCCGATAGTCATTTCTTACCCTGAGGTAGCCTCAGCCAATATGGACATGATCCGGGAAAATGATGTGACTTTTATAAATCCCTTCTTACCTTATGAGAACAAACCCCGGTTAGCAGAAAGACTCTACGAAGAACTTAAAAGCTTTAATCTTGGCAAAAGGGAAATCAAGAAGGCGGTTGAAGCTGCCTGGCAGGAGGACGAGCGGTTCAAAGATGATATCCGGAAACAAGGTGAGGAGGTCCTGGATTACTTAAAGGCTAACCGGCTGAAGGGTGTCGTTTTGGCAGGAAGGCCGTACCACCTTGATCCCGGGATTAACCACGGTATCCCTGAGGTTTTCACATCATGCGGGATGGCTGTCTTAACTGAGGATTCAGTAGCCCACTTAGGGAATGTGGAAAGACCGCTCCGCGTTGTTGATCAGTGGGCTTACCACTCACGGCTCTATGCTGCAGCGAGTCTCGTGGCCGAGACGCGCGAATTAGAACTGGTGCAGCTGAACTCCTTCGGTTGCGGCCTGGACGCTATCACCACAGACCAGGTTCAGGAGATCTTAAACAGGCACAACCGGCTCTACACAATGCTTAAGATTGATGAGATAAGCAACTTGGGAGCTGCAAAGATCAGGATTCGCTCTTTGACAGCCGCAGTGGAAGAACGTGAAAAAATAGGCATAGAGCCTAAGAAACTCTTCCCCGTCCCGGAGAGACACATATTTACCAAAGAGATGAAAAACAATCACGTGCTGCTATGCCCCCAGATGTCTCCCATCCATTTTGAAGTGCTGGAAGCAGGTTTCAGATCAGAAGGGTACGACGCAGTACTATTACCCAAGGTGGAACGGGAAGATATAGAAGTCGGGCTGAAATATGTGAACAATGATGCGTGTTACCCTTCCATCATTGTAATCGGCCAACTGATTCGCGCGCTGAAATCCGGTGAATATGATCCTAAAAACACGACGGTCCTCATGAGCCAAACCGGAGGCGGTTGCCGGGCCACCAATTACATAGGACTCCTTCGCAAAGCCTTACACGAATCCGGGTTTTCCGAGGTGCCGGTGTTGTCCCTAAGCTTACAAGGAATCGAGGAGAATCCGGGATTCAGACTTACCCCCAGGCTGCTCAAGAAAGCGATTATGTCCGTCATATACGGGGATCTCCTGATGAGACTGCTGTACCGGGTCCGTCCTTACGAAAAGGTGCCCGGCTCTGCAAACCTGCTGCTTAACAAGTGGCTTAACATCTGCAAAAAGGACGTGACCTGCCCGAAGAATGAGAGTTTTAATGAAAACGTCTGCCGGATGGTGGAAGAGTTTGACCGGTTTGAAATAACCGATGTCAAGAAGCCTCGGGTAGGGGTGGTCGGAGAGATCCTGGTTAAGTATCATCCTGCAGCCAATAATCACGTGGTCAGCCTTTTAGAAAGTGAAGGCGCAGAAGCAGTAGTACCGGATATGCTGGATTTCTTCCTCTATTCCGTTCATGACGGAATTTTCCGCCGCAGGTATCTGGCAGGCTCCCTCGGCTATATGATGATTAGCAAAGCAGCCATCAGCTACCTGGAATACTTCCGCCGGAGCATGAAAAAGGCCCTCGATCTGAGTCAAAGGTTCGAAGCCCCCAAGACCATCTATGACCTGGCGGAAAAAGTCAAGGGCATTCTGTCTTGGGGTCATCATACAGGTGAAGGTTGGTTCTTGACTGCTGAGATGATTGAACTCATCGAAATGGGTGTGCCGAATATTGTCTGCGTCCAACCCTTTGGATGCCTTCCTAACCACGTTACCGGTAAAGGCATGCTCAAAGCCTTGAAAAAGAACTACCCTGAGGCTAACATTGTGGCTATTGACTATGATCCCGGCGCCAGCGAGGTAAACCAACTGAACCGCATCAAGCTGATGCTCTCAGTAGCCTTCAAAAACCTGGGTATTTCCGAAGTAATCCCCTCATCAGG
>JAKPFY010000173.1 GCA_029551185.1 Bacillota bacterium
CGGCAAAAGATACCTGGACATGACGGAATACCATGAATGGAAAAAACAACAGCAACAAGCAAAAAAAGTAAGTAAGGTTACCCCAATACGCTGAGTTCATCTAACCGAGGGATTTTACACACACTTATGGACTTGATCTGAATGGCATTGATGAGTTACGATCCATGGAAGGAGATTTCTGAGATGAGGCGTGCTTTGATTCGCATGTTCGGAGACGATTTCGGTCAGACGTCGCTTGAGAGACAGGATGCCCATAGCGGGTTGTTCATGCCTGTCGACATAGCTGAAAGCGGGGAAGAGTTTGTAGTAACTGCGGAACTGCCTGGAATGAGCCCTGAGGATATCAAGATTACAGTTGTGGATAACCAGGTGACCATCGAAGGGCAGCGCGAGCAGGAGCTGGAGGAGAAACACGGGAACTGCCTGCGGAGCGAAAGACGCTTCGGGCGTTTTTCCAGAAGCTTTGTGTTCTCTTCGCCAATCGATGACACTGAAGTGTCAGCAAGTTACAAGAACGGAATTCTCGAGGTGCGTCTACCGAAGTCCGAAGGTGCGAAGGCCAAACAGATCGAGATTCGCACTGAGTAACAAGGTCGCAAGGCGCACGCAGGGTACGCGGCGTGCATGTGGCATGGGCCGGCTGCAGCAGGGGAATCCCTGCTTGCGGGCTGCCCATGCCTCTTAGAGCAGCCATTTACCAACCATAGAAGGCTTGAATCAATCTTTTGACCCCCGAATCCATGAAGCCATAGCCTAGTGCCATGGAACGGGGATTGAAACCGAAACGGCAGTGAAGGGGTTAGAACGCCGGTAACTCATAATGTGGATGAATGCTTGCGGCCGGCCATGGCCCCCGCGGCTGCACCGAAACCTATGAACCGGAACCATGCTGCGTGTGGCAAATTGTATGGACGGGCGCAGGGGATGGACAATGGAATTCAAGGATTATTACAAAGTCCTTGGTGTGTCCAAGGATGCAAGTGAAAAGGAAATAAAGTCTGCTTACAGGGGGCTTGCGCGTAAGTACCATCCGGATGCAAACCCAGGCGACAGCCGGGCAGAGGAACGCTTCAAGGAAATAGCCGAGGCTTACGAGGTATTGGGTGATCCGGAGAAGAGAAAGCGCTACGACATGCTCGGCGCCAACTGGGATCAGTACTCCAGGGCGGACGCCGGCCGGTCACAGGGAGCAAAGTGGAGAACCCAGCCTGGTTATAAGCGCGCAACTTTCACTTTCGGCAATCTGTCTGATGCTGATTTCAGCGATTTCTTTAAGCAGTTCTTTGCAGATTTCGAATTTGGCGACTACATATTCGGACGGGATCTGTACGATCAGGATGAAAACTATTTCACCGGAAGCAGGCCCGCCAAGCAGGATATAGAACATGAACTTGAGATAGGTCTGGATGAGGCATTGACAGGCAGTCAGCGTCCGATAGAAATAGTGGACCACGAGGACGGTTCCCGACGGAAAATCGTAGTGGATATTCCTGCGGGGGTGCACGACGGCACGCGACTGCGGATTGCCGGCGAGGGTATGGGTTCGTCGGGAGGCCGAGGGGATCTTTATCTTAAAGTGCGAATACGCCTCCACCACGGGTACCAACTTCGCGGTGATGACCTGCATACAGAGGTAGACGTTCCTCTTACAGTTGCGGTTTTGGGGGGTGAGGTCAAGCTAGAAACCCCCACAGGAGATACAATTTCGGTAAAGGTTCCTCCGGAAACCCAAAACGGTCAAGTCCTGCGCTTGCGGGGTCTTGGAATGCCGTCGACCAAAGGCAAAAAGAGAGGGGATCTCCTAGTCAAGGTGAATGTAGTCTTGCCTCGAAACCTAAGCGAGCAGGAGCGGGAGCTCTTTCAAGAACTCGAACGATTAAGAACGGGTGTCGGTCAGAATAACGCTGACCCGTCAGGAGGGATGAAACATGAGATTTGATAAGCTTACAGTGAAATCCCAGGAAGCAATAGCACGCGCGATGAGCATTGCCAGGGAAAGGCAACACCAGAGCGTTACGCTGATGCATATACTCGCCGCCTTGCTCGAACAGAAGGAAGGCGTTGTCCCTCCTGTCCTATCCAAGCTGGGTATTGCCATCGATGCGCTGGCTAAGGCAGTCGATTCATCCTTGGAGAAACTCCCCAAAGTCTACGGGCAGGAGGCAGGGCAATACTTGTCTGCAACCGCAGCTATCGTGCTGGATGATGCCACGTCCGAAGCCGAACGGATGAAGGATGAGTACGTCAGTGTCGAGCACATCCTTCTGGCGATGGCTGCTACTGATGATGAGGCAGGGCGTCTGCTTAGATCGATGGGAGGGACCAAAGACGCGATATATAAAGCACTCGTGGATGTGCGGGGCACACAGCGAGTGACGGATCAGAATCCTGAGGACAAGTATCAGGCACTGGAAAGATATACTCGGGATCTTACTGACCTGGCGCGCAAAGGGGTTCTCGATCCCGTTATCGGGCGGGATGAAGAGGTCCGCCGGGTGATTCAGGTCCTGTCCAGGCGGACCAAAAACAACCCTGTTCTCATCGGCGAACCGGGCGTCGGGAAAACCGCTATTGCTGAAGGGCTTGCCCAACGCATAGTTGCCAACGATGTGCCTGATAGTCTGAAGGACAAGCGCGTCCTCTCATTGGATCTCGGCGCATTAGTGGCAGGCAGCAAGTATAGGGGCGAATTCGAAGACAGGCTAAAAGCAGTATTGAAGGATATAGAAGATTCAGAAGGCCGGATAATTCTGTTTATCGATGAACTTCATACATTGGTAGGCGCCGGGGCGGCAGAAGGTTCAATTGACGCATCGAATATGCTCAAACCTGCACTCGCCCGCGGCGAACTCAGAGCGATCGGCGCAACAACCATAGACGAGTACCGTAAGTACATCCAGAAAGACGCAGCGCTTGAGCGAAGGTTCCAACCTGTAATGGTTGAAGAGCCTTCTGTCGAAGATACTATCGCGATACTCAGAGGATTGAAGGAAAGATACGAAATTCATCACGGGGTCAAAATAAGGGATTCTGCTTTAGTGGCAGCTGCGGTCATGTCCCATCGATATATTTCCGACAGGTTTCTGCCTGACAAGGCTATCGATCTCATGGACGAAGCAGCGTCAGCCCTCAGAATGGAAATAGACTCCATGCCTGCTGAGATCGACGAAGTGGAGCGCCGTATAATGCAGTTGGAGATCGAGCGTCACGCCCTCGAGAAGGAAGAGGATGAAGCCTCCCGTGAGAGGCTCATCAGGCTAAACGGAGAACTGAAAGACCTTAAAGAGAAATCTGAGTCTATGAAGGCGCATTGGCAGAAGGAAAAAGAGACCATTGTACGAATAAGAGAGATCAAGCAGAAGATAGAAGAAGCTAAGATTGAAGAACAGGCCGCAGAGCGCGCAGGGGACCTTGGACGCGCTGCTGAACTACGCTATGGAGTGCAGCTGTCCCTTGAGAAAGAACTTGATCAGGCTAACGAGGAGCTGGCCGCCCTCCAGAAGGAGAAGCGCTTTCTCAAAGAGGAAGTGGATGATGAGGACATTGCCGAGATAGTGGCCAAATGGACAGGAATTCCCGTAACACGGCTGCTGGAAGGGGAGCGGGAGAAGCTCCTTAGGATGGAGGAATTCCTCAGGCGAAGAGTTGTCGGTCAGGATGAGGCAATAGAGGCGGTATCCAACGCGGTCAGGCGTTCCCGTTCAGGGCTTTCCGATCCCGAACGACCCATCGGCTCATTCCTCTTCCTGGGCCCCACCGGCGTAGGCAAGACAGAGCTGGCAAAGGCATTGGCGGAGTTTCTCTTTGATGATGAACGCGCCATGATCAGAATAGATATGTCCGAGTATCAGGAAAGGCACACAGTGGCCAGGCTGATCGGGGCTCCGCCCGGATACGTCGGTTATGAAGAAGGGGGACAGCTTACTGAAGCAGTCAGGAGGAGGCCTTATTCAGTAATACTGTTGGACGAAATCGAAAAGGCGCATCAGGAAGTCTTTAATGTCCTGCTGCAGCTCCTCGATGATGGCAGATTGACGGATGGTCAAGGCCGGACCGTGGATTTCCGCAATACCGTAGTGATAATGACGTCCAATCTGGGCAGCCAGTATATCATGGAGCATGCCACAAGCAGCGAAGAGCGGATGAGAGACTTGGTTATGGAAGTGCTTCGTGAAGCATTCAGACCGGAGTTTCTCAACAGAATCGATGAGGTGCTGATCTTCAACAGGCTCGGACCGGAAGAATTATCGAAGATCGTCGAGATTCAGCTGGACTTGGTCTGCGATCGAGTCGCATCACAAGGTTTTTTACTGGAATGGACAACTGAGGTGCGAGAGTTTCTGGCTGAATCAGGATATGATCCGGCGTACGGGGCCAGACCCCTCAAACGCGCGATTCAAAGGGAACTCGAGAATCCGCTGGCCATTGAGATACTGCAAGGCCGATTCGTGCCAGGCGACAGCATAAGAGTAAGTATCGAAGATGCGGACGGACAAGGCAAGGTTTTGGTGTTTCAGAAGGCTTAGTGGAGAAGCCGGCACGCGGAGACGAGACCTCGGCGAGTGCCTTGTTTGATGTAATCAGCAGTTGTATTTGCATATATGACTTCTGAGACGATTGGCAGAAGATTGTTGCTTAGAGACTTCTTCAAGCAATCCAAGAGAGAAGAGAGGCGTTGTTTGCGCCATATTGCATAGGGGCATGTGCGGTAGTGCTCGGAACGGACAGGCGTGTTAGGAGCCAAGCCGCATATGCCCCGGTTGTATAACACCTAAAAGGGACTCCTATTTTACATATGTGAAGACTTCTTTGTTTCTGGGTTTTGCCGGAGGGCTGTCGCCGTCTATGTATCCCAAAGTCACAGTGCACACATGGGCATAGCCGTCAGGGACACCCAACTCCTTCAGTAATTCAGCGCCTTTTCTTGATTCAAAAATGAGCTCAGGCGATGTCATTATACATGAACCAATGTTTAAGGATTCCGCTGCCAGAGCGATGTTCTGCGCTGCCAGCGAACAGTCGATTTCAACAAATCGGCTTGTGGAATCACCTGTGATTATTATCACTGTGGGAGCGTGATAAAAAGGGCTGAAGTCAGGTTGAGCCGCTCTGTTAGCCATGGGCTCAGGACCTGCTTTCATGCTTTCCCTGGCCACGTCAGTAAGCTTTGCCAGCACGTCCTTGTTCTGGATAACGGTAAAATGCCACTTCTGCTGATTCATAGCGCTCGGAGCCTGGATCGCAGCCTCAAGAACAGCCTCAAGTTCCGAATCTGTTATTTGCTCCGGCTTGTACTCCCGGATGCTCCGTCTTCTTTTGATGACCCTAAGAGTCTCGTTCATGGTTTTCTTAATTGCCTCCTTTCTGATTATCAATAAACAGTTTCTCGGACATTCAACATTTTCCTTCCGGAACACTTTCCAGTGTGGATTCATTAAGGTCTTTCGGGATGGCGTATCATGTGGTATAAGAGGGACCGGTGCCGGTCCGAACACGGTTTATCAGCTAATCTCAGCGTGTTTCATATGTCTGTGATTATAGCTGTCAGACAACGACTATAAAAGAAAGCCACACTTGCTCTTGAAGATTCAAGGCCTATCAGGCGATGGTCCAGTGGCATTATATGGGATAATGCTGTATAATATTCCATGGAAGATAAATCCAATTTAGGCCGTAATCACCGCTTATTTGAAGCAGACTCTACAGTATTTACTTGTCAATTAAACAAGTAATGTAAAACTCTCAATACATGGTGCTGCCTCATGCTTTAAAGCCACCGTCCATGTCCGCAGTGCTGAGCCGTTTAGAGGAGCTAACGTGAGGCAAGGGAGGTAGACCGGCCGGAAGGAGGACCCCTGTTTTGTCAACAGGAATCCACCAGTTGAGAGTGTTTTTTCTTGGTTTGTTCCATATTGTGAGACCAGGTGAGATTCAGCCTATCGCTGTTGGAAGCGGGCATAAGGCATGGTCCTTATTCAAATACCTGCTTTTCCACAGAGGTACTGCCATTGCCACGTCTGACGTCATGGATTTATTCTGGCCCAATCGAATCGATTCGGATGATACGTCCCCGCTGAGAACAGCTATCAGCAGGCTTAAGAGGACCCTTGAACCTAACAGCCAACCCTACTCACGCTCTTCCTACATAATTTGCACACGAGACTACTGTGCTTTTAATACAGCAGCTCCACTCTGGGTGGATGCGGAGGAATTTGAGAAGAAATGCAATATAGCCAGGAAGACTGACATTTCCAATCCGGCAACCTCCGCCGAAATCTATTTCGACGCCCTCTCCATGTATCGCGGGGACTTCTTGGCTGAAGACGTCTACGTGGACTGGACAATGATTCCCCGCGAACACTATCGAAGGTTGTTTCTTGAATCATCGCGGGATGCTGCCAGGCGCCTTCTGGACGCAGGCGATTTGCAACGTGCGCGGATCGTCCTTGAAAGAGCCCTCCAGGTGGACAGGTTCGCTGAGGAAATGCACTTGACGTATCTTAAGGTTTTACTGGAGCTAGGTGAGAACGCCGCGGTCGTGGAGCATTATACGTACTGTACCCGCCTTTTTTACATCGAGCTTGGTGTTCTTCCTTCGCCGGAGCTCCTGAAGGCATATGACAAGGCAAAGGAAGGCCTGGGCACAACCTCGCAAAAGATCTCACGCTTCAAAGCAATGACTGTCCCGAATCGTATGAAGCAGAATTGGACATGAATGTGGGACGGCTTGCTTCAATGTCATATGAGGACTATTCATGAGAAGCACTGAACTAGCCTTCATGCGACGGGAAGGATCCCGGTTCACCCATAAAGCTTAGAATCGGTAACATTTCAGTAACTTAATCAGGGAAAATGAAAAAAAAGAATAAACCGGAGATGCCTTCTTGTTTGGCGAGGATAGTAAAGAAACCGTAATGATCGGTGCTTGTGAATCTTCGCTTTGGAATGCCGGTGAACGGGCGGCGAGGATATCAAATCCCAATTGTAGACACTTAGGATTCACGGTAGGTGTTACCTTGTTGTTTGACGGAGAATCGGCATATTGCCGGAAAAAACTAAGGACGAAGGGAGATAGGTTTTCTATGAAGAGAACAGCAACTACGGTTTTAGTTTTCTTGGTCCTGACGTTGGCATCAGCTTCAACGTCCGCAGCCACTCTTGCAGAAGGGAGCCTTCCTGTCAACATAACTGTGGATGAATGTGCATGGGTGTCGTTCAATGCTCCATCCGATCCCATTACGGTCATACCTGATGGCAAAGGCTTCTTCTCTCTGTCTTGGCAGGGTTCTGATGCAGAGATGAGTCTCTATGCGAATAGACCAGTCAAGCTTTCTGCTTTTGCAGGCCATGATTTCGGTGATTTGGGCGCAGACCTTGCAGCTAACCTCAAATTCGCGATTAAGTTCTCCAGTACGGGCCACGTAGTTGACATTCCTCTTGACGGAGAGCTACGTGTCATCAATGACATTGTCATAGGCTGGAGCGACAATACGTATGGATCCGCGAATGCCGAGATATTCCTTGTTCCGGAGAGTAACTCCTGGAGTGATTGGTGCAACCTTTCAGCCGGCGAATACCAGGCCACGATTACCTTCACCCTTGCCGCTGCTGAGTAGGCTTGGTTTCGTTCTCTGTTCTATGGACATACGAGTGTAAACTCGAGCTATCTTTGATCCATACGCGGCGACTAATGCCCGGAGGTCTTCGGCTCAAGGGCGTGATAGGCAGCCCTTGCTTCAGGGGGTTGTTATCCACCGGCTGTTTCTTACTACGGTCCGGGGCGATAAAAACCCATTCCGGGATATCGGTCGCCGCGAGTACGCTCTCGAGGTGATGTTGGAGTGCCCCGAAATAGGTGGTCAACTGCAGTTTTTGTACTCATGCTGGCGTGTGCCGCCTGTCTTGTTACGACCCCTTGCTTTGCAGCCGGTGTTCACCCACTGGCTATAGATGTATCTGCTAACCCCGGCGATATGGTGGATTTTGAGCTCTTTCTCACTCCCGGGGAAAAGCCGGAGAGAGTCAATCTGAGCCTTTATCGGCTTGTCCAGCAGTTGAACGGGGAATTGGACTATGAGCCTGCGGAACCAGCTGACTGCCCGCAGGGAAATTGGGTTTCCATGCCGATGCAAGTTGAGGTTCTTCCGGGTCATGATACCAAGGTTTCGGGGACAGTGCGGGTTCCGTTCGATGCCGTAGGATCCAACACTATCATTATTATGGTGGAGCCGGAGCATGAGAAGAAGGATGCGGAAATCTCATTCCGCGTCAGGTACGCGGTGAGGTTAACCATCAGGGTGGACCGCCCCGGGCTTCGACCTTCCGCAGAGATAGTCGAGTTTTGTGTTGTGAAGGACGAAAAGGGCGAACCTGTCATCCAGGCACGGGTAAGGAACACTTCGGCTCTGGATTATCTGACATCTTGCGAGGTCACAATTCGAGATCATAGGAGAAGGTTGTTAGAGCGCGTGGAATTGAAACCTGCGAGCTACCGGAGTGCAGGCATTTTAGAATCCCGGCTTTATCCCTTCAGTGAAGTTCTGTACACCGGAAAGCCTCTGGATGCGCTGTTGCCCGGTACCTATGAACTGAGGCTTTTCTTTAGATATGCGTCTCGCTTACAACTGGTCAAGGCGAAGAATGTTACGATCAAGGACTGCGATTACGTGTTTCCGGCGTCCAAGCTTAAATCTATTAAGGTGACGCCGATGGATCTGGAATTTACCGGACGGCCGGGCGAGGTTTCGAGTAAAGGCCTGAGACTCGAGAACAGAGGTAAGGAGACTGTCACTATCGTGCTAGAACCTGCGGACATCGAGCCTTGCTACGCCTATTCCATTTTCAGCAACGCTGAGTTTGAGGTAAGAGGCGGTCCTTGTATAACAATTCCACCTGGCAGAACAGTCAATGTCGTTACTCGTGTCAGATTTCCAAAGGATTCGAAGGTTCAAGGCAATTACGGTCTCCTCCGGGTGAAGGCCTATTCAACTAACAAGGAATTCGTAGAGGAGTCGGTTGTGAACCTGTCTGCTACCGTCCTCGGGAGTCATGTCTGCTCTGCTAAGATCCTGAGTGTGTCTATGGAGCGTGACGGAGACGATCACGAGATCTCCATGGTCATCGAGAATACCGGCAATGTTAAGACACACGTCACGGCTTGTGCAGTACTTAGGGATGCCAACAGCGCCATTGCAGGCAATGTCAGACTGGGAATCGACAAGATGCAATCTGCATCGGTGCTTCCTTCAAGGTTCGCAACGCTTACCGGCACAGTCAAAGGTCTGAAGCCAGGAGCCTATAAGGCCGAAGTCAGAGTCTATGAAGGCAGCAGACTTCTCGGATTCGAGATCCTGGACGTGGAGCTGAAAAGGTGAAGTAATAGGATTCAATAGGTCGAGTTCTCCAGTGTCTGCCTGAAGGGTAAGTCAACCTTAGTCAGTGAAATCGATATGGTTGTCGATAAAACCTTCCTATTTGTGCAACTCATCGCTATAATATTACTAACGTCTTTTGTGCCGACAGCCTCGTTTGGCGCATATTCACCTTAATTCCCGGGCCCAACCGCTACGGTAATACGGTAATGAGCAGCTTTCGGCAGGTTACTATTGGTCTTCATTTCCATGGGTGTAGACCGCCTACTGAGTGGCGTTTTATGGCAAAGTAATTGAGGCGTCGCTCTCATGTCCGGTGTACAGTCTGTGTCAGGAGAAAAGGGAATATGTCCGAGCAGTATAGATCTGTGACATGCAATATGTACTAACGCTGCAGGTGTATGTGTATTGATTGGAGTTGGTAAAGATCGATCGAGTTATTATTACGCTGGCATTAACAGTAGTCGGAGGATCCGTCGGATATAAGCTGGGTATTCCTGCAGGAACTCTACTGGGCTCAATGATGGCGGTAGGTGCGGCAAGCCTGTTAGGAGTTAAGACGACGATGCCGGAGTCGTACAATATCATAGCTCAGATGATATTAGGAGGATTTTTAGGGTTAACTATCACCAGGGACGTGTTGACAGATCTCAAGACTTATCTTGTGGCGTCACTTTTGGTGCTGGTCTTGCTTTCAGTCTTTGGAATATTGACAGGGTGCATCGTCAGTAAGCTTACCGGGTTGGAGCTGTATACCTCGCTCCTCGGCAGCGCGCCAGGGGGAATGCATGAGATAGTGGCGCTTTCACAAGCGTACGAAGTGGATCACTCTGCGGTTGCAGTTATTCAGACTGTGCGGAGGATTATGATAGTTCTGATATACCCGCTCTTAGTCACTGCGGTATCGAAGTTAATCCGCATACTTTACAGAGCAGGCGGGTAATTGTCGTTCTTTCAATCCATCGGCACGGTAAACATACACAAGGAACATGAGAACAGTCTATTTCTCGCAGCATGTCTTGGATTTTGGAGTGGACCCTTCTACTGCTCCAGCCATGTGGTATTTGCATCAACTGTAACCAACTTGGCGTACAGGCCGTTCAACGCGACGAGTTCCTCATGGGTTCCTTCTTCCACTATCTCACCTTCATCGAGTACAACAATTCTGTCAGCATGGCGAATGGTTGACAGGCGGTGGGCGATTACTATCGTAGTTCTGCCTCTCGTAAGCTTCTGTAATGCAGATGAGATCTTGGCTTCTGTTTCCGTATCCACAGATGATGTGGCTTCATCCAGAATAAGAATGGGCGCATCATAAAGGAGGGCTCTTGCTATTGCAAGCCTTTGCTTCTGTCCGCCTGAAAGCCTCACGCCTCGTTCGCCTATGTGAGTATCATATCCGTTCGGCATCTCCCGGATGAATTCGTCGGCTCCTGCAACAATTGCAGCTTCAACGATTTCTTCCAAAGTAGCGTCAGGACTTCCGTACGCGATATTCTCAGCGACTGTCCCGTTAAACAAGAACACGTCCTGCAACACCATGCTGATGTGTCTGCGAAGAGAAGAGAGCTTGACAGTGCGGATGTCTGTTCCATCCACCAAAATGCGTCCTTCCGTAGGATCATAAAACCTAGGAATAAGGTTAGCCATTGTGGTTTTCCCGACACCGGTAGGACCGACAAGAGCAACCATCTCGCCGGGTTTGATTTCCAGGTTTATATTCTTTAGTACAGGTGCATCGTCATACTTGAAACAGACATTTTCATAGGTTATGTATCCTTCAACCCTTTCCAGCTCTACAGCATTAGGTGCGTCATGTATGTCGGGTTCCGTGTCAAGCACTTCGAAGTAACGGTCAGAGGCAGCCAAGGATTGCTGAAGGGATTCATTGAGTCGGTTAAGCCTCATGATAGGCTCATAAAAAGAGGTTACATACAGAAGAAACCCGGTAATGTCAGCTATGGATATCTGGCTCTTGAGCGCCATCAGGCCTCCGAACAAAACAACTGAGACTGTCCCTAGGCCTGCGAAGAAGTCAATTGCGCCATGAAAGCAAGCGCTTGTTGAGACAGCCTTAGTAATCGCTGAAGAGTGCACCATGATGCGCTGTCCGACAGATTCCATTTCCCGTTCTTCTTGGGTGAACACCTGAATCTCCCGCATTCCGCTGAGATTATCATGTAAAGCAGCGTTAAGATCCCCGAGTTTTGTCTGGGCATGGCGGAAGAGGGGGCGTACGTGACGGTTGTACATGATGAATCCCAGTATGATAAGGGGGATCGGTATCAGGGTGTAAAGAGCCAGGTTCGGATTGATTGAAAAGAGGACAACGAACACTCCAAGGACTGTAAGGAGGCTGACGATGACTTCAGGGATTACATGAGCAATTAATGCCTCAAAATAGGCGGTATCGTTGATTGCCCTGGACATGATCTGCCCTGTCTGAGTTGCCGAGTAGTACTTGGGAGACAGTCTTTGCAGGTGTTCATATATTTCTTTTCGTGCCGCAGCGACGCTGCCCCATCCAGCAACATGGGTAGCCCAAGTCTGAAGGGCCTGGAAAGCAGGTCTGAGAGCATACACCAAAAGCAGCATAAGAGATATGTTGATTATCCGGCTTGCGTCTGCCTGCCCATGGCCTATGCTTTCTTCGATTGTGCTGACAAGGCTCCTCACCAGCCAAGGACCGGCTAAAGTAGCAGAGGTCACTCCCAGCATAGCAATGAGTGCCAGAACCATCCAACGCCAATACTTGCGTGATATCATAATAAGACGAGTTATGTGTCGCAAATTCAAGTCACCCCGTGTTATCCTTTCTATATTCAAACCGTTATGGTTGTGCGGTTTCTTGGTATTTCAAGCTCTTTTTGCCCAGAGGTTGGCTCGGAAGCGTTTTACTCCCTAAAATATTAATGTTCTTTTTTTAGAGAAAAGATCCTTCGGAGTAATGTCATATCTGCCTTCGCCTTAGAAGCGAATTCGTCTGAGGTTTGCCGGGTGAAGCCGGGTTTACCGGGGAAGGCTCCTAAGGTGCATATGTGGAATCAGTGGTATATTCCGTGAATTCCAAGAAAGAGACGCAATCCTTTGATTTTGACGGGAAGTGATTACATCTATAGGATTCATGCGTAAGTTGTTTATTTCTTACGTTCTTCTCGTTCCATCACAAACGTGATGAAGTCCTCAATGCTTCGTTTTCCTTCAGATGAAAGCTTGGTAGGCACTCTAAACCACGTTTCACCAAGGATTTCTTCCAATTCGTCCTGGGACAGCTCATGGGAAGAGTACTCTCCCGTCACTCCGAAGATTTCAGCAAGCCGGTCGATGAGGTCAGACGGCAACCTGGTCAATCCCATTTCATACCGAGTTAAGTCCGTGACGCTGATTTTGAGACGGTTGGCGAGCTCTTCTCTGCTCAACCCCTGGGATTTCCGAATCGCCACAAGATGTCTCGCAGCGACAATAACATCGGTATCAGGTTCTACAGTCATAGGATCATCAGTCCGTCCTAGGAGGTAGTCTGTGCTGACGCCGAAGAAATCAGCCAAGCGACAGACGACCTCGAAATCAGGTTCTCGTTTCTTACTGGGAGCTTCATATCCTGCTACTGCGGCACGTGATACTCCTATAACTGCCGCCAGATCCTCCTGAGTAACACCATAGTGCATCCTTAGCTGTTTCAGTCTTGTTGCGAATGTGGCCATGAGCTAACCCTCCATTTCCACCATAACACCATTGTTCCCATTAGGCATGTGGCTTATAGGAATCATTGAGGGTCAAGTTGTTGACAATGTGGCAGATGGGCACTACAATAAAGGAGAGTTTTTCCATCCCGGCAAGTTCATGGCAGAAGAAAGTTTCACACCGGTTGGTTGAGATATCTGCGGAATACCGATTCCATGGGCCCTCTTTTGCTTCTGAGTGAATTCATCACACTGAGATGCGGAGAATAATCCTTCCTCGCTTATTACCGGAGATGCCGTAAGCTGCTCCGGCTGTCTTTAAGGTGAATAAAGGCGTGAAAAAACAGTTGGATTTTGACTTTGACACCTCAGGGTTAAGGTAGGTATAAGGAGTGATCATGGTGCAGGAATTTATCAATAAGGATGGTAGATTTATTATTGAGAATCTCATCAAGGTCATTGAAGAAAACGCCGATTATTTGGATGAGCTTGACGGAGCAATCGGTGACGGGGATCATGGTGTCAACATGAGCAAAGGTTTTGTTCTGTGCGCGGAAGATTTGAAGAGGGACGATTTGAGTTTTTCGTCATCACTCGAGGTCCTGGGGCAGACATTTGCCATGGAAATCCACGATCTTGCGGGCCCTTTGTATGGCGCCTTTTTCTTGGAAATGGCCTTAGCCATCAGGCACACGTGTATAATAGATAAAGACGTATTTGGCAGAATGTTGGATGGAGCTATGAAAGGGGTTCAGGATATCGGATGCGCTGAACTTGGGGATAAAACGATTCTGGATGCATTGATTCCTGCGGTTGAAGCATATAAGAAAGCAAAAGACCTGGGTTTTCGAATTGCCCTTGGGGAAATGAGAAGGGCTGCGGAGAAGGGCAAGGAGTCAACTCGCGACATGGTCGCCAAAGTCGGGAGAGCGAGCAGGCTCGGGGAAAGGTCCAGAGGCTGTTTAGATGCCGGGGCAACTTCATGTTGGTTGATTTTGGAGTCGTTTGCTGATTCGATCTTGTCAGTAATATGAGGACCGGACACAATAGCGCTGAGGTTCATAACTTGTCATAAGTGCAATCGCAAAGCCGAGTAAAAAGAGGTGTAGCGTATGCGATTCCTTTTGGCTGCCATCGTTGGCTATTCTGTAGGCTCGGTATCTTTTGCCGTGATCGTGGGCAGAGCGCTTAGGGGGATTGACGTCCGCAAACATGGGTCCGGCAATGCCGGAGCAGCCAATGTCGGAAGTCTGTTGGGCGTAGAATATGGCATCTTGGTAGCTTGCTGCGATATAGCCAAGGGAATGATTGCCGCAATCTTCGGCCGGGCGATAGGCGGAGCGACCGGTCAGATGGTGTCCGGAGCAGCCGCTGTGATCGGGCACATCTTGCCTATCTGGTTTGGATTTAGGGGCGGGAAAGCAATAGCCACGTTTTTCGGCTCATGCGTGCTTACTGTGCCGACCGTGGTGCTGATTGCAGGCGCACTGTGGCTCATGATGTATCTCCTTTTGCGCCATGTTGCCAAGGCGTCTGCAATAGCTTCGTTCAGCCTGCCTCTCATAGGCCTGGTATTGCGGCTTCCATGGCAACAGATACTCTACCTCGGGGTGATGGGAGCAGCCATCTGCCTGAGACATATCCCTGACGCGTGCGCGTCGGGAGAAGGGAACCGCTTCGAGTTCTAACGCCACACTGTAATCCCTTATTGACTTGAATTTGGCTGATTCTTGGACGCGGAGACATTGTCAGTGTCGATATGAGGATATTGAACTATAAGAGCGGTTCTACCGCTTCTCTGTATATTGATCACAGATCACGCCAGAAGAAGACATGCCATATATTCCTACTCCGTTATCTAAGGATTATTCATAATATTGTATTTTTTTATGTTTTCCTTTGAAATATGCGATTTTATCTCTATAATACTAACTGACAACCCTATAGAAAATGGGTAGCAGAAGCATACGGTTTTGATCAAATTAGGCTGATAGCCTTTGGTATGGAGGTGATTACGATAGAATTCAGAATCCAGCTTGTTGGTCTGATTGTCGTGCTATGCTACATAATTTTCAATATTGACGACGTAATTTGGGAGATAGTTCATTTAATCAAAAAAAGAAGGGTGGATTCCGAAGCAGACCGGGTGTCTATGGAGAGTCTGGAGGCGATCCCGTCCAAGCTCCTTGCAGTTATAGTAGCAGCATGGAATGAGGACAGCGTTCTTGAACCCATGATTGAAAACATGCTGGCATCCGCGCATTACCCGGAGTCTATGTATTATGTTTTCTTGGGTGTATACCCAAACGATGACGCAACTGTCGCTGTTGCCAAAAGGCTTGAAAGAAAGTACAAAAACGTTCATATGGTAATGAACGTCCATGCCGGGCCGACGTGTAAAGCCGACAATATTAATAACGTAATCGCATTCATAAAGCAGTTCGAGGCTGACCGCGGTTGGCGCTTCAGTGCTATCATAGTACATGATTCTGAAGATGTTGTGCATCCTTATGAATTCAAGGTTGCAAACTTCCTCCTGGAACGTTATGATGCTCTGCAATTTCCTGTATTCCCCCTGCAGAGAATGCCCACCCTTAAGAATTTCTTCAGAGGCATGACTTCGGGAACGTACGCTGACGAATTTGCACAAAACCATTTCAGAATTATGGGAATGCGGGATACTATGTCTGCCATAGTTCCTTCCGCAGGTACAGGATTCGTCATTTCACACCGTATATTGGATGAATATGAAAATGAACCCCTGTTTCCTGAGGATAATCTCACTGAGGACTATAAACTTTCACTTATCTTAGCCGAGAAGGGCTTCCATGTACACTACGTCTTGGAAAAGGTGCAGCGTTTGCTTGATAATAGTACTGTTAAATGGGACTATATAGCTACCCGTAGCATTTTTCCTGCTACCTTTAAGAAAGCCGTTCAACAGAAAACACGGTGGATATACGGCATTACCATGCAATCGATAACTTTTACCGATATTTTTAAACCCAGTGAACTCAGCTTCGCGGGCAGATATACATTGTACAGGGATTGGAAGGCGAAAATCGTCAACCTGCTTGTACTACCGGGTTATCTTGTCTTTATCTATTTTATTGTATCGTCGTTCGTATCGCTTCCCATTATGTATCCTGTAAGTACATTCGCCTGGCGGGCATGCATTTTACTGACAACGATAATGATCTTTCACCAAATAACACGTGTAATTGCAATACAACACATCTACGGTTTTAGAAGTGTGGTCTTTGCCTGCCTGTTGCCACCATTGATGCCCATCCGTCTTATTTGGGGCAATATAATCAATCTGTCAGCAACCTTGTGTGCGTGGAAACAGCTGTTTTTCGGCACCCAAAAGGGTAATAAGAAAAAGAAGGTGGCCTGGCACAAAACAAACCACGAGTTTTTGGAGGAGCATGTTCTACATCGCTATCACCGCAATGTCGGTGACGTCCTTTTGGAGAAAGGATACCTTGATTCAGATACATTACAAGTAATTCTTGACCAATCTCTTAAGGAAGGTTGCCGTCTTGGTGACGCTCTTTTGCAGAGCGGTGCTGTAACAGAGGAGCAGCTTATGACTGCAGTTGCAAGCTCTCAGCACAGATTGTTCGTAAAGAACATTTCATCATTCACCTGCGATATTGCAGATGATTTTGATAAAGAATGGCTTGAGCAATCGTTAGTCTATCCCCTTTTGAAAACGAAGAATGGCTATGTTATGGCTGAAACAAACTTCACACAGGCAGACGTATATGAGAATCTCGAATTTGAAGGAATTGAAATTCATACTGTCTACACAACAAAGACCAAAATACTGGATTCTATTCATGGCACTGACACTGTAAAGGGCTATTTAAACATCGATTTCATTACTGAACTGCTGATGCAAGACAAAATAACATGGCAGCAAGCAGTGCTGGCTCTGGATAATCAGGATTTCACACCTGATATTCTGGGATATATGGGGCTGAAACCAAAAGAAGCAACAATACAAATGCTTCCCGGTATTGAGGCCGGCGCAGCATTTGCTGCTGCTCAAGAAGCTGCCGCCACAACAGATTAAAACGTGAACTTCCCATATTTATGTTTTTTATGATTCGGAGCATCAAGATTCTCATAGAATTTCTTTAATTCACTCGATCTCTATCTGAGGATGCTGAAGATCCGATCAGATACGGGTTGAGAAACGCTTCAGCTCCGGACTACCTGGCATCCTGTGAGGTTACGGTCCGTGATTCCGGATAGGATATTTGGTAATTGGCATTGAATATTGATCTATCGGAAATGAGAGCAAGGAATGTGAATGGTACTGTAATTGTCTCAGCCATCGGCATGCCCGCAGCATACCTGTATATGCGTAAATTTAAGAAGTTACATATCGGAATAACCGGATTGGCAATAGTCTGGGTTTTGCTTCCGGTTTTACTTAAAGGGTATGATCCCATTTACGTCACAATCCTTGTATCTGCCGCCATCACTGTTGTTACACTTGGAATCGTAGGCGGCTTTAACAGAAAAACCCTAACTGCCATATTAGGCACCACAAGCGGAGTGATTATTGCGGGACTGATCGCGATGATTGTGGGTTCAGCTGCCCGCTTCAGCGGCTTCGGAGCTTAAGAAGCAACGATGCTCCTTTATATACCTCAGGAGTCCAGTTCGATTTCCATAGACTCCTGTTTTCCGGGATGATCATAGGAGCTCTCGGCGCTGTAATGGACGTGGCGATGTCTATCGCCTCGTCGATGGAAGAAGTTATGCCGGCGGGACCGAGAATTACGCAAGAGCAGCTGCTTTGCTCTGGGCTGAAGATAGGACGAGACATCATGGGCACCATGTCCAACACTCTTATACTGGCGTACACAGGTGGTTCCATCCCGTTGCTTCTACTTTTTTTGGCGTATGAGACATCACTCATGGAAATAGTCAGCGTTGACTATATTGCCACGGAAATAGTGAAGGCGCTTGCGGGAAGTATCGGCCTTATTGTCGCTATGCCCATTACTGCGATTTTAGGAAGCCATCTACTGAAACCAAGAACCGGAAAAAGACGTATGACACCCTAACATCGTTTCTAAAGGCATCACCTATAGGTACGCTATCTTCGCTTGAAGGATAAGTACAAACAACGACTCTCTGAGGATCTTAAAGCCCACATAAGAGAGGCTATGCAGAGTAACCCATCCAGTAAAGAAGGCCGGACACAAGAGTTTAGGGAAGGCGGATTCTGCTCTCATCAGACGTTGTCTTCTTGTCGGTAGCCGGCTTTCACGAGAACGGGCATTCCTTGATGTTTATGCCAAAGATAGTATAATATGTATAAAGTCCTGTTTTGCTCTCAGTTATTCATTTTCCACAATACTTCTAAAAACTTCTGACAATATATCCATTATTGCTGCAAGTAAAACATTTTGGACCAAAAATCTAAAGGAGGGTTTTTATGTTTAGCAAGTCCGGCAAGTTTAATGAGTTTAGTAAAAAGCTAGTGACGGTCTTGGCAATAGTATTGGTTTTGGGGATGGCAGGAACTGTTCTTGCCACTAGGGACGCGTCGGAAGAAATCCGGTTGTCATCAGCTACCTCAGCCCTTGTATTTCAAACGGATTTCGGCGTAAAAAACGATGCTGTTGCCTCTATGAAGGGTGTGGCTTTTTGTGTAGACCCCAATTTGAAAATGTTTGATTTGACTCATGAGATTCCCGCTTTTGATATTTGGGAAGCAGCTTACTGGCTAAACGGAGCAGCACCTTATTGGCCTGCGGGCACAGTATTTATTTCGGTTGTGGATCCCGGTGTTGGCACTGATCGAAAATCGGTTGTGCTAAAGACAAAGACCGGGCAGTACTTTGTCACCCCTGACAACGGAACTCTGACCCTGGTAGCAGAGAACCTGGGTATTGAAGCTGTACGCGAAATTGATGAAGAGGCCAGTCGTTTGCCTGGTTCCGAAGAATCTTACACCTTTTACGGTCGGGATATATTTGCGTTAACCGGTGCTCGTCTGGCATCCGGAATGATCACTTTTGAAGAAGTCGGTAAGTTGATAGAGCCCAGGGTAGAGATGATAAGCTACCAAAAGGCAGAAATCAAAGATGATGCTGTCTGGGGAATGGTCACTGTGCTGGATCAGCCTTTTGGAAATGTATGGACAAGCATTCCCAAAAAGACCTTCGAGGATTTTGGCATAACAAAAGGCGATGTTGTCAATGTATGTATAATGAAAAGCGGTGAAACGGTATATGAAGGGAAGATTCCTTACGTAAATACCTTCGGCGATGTTGAAGTAGGCAAGCCTCTCCTATATATGAACTCCGAATTACGTGTAGCCTTTGCCATTAACATGGACAATTTTGCAGAAACCTACAATATAGAGTCCGGTGCTGAGTGGGGGGTAAAAATAACAAAATAACAAGAATTGCAGGCTGACTCCGGAAATTAGATATTGGTTATAGAGCGGTAGAATCTCCTGGAATCGATTACAGGAGATTCTGCAGTTGTAAGGAATAATAAGATCATAGTGACACAACAGACGCTTCGTTGAAACAGCTGAATTGATTCGAGGTGATAAAATGGCGCTGAGGTTTAGGAAATCAAAGAAACTGGGCAAGTACGGAAGGATAAATCTCTCCAAATCAGGGGTGGGCATTTCTTTCGGCGTACCGGGTTTTCGAATCGGTGTCAGCCCTAAGGGCAAAGTGAGGCGTACTGTAGGTATTCCCGGGACGGGAATCTACGATGTAAAAGAGGTAAATCCGTCAAAGCCACAAAAGACTACCCGCGTTTGTCATAAATGCAATCGCAAAGCAGGGCAAAAAGATGTGTTCTGCCGGTACTGCGGAGTTAAGTTGCAGTGATCCATGTTCCGTCTACCGGTGGCAGAAGTGTTCGGTGTATGGCGAGTTCCGGACCGCGGCGTACCCGACCTGTACTTCACAGAATTTGCACGTTAGAATGCCTGATTGAGTGCATCCATAAGTTCGTCCTTGGTAGCCTGACGTCCGGGGATGCCGAACGATGCGCCAAGGGCATGCTCTCTTGAGGCGATCCAATCAAGGTCAGCAAGACTGAGGCCTGCCTGGGACAGAGAA